>JAGLVB010000001.1 GCA_023134135.1 Candidatus Aenigmatarchaeota archaeon
CGAGTAATATTGAACTACGCATAATGGTATCATAACTTTAGTTATGATACCATACCAATAAAGGATGTTATCATAACGGTTATAAATTTAACCTTAACAAAATTCCTATAAAATATAACCAATAATCTAATTAACTCCCAAAAACACTTCATTATTTACAAGGTTATAGTATTATGGCAGTGGATTATCTTAAAGAAATGGAAAAATTTGGTGGCGCTTTTAAACCCTTAGTAGGAAAAATAGTTGCGGTTCCGCCTTTAGGACAAAACGAAGAATTTAATTTCACTTTACCCAAAGGAAAAGGAACTGATTTATGGTATAGTTTTTTGCCTCACTTGGATAAGAGAGGTTATCAGATTACCAAAGTAAGCGAGAACCTTGAAGTATCTCCTGTTGATGCGGGCTATTACAATTTAACCCAGAAACAGAAAGATGAGATGGAGATGAAAATTAAGCAGGGTCTTGCAAGCGTGGCTCAGGCAGTATCTGATTTTGAGTTGATTGCCCATGATGTGAGGAAATACAAAGAATTCCTGAAAATGATTAAGGAAGATGATGAACATTCTTTGAGGGCTATTTTTATAGACGAAGTTGATATAAGCACAGGGAACAATTCAATAAAAGGAATAGTTATCAGGTGGCCAACTTTGATTTCTGATTTTATGACTTTGGGAGAAAAATTGCCAACTGAAGCGGATGTGAATAAAATAAAAGATGAACTGAAAATTTCAAAGGCAGAGGCAGTATTGTTGTCAACAAAGCAAAGATTGTACAATAACTGGAAAAAGATTTTTGGTCCTGAAATTGAAGGAAGATTATCAAGGTTGCTTGCGCAGAAGAATTCAAGAGAGAGAACAATTGAGGAATATAAGAATTGGTTAAGACCTCTTGTTGCAAGACATAAATTATACAAAGAGGGTTTGTCAAACCCTGAATCAGCCAGAAAAAAGCTAAGCGATGTCTGGCATTCTCCTTCGCAGGCAATTTCAACGAGCGAAACTAAAATCTGGGCATGGCAACCAATAGTGCCAATAGAACCGAGGAAGGGGACAATGGAGATGAAAGGCAATGAATTTGGAATTGACCCTTATGATAAATTTATAGAAGATAATTTTATTTTTAATGAAAAAAAAGGATTAAAAAGCGAGTATTCCTGGATTGATGAGAAATGGGTTAAAAAGACTGTTGAAGAGATTAAAGACAGCGATTGGATGAAAGAGAACAATCCTTATTATGTTTTGCTTGAAGTCAAATATTCAAATTATATTATAAAATTTCCAACCGGGGATGAAATGGATGATGTAACTTTTAAAACAGAAAACTGGTTCTTGAGCCAGAATGCTTTGTTGGTTTTATTGCTGAAAATAAAAGCTCAGCAGGAGGACTTTGACAGGGAAATAAACCAGTTGATTGGGATTTCAGGCGAGAATCCCGTTGAAGGCGAAACAATAGAAAGCATTGTGGAAAGCTGGAAAGAAGACATCAAAGATGAAAAAGGAGCTTTGGATTCAATAAAAGAAAATGCCCAAAAAGTCCAAAAACAGGTTTCCAAGATTATAGACTTTTTCGGGTTGGAATTTGCTTTATCAAGAAAAGGTCCTTATGAACATGATTTTGCGGATAGGATTACAAATATATATCTTGTGTCAACAGCAATTGATTTTTATATACCTCACCTAAAACTTTATCTTCTTGAGGCGGTCGGCGTTGGGAAATGAGGCACAAATAAATAATATTTTTCCTCGCCTTTTAATTCTTCAATAATTCTTTTTGCAAGCATCTGTTCCACTTCAATTGTTATTCCAACTCTTTTTTTCAGGTCATCAAATGAAGTGAATGGTTTTTTTCTTTCTGATAAAATTATACCAACATGTTTTTTCCCAATGCTTGGAAGCAGTTCAAGTTTGTGCATCCTGATTGAAATTCTTGTTGAAGTGTTGAAGAATTTTATAAATTCCTCTTCTTTTGATTTTACAATTTTTTTAATGGTTTCTTCAAGATGACTTTTTGCAAAGTTTGTTAATTCATTTTCCTTTAATTTTCTTCTGATGTAGGTAACTTTTTCTTTATCATCTATTCTGATTTCTTCATTAAGTTCCACTTCTTTGGTTGCAACAAGTTCAAGCAGCGCAAAATGATTAACCCCAATTGCCTGAATTATAGGTTCCATTTTCCTCATGCCAGCATAACCTTGTGGCAGATAGTCCAAAACAATTACTTTTTCTTCTCTCATAATTAGTAAGCTCTATTTATATTGGGCGACTTTTTTAATAATATCTTTTAAAAATTCAGTTTTTACTTCTTTTTTGGATTTTAAGATTAATTTTAGGGTTATTTCATCTTCAGGCATTATATTTACAATATTAATTGCCTGTTCCTCATTTAAATCTAATTCATTTAGTTCCTGAACTAATTTTATTGCATTTGTTTTTGATATTTTTGTTGTGGTTTTAAGGTATTCCTGAGCGAGTTGCTGTTCATAATTGAATTCCTTTTCTTTGCCTTTTTTTGTCAATATGTCTTTTGCTTCAGCATTTGAAATAGCAACTTTATTTTTTATAATCATAATTTATATTAAAAATTATATATTAAGACTATTCATAACTTTCTATCACTTCAGCCAGAATTTCCGCTTTTCCTCCTGTTGGTTTTGACAGAATCTTATCGCAGTTTAAGCAGGTTATCTGTGTGGTTGCTTTGTTGAATATTATCTGCTCATTATTGCATTTGCATCTTACCTTCAGGAATTTTGAACTTGTCATATTATATAAACTATTAAAATAATATAAAGTTTTGATTTTAGCTTATATATGCTCAAATTGAATGAATTAACTCTTAAAAAGAATATAAAGATTTAACTTTAATATATATAATGCACAAAATTAGTGGAATTGAATTTTCTTTGTTGTCACCAGTACAAATAAAGAAATTGAGCGTAATTGAAATTACAAGACCGGAGTTATATGATGCGGATGGTTATCCTGTTGAGAGAGGTATTGTGGATCATCGCATGGGTGTTGTTGACCCTGGGATTACCTGCAGAACCTGCGGTTATAAATTAGGAGATTGTATGGGACATTTTGGACATATTGAATTAATTAAACCTGTGGTGCATCCTGTTTTAGCGTCTAAAATATATTTATTGTTGCAGGCAACCTGTCAGAAATGCGGGAGAGCAATGGCTGGAGAAGGTGTGACTGGTTTAAGCCCTTGCGCAAAGGATGCAAAAGAAAAATGTCCTTTTTGCGGGGAAAAACAGAAAAAAATTAAATTTGTAAAACCAACTTCTTTTAATCTTGGGAGAGACGAATTAACCACTGAACAGGTAAGGGAATGTCTTGAAAGAATAACTGAAGAAGATTTGGAAAAACTTGAATTTAAGGGAGGAAGACCGGAATGGATGGTAATAACAATTCTTTCAGTCCCTCCAATGACTATGAGACCTTCTATTATTCTTGAGAGCGGAGAAAGAAGTGAGGATGATTTAACCCATAAACTGGTGGATATAGTAAGAATTAATGAAAGATTAAAGAGAATTTTGGATATCGGCGCTCCTGATTTCTTAATAAGCGATATTATTGAATTATTGCAATACCATGTTTCCACTTATATAAAAAATGATATGTCAAATATACCTCCTGCAAGACACAGGAGTGGAAGGCCATTGAAAACTCTTGCTCAAAGGATGATTGGGAAAGAAGGCAGATTTAGGTATAATCTTTCAGGAAAAAGGGTTAATTTTTCCGCAAGGAGCATAATTTCACCGGACAATTTCCTGGATATTGATGAAGTTGGTGTTCCGGAGGTAATTGCCAAAACAATAACTGTTCCTGAAAGAGTGATTGATGGCAATCTGGAAGATATGAAAAAATTAATTTTAAATTATGGCAATTTTCCTGCTGTGAATTATATAGTTCGTGTAGATGGTTTAAAGAAAAAAGTTACGCAGGAGACAAAAGAGATGATTTCTGAAGAGATTATGCCGGGTTATATTGTTGAAAGAAATTTGATGGATGGTGATTGGGTGATTTTTAACAGGCAGCCAAGTTTGCACAGGATGTCTATGATGGCTCATAAAGTAAGGATTATGGAAGGTAAAACATTCAGGATGCATCTTGCGGTTACAACGCCTTACAATGCGGATTTTGATGGTGATGAAATGAACTTGCATATACCTCAGACCGAAGAATCAAGAGTGGAATTAAAATATTTGATGAATGTAAATCAACATATAAGAACACCAAGGTATGGTTTGCCTATTATAGGCGCAAAACAGGATCACTTAATGGGGGGTTATTTTTTAACTCAGGATAATATAAAACTTTCAATAAGGGAGGTTTCCAATTTAATAATGGGTTTGGATATTAAGATTACTTTAGATAAAGATGCTTATTCAGGCAAAGATGTTTTTTCATTAATATTGCCAAAATTAAATTACACAGGTACAACAAGGACAGGACAGGAAGTGGTAATTGAAAAAGGAATTATGAAAAAAGGATATATTGATGAAATGGCTATTGGTTCAGAAAAAGGTTCATTGCTAAACAAGATTGAACTTCATTGTGGCGGTGATGAAGCTGCGAAATTTATTGGCAATATGTCAAAATTATGTTTAAATTTTATGACCACTCACGCATATACAATTTCTCTGGAAGATTATTATCTTGAAGAGGGAAAGGAAATTGAGAAACTTGTTTCAAAAGAAATTAAAAATTACATAAAGTCTCCTTCAAAGGAAACGCAGTCAAAGTTAGATCAACTCCCAAAAGAGATTGAGAAACTTATTAAGGAAAAATTATCCAGTAAATCAACTGCAAGAATTGCCGCTGAGACTGGAGCAAGAGGCAGTCTTGTTTCTGTAGCGCAAATTATTGGTGTTGTTGGTCAGGAAAAACTAAAAGGCAAAAAGATAACAAGGGGATATTATCATAGAAGTCTGCCTCATTTCAGTAAAGATGAGATAAATCCTTCAGCATATGGTTTTGTAAAAGAAGGTTATAAAGAGGGAATTTCCCCCACAAGTTTCTTTTTTGATTCCATGCATGGCAGGGAAGGTTTGTCAGATACAGCTCTTAAGACCAAACATTCAGGTTATCTTGAAAGAAGACTTGTAAGTTGTTTGCATGATGTTAAAGTGGCGCCGGATAATACAATAAGAAATGAGAGGAACCAGATAGTTCAGTTCACTCCATTTGAAAATAATATTAATCCACACAAAGCAAATAAAGGAAAGATTGAATTAGAAGATATATTATGATAGGAATAGAACAAAAACTGGAAAATTATTGTGAAGAACATAAGATAACAGGAGCGGAGAAAAAGGAACTTGAGAAAAAACTTGAGGACTTGATTGAGAAATCAAAATTTGAGTGCGGCGAAGCTTTGGGAATTATAACAACACAATCACTTTCAGAACCGGCTACACAGATGACCATGAGAGCTTATCACTTTGCTGCTTCTGCAGGTATAAGGATGGCTTCAGGGTTGCCAAGACTTATAGAGCTTTTTGATTTGAGAAAAGAAATTGATAATGTAACTACAATTCATTTGCTTGACAATTCAAGGGAAAGCGCTGAAGAAATAGCAAAGAATATTGTGGAATCAAAGTTAAATGATGTGCTTTTAAATATTTATTATGACATTCCAAATTTTCAGGTAACTCTTGAATTCAGCGGTTTAAAAGAATTGGATATGACTTTGGAAAGTGTATTGAGTGTAGTTAAGAAATATGTTAAGAAATATCCAAGCAGTATCGCAGATAAGGTAATTAATCTTGAAGAAATTAAAACTTATTCTGAATTTAGAGTTTTAAAGCAGAAATTGATTGAATTATCAATAAAAGGAATAAAAGGAACCAAAGAAACGATAATTTTGAATGGAGATGATGGATGGACAATACAGGTGAAAGGAGGAAGTTTTGAGAAATTTATGCTGGTTGATGGCGTGGATACAAAAAATACAACAACAACAGATGTAATGGCTGTAAAAAGTGTCTTGGGTGTGGAAGCGGCGAGAAATGCTTTGATAAAAGAAATAAGTAAAACTCTTGAAGAACAGGGTGTTGGTGTGGATAAGAGATATATTGGTGTGGTTGGAGATGTAATGTCTGTTAATGGGAGTTTGGAGCCTATGAGCAGGTATGGATTGATGAAAAGCAAACAAAGTGTTCTTGCAAGGTTGAACTTTGAGGAAACAATAAAAATTCTGTTTGATTCAGCAGTAAATAATAAGAAAGATGATTTAAATACTTTAATTAGTAACTTAGTAATAAATCAGGTATGTCAGGTAGGAACAGGAACAGTGAAATTAAAATGGAAGGTATAAGTAAGTTGAGGAAAGGAGATAATATATTAAATCTCAAAAAAGAATATGAAAATAATAAACTGGTAATAGGACCTAAAATATCAAAAAAATTAATGAAAAAAAATAAAATAGTTAAACTCTATTTATCAACTAATGCTCCAATGGATTTACTTGGAGATATTGGGGTTGTGGAAATTGAACATTTGAATGTCGATGCTATAGAACTTGGGAAATCATTAGGTAAAAATTTTCCAATTTCTGTTTTAGGTGTGTTAAAATGAAAATGATTTTAGGGAAATAGGTGATTTAAGATATGAGAACATTTGATAAGAATACTTTGCATTATATCTCTTTATTTGAGTTGGTGACTGGAGTTGCTCCAATAGACTGTGTAATTAAAGATAAAGTGTATTTTGTGGTCCCTAAAGAAACTATGTCCGTTGTCTTAACAAATAAAGGGGAAAAGATAAAGATGCTCGAAAAGCATGTAGGGAACCAGGTAATAGTTTTCCCTTATTTCAAAGAAAAAGAAGATTTCCTTACAAAAGTAATCTCTGATAAACTCAGGATTAAGGAATCTGATGGAAATCTGAAATTATTTATAAATAGACAGGATAATAAAAAAGTGAGAAGGGATATGGAAGCGATTAAAAGTTTTTTGGAAAGAGTATATAATGTTGAGAAGGTATTGTTTAGGTTTTAGGTCTTATATTTTATTAAGTTTTTAATTATGGGAACATTTAATGCGAGGAAACTTGTGGAAAAGAGAAAAAAAGCAAAATATTGTAAGAGAGGTCATAAGATTAAAGTGTTGGGTTTATTCAAGAAAACCGACCCTTTAAAAGGCTCCCCGCAGGCAAAGGGAATGGTTTTGAGCAAGAGGCAACTTGAACAGAAGCAACCTCACTCAGGTATGATTAAATGCGTCAGGGTAAAACTAATTAAAAACGGGAAGGAAGTTACTGCGCATTTGCCAAAAGACAGGGCAGTTAAATTTGTTAATGAACACGATGAAGTGACAATAGAAGGAATGGGAGGTTCACAGGGAAAATCTGTTGGAAGTATTCCCGGTGTCAGATATAGGGTTTGCGCTGTGAATGGAATTAGTTTGGAAATGCTTAGAACCGGAAGGAAGGAGAGAGCTACAAGGTAATTAAGTAATATATATTATATAATAATGGTAAATTCTGAGGATAAATATTTACTGCCTGCAAAAGAATTTCCAAAAAATCAGGCGGATATTGAATCATTGATTTTAAAGAGGATTGGAGAATATCCTGAAGTGGAAGTAGGTGGTATATTAATGACAAATGGCATTGATATTAGAGAACTTCATTGTGTTTTTGGTGATAATATAAGTATTACTCCAGAGAATATGAATTATACTATATCTCTTGAGGAGCAGGATCTTATAGAAAATTTAAATTTTTTACGCAATTCTTTGGATTTGGAATTGACTGAGGAGGAGATGAAAGGACCAGAAGAATATGTTTTATACAAAGGTTTAATTTATATTAAATATCATTCTCATTTGTATGGAGGTCTTTATCCATCTGGTGGAGATATTGAATCAGCTCGAGAGGATGACGAAGATTATTTGAAAGCTTTTCAGGTAATAGCCGGAAAGGGAATATGCGAATGGTATGAATTAGGCTCATTGTCTGATTATATAAATCTTTATTAATAATTTATTATTATATAGTGGTATGGAATACAATAATAAGGGTGATATCGGGGAATTTTATACTAATAATCCAATTGAAATAGGAGAGACTTATATAGATATAAGTAAATCTTTAGAGGATTCAACCAAAATAGAAGAAGGGTATGGAGGAATAGACTCATATATTAAGGATATAAATGAGAAAAAACCATATGATAATTTTGTTAAGAATCGTTATAACATAAAAAAATCATTTACTTCATTGTTGCCAACCAGAAAAATTCCAGAATGTTGGGAAGAAATTGAATCATTGATTTTAGAGAGAATTGGAAAATATCCTGAAATTGAAGTGGGAGGATTATTTTTAACAAATGGTTATGAGGTTAGAGAAACTAAGTATTATACTGGAGACAAAGACAGTATAGATCCAGATACTTGTAAATATATATTTGAGGTAAACAAAGAACAGTTTTATGAAATGGTTGGTTTTTTATATGATGATTTTATAAGAATAGCACAGGAAGAATATATGGAAAGGTTTTTAAGTGAGGTGAAGGAAAGAGGTCTTTATAACAGATTTGCAGAACTTGTTGAACAAAACCTTGAAAATTCTGATTTAAATTTTTTTGATGAAGAATTAAGTAAAATTGAAATAGAAAAACCAAAAGGATTTACTTCTAAAGATATAACTCTTATTAGATATCATTCTCATCCAAGTGGAAGTTTAAAGCCTTCTCGCACAGATATTGAAAGTGTGTTGAAAGATGAAAGTGAGAGTGAACCTCCAAATATATTGCATATAATCGCCGGAAAGGGAAGATGCGAATGGTATAAATTAAGATTTTTATCTGATTATGAAGCTATTGGTTATGTTTTATAAATCAATACATAAGTAAAGGACTATTTAATTAATTTAATTAATAAGTTATTATTGAAGAGCCTATAAGGCAATGAGTAACTTAGTAGAATAAGTTACTGAACTTTGGTTTAATTCAAAGTTTAGAATAAAAGGAGTGCATCATTTTGAGGAATTTAATAAGGAGATAACCCGCAGTATTCCGGTTGATCCTGCCGGAGGTTACTGCTATTAGAGTTCGACTAAGCCATGCAAGTATTTTGGAGTCTTCGGATTTCGAAGTGCGAACGGCTCAGTAATATATAATCAACCTGCCCTTAGGCCTTCCATAATCTCGGGAAACTGAGGATAAAGAAGATAGGATAAAAGTTCTGGAAAGAATTTATCTGAACTAAGGATGGGATTATACTTGATTAGGTTGTTGCCGGGGTAATGTCCCGACAAGCCGATAATCAGTACGGGTTGTGAGAGCAATAGCCCGGAGATGGATTCTGAGACAAGAATCCAGGCCCTACGGGGCGCAGC
>JAGLVB010000010.1 GCA_023134135.1 Candidatus Aenigmatarchaeota archaeon
TTAATTGGCAACAAGTCTAATGAATAAAATTTTTGACTTCGCAATTGCCTGAATATAAGATTCTATTTTATATTGAGTTTATAGATTCAATTCCAAAAAATAAGAGGGTAAAAATTAAAATCTGATTAATTTAAATTTTCCTGCTCTCTTCCCACTCTCTGTTTAACCATGCACTAAGACAGAAAATACATTTCTTATAATAGATGGCCACAGCATGGATATTATCTTTGGTTTCAAATAAATTAGCATAATATTTTTTGTCCACCAGTAAATTTCCATGAGTTGGTTCTTTTATTCCCCTGTTAACCTCAGAAATTTTCTTTAGGGTGCGAAGCGCGGGGACTTTTTGATTTGAACTTAAAATTATTTTTATTTTTATTTTTTTCCTCTTTGCATATTCTAAATCAGGAATTAATTTGTCCAATAAAAATGTAGAAACATAATTTAAAGTTATCTCTGATTTTGCTTTTGAAATAAAAGTTTTTATTAATTTCAAAACATCTTCTTTTCCGGATATTAATTCCTGCGCAGCCTCTGAAATCACATCTTTATCCTTCTTTGAGTGCGCCTCAATTTCTTCCAGAATTTCGGTTTTTGCTTTTTTCAATTTGTTTTCTTCTTCCTCGAGTTTCTTTTTGATTATGTTAAAATTTGTGGGTTTATATCTTACTGGTCTTTCTTCCAGAATATTTACCCAACCCTTTCTCGCCAGTGTTGAAAGTATATCATAGATTCTTGCTCTCGGCACTTTAGATAATTTGGATAAATCTGTGGCAGAAGAGGTTTCTGAAACACAGACCGCATAATAAACCTTTGCCTCATAGTCTGTAAGACCAAATGTTTTCAGGGCATTGAGTATATTCTCTTCCATAAAGAACTCTGTATTTTGTATTTAAATATATCACTTTTGTTACGACAAGAGTTGCAAAATCTATAAATATACTAAAAGTATATTATATTATCAGGTAGTGACAACAGATAAATACTACTTGATAGGTGAAGAAAATGGAAAAAATTGCGGAATCGGATAGGGTTTGGAAAAATGGTGTTGCTGAAGGTGAAATTATTCGCTATTGGCAATCTAACAAGTCTGAACACTCTGACGGGAGATTTAAGACTAAATCAGATATTGAAAAATATGCAAAAGATAATCCAGTAATTTTAGTTGTTGACTTGATGATTGGCTCTGGAACTTATAACCAACTTTGTGATTCTTGTGAGGGATTTATAATGAATGATTTTCCAGGTTCTAGTATAGATTATCCAAACCCAAATATAATACCTAATGTCAGAGACAAACCAATTGCGGTCATGGAATATGCTTTGGGACTCCACAGAAAAGAATTGGAAAGAGTACCTTATGAAAACAGAAAAGAATTGTGGGAAAAATACCCAACCAATCTAAACTGTCCAACGGATATGATTGGTGGTAAGCAATATTCAGTTATGGTTGAAGATGGTAATGAAGAAATATTTTATGACTCAGACAGAGCTTCATTAAAAGAAGGGCAAAAAGTCAGGTTGGAATGTAAAGATGGTAAAGCTGTTGTTTATGAAATAGGTGAATAAAATGAAAGATGCAAACGAGTATTTGAGAAGAATTCATAAGAATGAATTAAACCCTAAAAAAATTCTACAAGAACTAATTTTCAAAGAGCATGTTGATAAAGATTTGTATCAAAGTTTCAGACAATGGAGTGAAGATTACAGGATAAATGAATTGTCTAAAAAAAAGGCTTATGAAGGTGTGGGTGATTATCCGGATTTACCTGAAACTGCTGAAGAAATTCAGGCACTGATTTACAAAATTGAAAGTGAGCCCAATCTTTTAGCTTCAGGGCATTACATTTCTTACTGTATAAATAAAATTCCTGATGAAGATATTGAACTTGAAATGAAAAAAGCTTACAGTTATCTTGGTGAAAATAATAATAAAAATTTAACCATTAAAGGAGATGTTGCAGACTGGGTTGGACGTAAAAATAAAGGAAAAATTCTTGTTAAAGGGAATGCTGAAAATTGGGTTGGAGCTTATATGGATGGAAAGGAACTTATTATTGAAGGAAATACGGGCTATTTGTCTGGAGCCTATATGAAAAAGGGGGAACTTATTATCAAAAAAAATTGTGGTGATGAACCTGGACATGGGCTGTGTGGTGGAAGTATTATTGTTGAAGGGAATGCTGGTAATCGCATTGGATCATTTATGCAAGAAGGGCAGATTTTTGTTAAAGGGGATGCTGGTGATAAAGTTGGAGATCATCTGGAAGGAGGGGATGTTGTTATCAAAGGAGATGCTGGGAAAGTCTATGAAAATAAAAATCTTATAAAAAAATATTTAGGGGGGTCTTTTGACTTCAGAGGAAATGCCAAATACCTTGGAGATTGTATGATTGGAGGGTCCATTGAAATTAAAGATCAACTTTATTTCTGGAAATAAATATATGGAAATTACGACGACGAGTATATCAGGGTTATTGTTGGTTAATCCCTATTAAACTAAAATTTGAGTTTTTCTGAAAAGAGATTTATTTTAATTTATTTACATTTTATGGGCTGGTGGTCTAGACTCTGAATAACAATGAATATCAGGGAGATAAGGGTTATGACGCTGCCTTTACAAGGCAGAGGTCGGCGGTTCAAATCCGCCTCAGCCCATTTTAATTATTAATTTAATTTCCGTAAGAAGAAATTAAAATGTATTAAAAAATTCAATCCCAAATCCTTTTTCTTCAATTAATTTTTCAGAGGCAACCCCGTTGTTTTCTGTCACTTCATTTGCTTTCAGAAACTTCCATCCTCGTTGCTCTTTCTTCATTGCTATTAATGGAATCGCTCCCGCCTTTTCCGCAAAGTCAGTCAGACTTTCCATCTGCCTCTCTGAAATTCTCACAGTTGAATTCCAGCTTTTGCATTCAAAAACAAAAATGTGCCCGAGTTTGCAGGCAATTACATCTATGGAATCCTTCCCTGATTTCGGGGCTCTAAGAACAGCAAAACCCAGACTTGAAAGAAGTTTCATCAATTCATGTTCCGCCCTAAATCCTTTTTTGTAAGTGTGCATATTAACCAAATTTTAGTTTAAGCAACAATAGAATAAATACTAATACCAAAGTGATTCCGTTTGCAAGTAAAACAGCCAAATCACTAATAAGAAACCCATAAACCACCCACAGAAAAACGCCTGAGAAAAGAATCACGCACCAGGTTAAGGAAATATCTTTTGTCTCCTTTAATTTCATTGTTTTGAGTAATTGAGGTAAAATCGAAACTGTGGTCAACGCTCCAGCAATAAGACCAACAAAAATAATGTAATCCATAAAGTAGAATAAAAATTAAGTTATTGTTGAAACAAAAGAATAGAATTTCTATTATTATGAAAATCCTGCTGGTTAACAACATCACAAAACATTTGGAAGAATTGCGGGAAATATTAAAACCTCATGAAATTACAACAGTGAATTTTCAGGAGTTGCCCAAAAACTATTCTGATTTTGACTGCATAATTCTTTCCGGTGGGAGCAAATACAAAGTTAAAAATAATGAAGAAATTTACAAACAGGAAATCGAACTCATAAAAAATTCTGAAATTCCTGTTTTTGGAATCTGCCTTGGATTTGAATTAATTTGTCATTTTTACGGGGAGAAAATTGAAATGCTCAAAGAAAAAAAGAGGGGTTTAAGAAATCTGGAAATTATTGAAAAAGATTCCTTGCTGAAGGGAATTGAAAAATTGAGTGTTTTTGAAGCTCACAGATTTTATGTAAAAAAAGTCAAAAATCTGATTTTATTGGCAAAATCCGAAATAGGCGCAGAAATCATAAAACACAGGGAAAAACCAGTTTACGGGGTCCAGTTCCACCCTGAAATCAGACTGGAAAAAAACCAAGGAACCAAAATCCTGACAAATTTCCTAAAATTATGCAAAACAAAGTGAATTAAATAGTTTAATAATTTAGTTATGGATATTAACGAATTAAAGGATAAAATTGCGAAAGAAGCTGGATTAACCCGGGAAGAAGTTGACAAAAAAATAGAAGATAAAGTTTTTGAATTATCTGAACTGGTTTCTGAAGAAGGCGCCGCTTATATTGTTGCAAAAGAAGAAGGTCTTGACCTTCTTGAGAAAAGAGAAAGAAGCCTTAAAATAAAAAATATAATACCCAACCTTAGAAATGTTGAAGTTATCGGAAAAATTGTGGAATTATCTGAGGTTAGAGAATTTGAGAGAAATGATAAAAAAGGGCAAGTAAGAAATATCACCATCGGGGATGAAACCGGACGAATTAGAATTGTATTCTGGAATAATATGGTTGACTTGACTGAAAATTTAAATGAAGGTGATGTTGTAAAAGTTAAACAGGGATTTACAAAAGCAAATACTTTTGGAATGCCTGAAATACACTTAAGCGCAAGAAGCACAATCGAACCTGAAGAAAAAGAAATTGAAGTTGCGGAAAAATCAGAAAGATATTCTGAGGTTTCTGTTTCAAAAAATATGGGTGAAAGAAAAAATCTGAAAGAAGTTGCAGATAATGATTTTCTTGAAGCAAAAGCCGCAATTGTTTCATTGTCAGAAAGAGAATATATCACTTGTCCTGACTGCAATTCAAAACTCGAAGAAATTAATGGAAGTTGCGTGTGCAAAGATCATGGTAAAGTTGAACCTAAAAGAAATTTAATAATTCATGGTTACCTTGATGATGGATTAGCAACATTGAGATTTGTTTCATTCAAAGAAACTGCGGAGAGAATTAAAAATGAAAATTTAATTGGTAGAGAAAAACTCTTTACCGGCAGAATAAAGAAAAATGAATATTTCGGCAATCTTGAATTGATGGTGAATAAAATTGAGGATATTGACCTTGATGAAGAGATTGAGAAGTTAAAATAGAGTATAAATAATTTTCTTATTTATAAATAATATGACAACTTATAGTGAACTTCCTTATTGGGTTGAAGATAATAAAGGGGGGCGATATTCAGATTCATATTGCATAGCGCATGGAGGCATCCAATGTATAGATTATGCCAGAAGAGATGAGGTTCCAGAAAAAGAGATTACAAAAGCTGTTATGACTCATTTAATCGTATCTAATAAAAACTATGAAAGTTTTATAAACGCTTTTGGGGAAGTGGAAGATAAAGAAACAAGGGATAAGGATGAAGAAAAGTATGGGTTAAGGAAACGAGTACTGGAAGATTTGAATGCAGGAAAAACAATTGAATACAAAGGTTACACTATCAATCCTCTGCCAAAAGAAGATGATTCCTTAAATGCTGAATTAAACTGAATAATTTCTAATTTACAATAAGTTTATCTATTTTTAACTAAATTATGGATAGAATAAAACGAGGGGAGCTTGTTGTAGCCTCAGTTGAGGAGATTCATTCAAGTTCAGTGGAATTAAAACTTGTGGAATATAATGCAAAGGGTTTCCTTAATGTGTCAAATATCCCAGGATTATGGATTAGGGATTTGAAAAAGAACCTTAAAAAAGGGCAGATGATTATTGGGAAAGTTATTCACATAGACCACTTGGTTGAAATTTCACTCAAAGGCATCTCTCGCAGTGAAAAAGAAAGGAGATTAAAAGATTATGGAAAAGAAACAAAAGCTATCAGACTTTTTGAGAGAATATCGAATGAATATAAAATTTCTCCGAAAAAAATTGAAAATGAAATTTCTCTTTTAAAACAAAATTATGGTAGTGTTTTTGAAGCTCTTGCAGTTATCAGAAAAGGAGAGGAAATAACATTTAGCGAAGAATTCTCTGAATTAAACGAAAGATTTAAAACTGGAGAAAAAGTTTATGAAATCAAAGGTGAAATTGAACTGCATTCTGACAAAAGCGATGGTGTGGATTTAATAAAAAATGGTCTTAGTGAACTAAAAAATATTGAAAGCAGTTACAAAGGAAACACAAGATTTCTCCTTAAATTAAAAACAACAAATCCAAAAAAAGGTGAAAAAACTCTTGTTAAAGAAGCTGAAAAAGTTATCTCAAAAATAAAAAGTAAAGGGGGTTCTGGAGAATTTAAATTACTATAATTCTACATTTCTTTAACTTCAATTGCCTGAACCGGGCAAATATCAACAGCTTCTTTGTTGCAATCCGGTTTTTCTACTTCGGTTTTCTTGGGATGGGCTTTTCCATCATCTTTGATTTCCAGATTATCGCACACAGCAACGCAGGCTCCGCACCCGATGCATTTTTCCTTATCTATAGTTACCTTAAACATTATATTATATATAAAATAATAGATTTAAACGAAATTCAGATATTATCTTAAATCATAATCAAGTATTATATTTGTAGCAATCTCCTGCAAATAACACCCATTACAGGAATCTCTCTGACAAAGATATTCTGGAGAATAGGGCTCAAGACCTAATTTCTCCATACGTTCATTTACTCTCCTAATTAAAGGGCATATATCTCCTTTTATATTATTTAGCTTGATTAAATCTTTTTTAAACCTCAAAATACTTCCTGACAAGGTGAGAATTGAATTCTTTGTTCTTATTTACCACCTCAATAATCTCTTCCTCTTTCATCAATTTTATTTTTTTCTCTGCGATTCTCTCTGGGATTTCTTTCCTGTTTTCTTTAAGGAAATGTTTTAACACAGTTTCAATATTCAGGAATTTCCTTTTTGAACCAACAAAAAATTTGTTATCCTCAATATAAGGTTTATACTCATCATCCAGATATTTTCTTAAAAAATTATCAATTTCTTTTGAAAATATTGAAGGACCTTCCTGTTTTTTTAATTTTGACAGCAGTTTATTCTCAACTTCAAAAATAATATAAACAACATTGGTTTCGTCTGTCCATTCTAAATACCTAACCACTGAAAAATCATATTCCTTCAGATAATTTGCAATTCGTTTGCTTAATTTTCTTATCTGAGGATATAAATTTTCTGGAATCATCTCAGGAGGGGTAAATTTAATTCCAATAAAATTTGTACCTCTCTTATCTTTTAGTTTTTTTATGAGCATATTCCTTGCTGGTTTTTTAAACTTTGGAAATCTTCCTGTTTTCAGATATTTTTTTGCTTCTAGTTTTAACCTAAGGAAATTTTGAGGGGAAATTGGAGAACCAACATTCCTATTTTTATCCACAGGATCTATCACAACCAAAGCATCAGCAAATCTCTTTTTTGCTTCTTTCTCAGTTACCTGATTTTCCAAATCTATTAATTCAGCAAAATTTAATTTTGAAAGTCCTTTCATTGTATTTGCAAAAGTCCCGTAATTTAAAACCAAAAGTTCGCAAAGATATCCGCTCAATCCATTGTGTTTTGCATCAGCGCCATATACATCAATCTGCTTGCAGAAATATTTAAACAATCTCGCATGATCCATTCCATACCCGACCAGTTTTTCTTTTATGTACTTTGTATGGTGCGGGGACCTGTCAACAGCGGATATTATTTTATCACCTCTCCCGGTTTCATAACAAGGCACAATATCAATCTCAAAATTTTTAACTTTCACTCTCACATAAGGATGCTCCGCATATTTTATATTATAAATTCCTTTCATATCTTCGCAAATTGAGGTCCCAATTAATAAACCATATTCCTCTAATTTCTCTCTTGAAACCTTCTTCCTGAAAACAATGAATAAATCCACATCATGGTCCTTGCTCAACCAGGTGTCTTTTGATATTGAACCCACAATTTGGGGATAAGCGTAAAAAGGCTTTGCAACTATTTTTGCAACCTCAAGTAATTTAACGACAAATTCTTCAACAACCTCTTTTTCAGATTTACAGGGTTTTATCTTTCTTAGAATAGCCAATTCTTTTTGGTTCATAATGTTTATTTACTTTGTTTTATTTTAAGAGTTTCTATTTATTATTTTACATTCTATATTATGAATTTGCAGAAAAAGTCAGAAACAAGTGAATTCATGGTCAAATAATATGTTTTATATATTGGATATTCAGGAAAAAGTTGGTGTGGAAGCCCAAAACTTAAAAGGAGATACTACAGAGAGCATTAAAGAGAGATTAGAAGAAGCCCATTTAAAGGAAGAAAATGGTGTATTCCTTGGCGTCACCGAGATAAAAAAACTTGGGGAAACTGGGGTAATATTGCCTGAAAAACCTTATATTTATTTTGATGTGGAATATTCCGCATTATTTTTCCAGCCAGTTCCTAATGAAATGGTTGATGGATATGTCACTGAAGTTGCTGAATTCGGACCATTTATCAGAATAGGTCCTGTGGATGCTTTAGTTCACATCTCCCAGATTACTCAGGAAAAATTAATCTATAACCCTGAACAGGATATTCTTGCGAGCAAAGATTCAAATATTGTTGTAAAAGATGGTGAACTTGTAAGAGCCATGGTCGCAAACACCTCAATTTCCGATGAAAGAACCAGAATAAACCTTACAATGAAACAGGATGGTCTTGGATTAACTAAATTATTGAAAAAAAAGCCTGCACCGAAAACGGAAAAGAAAACAGAGGATAAAAAGGAAAAAGTTAAAAAAGAGAAGAAATAATTTCAAATAAGAGTTTTTAAATTATCTAATAACTTAATTAATGGCAATTGCAATAATTGGCACAGGAATTACAAAATTTGGCGAATTGTGGGATAAAAGCTGGGAAGATCTTGTTCAGGAAAGTTTCTCAGAATCCATGAAAAATGCCAATGTTGAGATAAAGGAGATAGACTCCTGTTATGTGGGGAATATGAATTTGTCCCGATTCGAAGGACAGGATCACACCGCCTCAAGAATAACTGAAATACTTGGAATTAATAAAGTTATAAGAACAGAAGCCGCATGCGCTTCAAGTTCAATTGCTATGAAACTTGCCGCAAATGAAATTGGTTTAAGCGAATCCAAAGGAGAAAATAAAATAATTCATGTTCTTGGATTTGAAAAAATGACTGATCGGATGGCCGGAGAAACAACAAATATTTTATCAGGCGCCTCTCATTTTGACACAGAAGTTATAAATGGGGCAACCTTCCCAAGCTTATATGCTTTGCTCGCAACAAGATATTTGCATGAAACCGGAGCGGAAGAAGAAGACCTTCATGCAATTGGAATAAAAAATCACAGAAATGCCATGCTCAATGAAAAAGCAATGTTCCAAAAAGAAATAACCCTAAAAAATTTTACAGGCAATATTGCGAGCCCATTAAAATTACTGGATTGCTCTCCCATCTCCGACGGTTCAGCATCAATAATAACAACAACAGAAAAATACGCAAAAGAACTTGGGGTTGATTATGTTAAACTGGAAGATATTGAAGTTGCAACAAGTTCCATCTCGCTGGCAAAAAGGGAAGAACTTCTTGTTCTGGATTCCGCAAAGAGAGCTTCTGAAATAGTTTACAAAAGATTAAACCTGACCGCAAAAGATATTGATCTAATTGAAATCCATGATTGTTTTACCATTAATGAAATTTTATGTCTTGAAGCCGCGGGCTTTGCAAAGAAAGGGGAAGGTTACAAATTGGTGAGAAGTTTGAAACCTTATGATGAGATTAACAAAAAAGAATCTCCTGTTCCTTATGATTTTAACGGAAGAAAATTATTTGTAAATACAAGCGGTGGTCTTAAAGCAAAAGGTCATCCTGTTGGAGCAACAGGGGTTGCCCAAATTATAGAAGTTACAAATCAGCTGCTCGGAAAATGCGGGAAAAGAAATGCAAATCCCAAAATTGGAGCCACATTAAATATTGGAGGAACTGGGGGCACAGCTACTTTTTCCATCTTAAGGTGTTGATATGATAGTAGCGCCAAAAGCTTTTAGACTAAATAATTTTGAAAATATTGGCAAAGAAGGCGAAATTTATTCAAAAACAAAAATCTCTGTTGCATCAACCTTATTTAATTATAACCGAAAAGTTCCTTATTACACTGCGTTGATAAAAATTGACGGAGAAATTATTTTTGGTCTGATTGACGATAAAGTTAAAATCGGCGACAAAGTTATTTCAAGACCCGGAAAACTCGGAAGAACCGAACAAGGTTTATATATTTACGGCGGACTTTGGAAATTAAAAAAAGAATTCAGCAAACCGCAAACCAAAAAATCAGAAACAAAAAGAAAACTTCCTGATGAGAAAATTGGCATCTCTGGTTATGGAGTTTATGTTCCAAGATACCGATTGGAACTATCCAATCTTAATAATGTCTGGGGTCGCGAATTAAAAGGAATTAAAAGTTTTCCGGGAAAATTTGACGACCAAGGAAGTTATGCTTTGAACTGCGGTCTAAACGCTTTAAAACATTCTGGTGTGGAAGGAAATAAACTCAAATTTATAGAAGTCGGAAGTGAAAGCAAAGTATATGCTGTAAAACCCACAGCAAGTATCATGGCAGGTCTCCTAAAAACAGAAAATTGTTTTGCATCAGATGTTGAATTTGCGTGCAAAGCAGGAACGCAGGCGATGGTAAATACATTCAACTTCGTAAAAATAAATGGGGGTTCAGGACTTGCTATTGGAGCGGATTCTGCGCAGGGTGCTCCGAATGATGAACTTGAAATAACAGCCGGGGACGGGAGCGCAGGTTTTGTGATTGGAGACCAAAAACCTATTGCTTTGGTTGAAGGATACACAAGTTTTACAACAGACACCACAGATTTCTGGAGAAATGACGGGGATAAATTCCCTAAACATGCGGGAAGATTTTCAGGCAATCCGGCTTATTATAAACATGTTGAATCAGCCGCAAAAAACCTGATGAAAAAATTAAACCTTGAGCCAAAAGATTTTGACTATGTTGTTTTCCACCAGCCAAATGGAAAGTATCCGAGAATTGTTGGAAAAAGATTGGGGTTCACTCCGGAACAGGTTGAACCAGGAATTAATTTTGAATTTATCGGAAACACTTATTCCGCAAATTCCTTGCTGGGTCTTGCGCGTGTCCTTGACATTGCCGCGCCTTACCAGAGAATCTTAGTGGTCTCTTACGGTTCTGGAGCAGGAAGTGATGCAATATCATTCATAACCACTCCAGACATTGAAAACAAAAGAAATAGGATTGAAAGAAGCGTCAAAAGTTGGGTTGGAGAAGAAGACAAAGATAATTTGATTATTGAAGATTATTCGATTTATCTGAAAAATAAAGGAATTATTTAATTGAAAAATTCAGAGAAAACATAAAAAAAATACAATGAGTAACCTGTTATCCTTAATGTAGATAACTTAATATTAACGTTATCAAAATTGAAGCTCTCGTTCCAAATTTAACAATTTGTGGTAAGATATCCATCCAAAATTTAGTTTTTTCAAAAGTATCTGTCAATTTTAAATACATATCCAGCCACTTCCCAAATACAGTTTTTTCATCATCTATTAATTTATTGGTGTCTATTAACTTCTGAAAAACCTTTGCGATTTTGTCAGGATTGCTCTCTGAATAATTTAATAATTTCTTTAAAAGCTTGTTAGTTTCCAGAATATTTTTTTCAATTAATTTACTCCTTTCATTCGTTTCTGTTGTATTCTTATCTATCCTTGACACTCTTTCGAGAAGTTTACTAAAGTCCTTTCTTTCTTTAGTTAAAAATGAATAGTTAGTTGCTTTTAAAAGAGGACCCTCTTGCGTTTTTCTTAATATATTCTGTGAAGTGTATATATCTCCCAAGGGAGAAGATACCAACCTAGTTTCACCTTCAAGATAATCGTTTCTTTTTAACTCTTTTATAAGCAGTGTTGGATTTTTTAAACCTTTTTTAAAAGGAATGTTTGATAGATTTCCATCACTGAAATCAAATCCCCTTTCAGATAAATTAGAAAACATTTTCTTGACATTTAATTCTTGAAAAATTTTTCGGGTTTCTACAGTTTTAAATGCACCATAAACTGGAATGTTGTCTATTGATAAATTCAAAAAATTTGAAAGCCCTATAACTTCTGAAATTTGCAATAACTTTTTTTTGTTGCTATTTGGATCTAATCTTATACCATCGAGTATAATTTTAGAATTATCTAAATTCAATCGTCCGATACCTAATGATATGGAAACAGCAATATTCTTTTCTTCCCACTTTTTAAACCACTCATGTCCTTTAACACCATAGACATTGCACAACGTGTTGAAACCAACTCCTATTATTGGCTTAGACGAAAGTGGTTGTATGTCTGCAATTTGAGCAAAATTACTTTCAGTATAAGCTTTTATATTTATCAATCGTTTATTATCTATAGCTAAATGGAAAGATGAATCGGGTTGAATGCCAGAAACTGTTGGCATCTTTCCTGCGTATATCTTAAATCCCAATGCTCTAAAAACGTTATCAAAGAATATTGGGTAATAATCAGGATCAACAGTGGAATCTAATTTTGATTCTTGTTTTAAATTATCGATGAATTTATCTTTTAAACTTGAGGCAGTTTCAATTCCCTTTGTATTAATAGTCTTAAAGTAATTATTTCTTAGGCTTTTCTGTCTGCCTCTTAATCTTCTTCTCTCTATTTTATCTTTCTCCCACTTTTGTTCTTTTGTTAGTTTTGTCATAAGTTTACCTTAATTCAAAAGTATTTATTTGGATAAACCAATAACCACAAAAAAGCAAAGTTTTACACCTTATAAATATTACTATTTCAAATTAGTTCGTCGAGCTTCGTTTCTTTGTAAGCATCCGATTTTATCCTTATTACTTTATTTTAGAACAAAGAATATTTGATTTGCAGAAACATAAGATTATTATCTGAATCACAACAAAATTTTATTCATACCTCAAAGCATCAACTGGATTTAATTTTGCGGCTTTCATTGCGGGAAGAATTCCTGAAAGAGTTCCAACCAAAAAGGAAAATGCAAGGGAACCAAAAATTAATTCCATTGAAAATGATGCCTTCAACATTGCAAACCCTGACTGAACGGCGAGAAACTCAGCCAATTTTGCCAGACCGACTCCGACTCCGACCCCAAGAAGCCCTCCAACCATTCCGAGCATGCCTGACTCAAACAAAAATAACAACATAACATGATAATTTTTTGCCCCAATTGCTTTCATTATTCCAATCTCTCTGGTCCTTTCCAAAACAGAAGTATACATTGTATTCATTATTCCTATCCCGCCAACCATAAGAGAAATTGAAGCTATCGCTATCAATACTGCATTAATCACCCCAAGAACATCACCCACCATATTCATCAACTGCTCCGTGGTCTGCACCTGAAAACTTTCCTCTCCTTCTTTCTCCCCTCTTGCGCGCCTTATTTTATGAGTTAAGGTTTCCGCCAATGCAGAAGGATCAACATTTGGTTTCATTTTTATCATTATCATTCCATATTCTCCTCTCAAGTCAAATAATTCATCTGATTCCTCAAGAGTTATGTACATTTGCGAATCATCCTGACTATTCCCAATTTTATCAACTATGCCGCAAATAGTATAAGGTTTGTCCTTTATATAAATCTTGTCTCTGATTCCAGGTCTTTTATTAAAATAATCTGTATAAGCAATATCATACCCTATCACAATATTCCTATCTTTCCCATATTCCAGATCATGACCTTTTAAGATATTAAAAGTATCCATGCTGGTAAAAATTTCCTGTGACTCATCAGTTGGCATCCCAGCAACCATTGTGTATTTTGTTTCATCTTTATATTTTACAGCAATTGTTTTATAAGTCATACCTCCTGCCACATCAACACCGCTCTGCCGCTTTATAACTTTCAAATCAGCCTCTGTCAGAGGAACTGCGGCAGTCATCATACTCATCATCCCCAGACCTCCTGCGCCACCAGGCATAACCATTAGTTTATCAGAACCCATTGCCTCAAATTGCCTGTTTATTTCATCTTTCATACCTTCGCCAACAGAAATCAAAGAAACAACTGCGGCAATGCCTATAAAAATTCCTATGATTGTTAACAGACTCCTCATTTTCCGGTTGACTAAATTATTAATGGCAAACCTTAAAAAATCAATTATCATTATAAAAACTACTTATCTTTTTTAGATGAGAAATAAGAACTCTTCTTTAATTTTTTGCACAACCAATAACCTACGAAAAGCAAGATTATGAAAATTATTGCATTAGTGGTGCCTGTTGTATCAGGAACTATATTATAATTTTTTAATTCTTCCTGAGTATAAAGTCTTAAATTAACAACATATTTGTCTAAATATTCTTTATTATTAGCATCCTTGTAAACCAACTCAATTTTCAACGGCAGTTCTTTTCCATTTTCAGTAGTGTGGATTTTAAAATCCACGGTATCATAATCATCAGAATCAAGAGCGCCTATGTAAACCTCTGATGGGGAAAGAATTTCATACCCATCGGGTTTAAGAGAAATGGTTAAGAATTTTAAATCCATCAACCCTTTGTTAATAATATTTAGAGAAACTATACCAGTCTGCCCCGCAGTCAGAATTCCGGATTCATCAATATTCACAGTTATCTCCGGTTCGGCAGTTACAATTAAAGTTACATAATTGGTTTTTGTGTAATACACCCCCGCAGAATCATAATAAGAAATGTAAGTCAATATCTTATAAGGACCGCACTCCGCATTGGGAGAAACAAGCAAATCAAAATCCGCGGTTTTTTCTTCCTTGCTCCCGATAAGATAAATTTTCCTGTCCTCTGTTGAGTTTATTGGCAAAAAAGTTGAACCTGAAATATTCAGTTTTATATTCACATCCCTCAGATAAGAATCCGCCTCATTTTTTAATTTGATTTTAAGATTTGTAATTTCTCCGGGTGAAACTTCCCTGCTCTCAACTCCGGTTATTGCAAGATTTGCATCCAAAGTTTGTATTGTTATTCTCAGTTTTTTCTCAACCCAGATATTTCGGTCTTTTGTGGAATATTTAATTATTAATTCATTCTCGCCTTCAACTGCATCAGCCGCAATCCGGACTTTATATTTAATCACTGAATTATCCATTCCTTCTAAAGTTTTGATTTCTATTGTTGCATTTTCTCCTTCATCAAGGAAAAAAGGATATGTTGGAATGAGAACAACCAATAAATTTTCCGCTTTTTCATTGCCTATGTTTTCCACATTAATCCAGACAGATAAATATTCTCCGGGCTGAGCTGGACTTGGTTCATATCTCTGAGGGATTATATTTATTGATGGACTATCCGCATACGCAGCCATAGGGATTATTCCAGTTAACAGAACTATAATTAATAAGTTAAGCAATTCTTGTCTCATAATCAAACATATTTAATATTTAAAAGAATTATTTCATTTATTTTTCTCAATTTTTTCAATTTTCCCGTCTTTTATATGCACAATTTTGTCTGCATAAGAAGCAAGAGACTGGTCATGGGTTACAAGTATTACTGTTTTTCCTTCCTTGTTTATTTCCTTCAAACCTTGCATTATCTTTTTTCCGGTTTTGGAATCAAGATTTCCTGTTGGCTCATCCCCAAGCACTATTTTCGGGTCTGTTGCAAGAGCTCTTGAAACCGCAACCCTTTGCTGTTCCCCTCCGCTAAGTTCGGTTGGTTTATGATCTAATCTGTGACTTAACCCAACAGATTCAAGTAATTTCATTGCCCTCTCTTTCCTCTCAACCATAGGCATATTCTGAAAAACCATTGGGAGCATAACATTTTCCAAAACCGTAAGCGTCCTGAATAAATTAAAAGTCTGAAATATAAAACCAATTGTTTTTCCTCTTATTGTCGCAAGTTCGCTTTCAGAAAAATCTGCAATATTTTTTCCTTCCAGAAAAACACTTCCCTGAGTGGGTATATCCAGACAACCAACAATATGCATTAAAGTTGATTTCCCTGAACCGCTTGGTCCGAAAATCGCAACAAACTCGCCTTCCTTTATTTTCAGGTTTGCCTTATCCAAAGCGTAAACTTTGGAATCGCCCATCTTATAAATTTTTGAAACATTTTTTAATTCTATTATTGATGGCATAACTTAATTGATAAAATAATGTTATATTTAATTAAGAAAATATCTTACTTTTTCTCAAAACGATTATTGTCTCTTACATAACATTTATACATAACCCTTTGAAAAGATTCGTCAAGATTAAGATTTAATGAATTGGCAAGACAAGAAAGAGTAAAAATAATATCTGCAATTTCATCAGAAAGCTCTTTTGTTTCTTCTGAGGATTTTTTCTTTTTTGGACCATAAATATGATTTATTTCTCTTGCTAATTCTCCAGTTTCTTCTGTTAATCTTGCCAATATTTCATGTGGTTTCCAATATTCAATTTTGTATTGACTTATCCATTTGTCAACTTCATCTTGAACTTCTTTTAGACCCATACATTTATTATGAAAGATAATCTATAAAAATTACGGACTTTTTCTTAACTCTTCGGAATTTTTTGGCTTCGCCAAAAATTGTCTTGTAAACCATTACTCACCCCTATCAAAAGATTATAACAAAGATTTAGAGGTTCATTAAATTGCACTCGTTCACCCAAATTCAAACCTTCGGTTTGAACTTCTCTAAATCCAAGGTTAATATTTACTGATTTACAAAATAACTCCAAAGAAAACCTAAATCCTAAGAAATACCTCTATTTTAAATTTATAATCTAAATTATACAATGGCAACACCACATGGACCGAGAAGGGGGAGTTTACAATTTTGGCCGAGAGTACGGGCTAAGAGAATCTATCCTAAAGTATCATTCTGGTCTGGAGACGGGATACAGGGTTTTGCGGCTTACAAAGTGGGAATGGTGCAATATTCTGCAACAGAAACCAGAAAAAATGTAAATCAGGGTAAAGAAATTGTAAGAGCCGCCACAGTTCTTGAAATTCCGGTGATTTATCCAATAGGCATTGCTTTTTACAAAAATAAACGAAAAACCACAGAATATTTCAATATTAAAGAATTGCCAAAAGACTTAAAAAAAGACCTGAAAAGGAAAATTAAGATTAAAACTGAAGAATACGGGAAAATACCTGAAGAATTTGACGAATTAAGAATAAAAGTGACTAATTTCCCAAGAAAAACCAAATTAAAGAAAACACCTGAAGTATTTGAACTTGGGTGCAAACTTGAATTGGATAAAGCAAAAGAACTTCTTGGAAATGAACTTAAAATTGAAGATTGTTTTTCTGACGGGGATTTAATTGAAGTAACCTCCATTACCAAAGGAAAAGGCACACAAGGCACAATCAAAAGATTTGGGTGTAAATTAAGAAGTCATAAAGCAAAAAAAGGAAGGAGAAGAGTTGGCAGTATAGGGAGTGTTATGCCAAGGAAAGTTGACTGGAGGGTTCCAATGCCAGGTCAGATGGGATTCCACCAGAGAACTGAATATAACAAATTAATTTTAAAAATTTCAGACAATCTTGAAGAAATCAATCCTACTCAGGGATTTAAAGAATATGGACTTGTAAAAACAAAATATGCGCTTATAGACGGCTCTATCCCGGGAACAAGGAAGAGAATGATTCTTTTGAGAAAATCAAAAAAACAGAAAAAAGAGATTTTGCAGGTTCAGGAGATTTTGAAATAACAGATATAGAAGATTCAAACAAATTATTTCTTATTGATTTAATCTTTTGAATGATTGGTTTTAAACAATTCTTTTTATTTCCTTAATTTTAAACTTTTTAACTTACTTCTTAGATTTATATCTTCCTGTTCATAATCCTGCATTATCTTGTTATATATCTTATCGCCTATTTTTCTGCTATAATAACGCTTCTCCGCCTCTTTCTTGCCAAGCTCTATTAAATTTAGCCTTACTTTTAGTTCTTCTTTAGTTTCACCCTGAGTTAATTTTGTCCTTGAAATATATGATATATAATACAACATAGCCGCCATATCAATTGTCATAAGGAGGAAAATTATGTTATATGATGTATTTGGAAACTGAGAAAACAAAGAAGCAATAATAAATATTGTAAGAATTAAAACAGAAATCATAATCCCCCAGATAAAATCCTCAGAAACCCTCTTCATAGATAAATAAAGAGAATTATATATAAATGAATTTATTTCCTGAAAAAACTCTTTCTGAGTGAAAAAAAGGTTTATTAGTTTTTATTTAATAATTAAATGAGACAACATTTTAGCAGTAAATGGAATGTAAGCGTACAGGCAAGAAAACAGAGAAAATACATGAGAACTGCACCAAAACACGTAAGGCAGAAACTCATGCATACAAATCTTAGCTCTGAACTGAAAAAAAAATATGACCGGAGAAGTTTTCCTGTAAGAGCTGGAGATAAAGTAAGAGTTATGAAGGGTAGTTTTAAAGGTAAAATCTCAAAAGTTACTGGTCTTAATTTGAAAAGTTTATCTGTTTACATTGAAGATGTAAAAAGGAAAAGAGAAGATGGGAAAGAGATTCAGGTTCCTATAAAACCCTCAAACCTGCAGATTGTTTCTATGGTGCTGGATGATAAAAAAAGAATAAAAATCGCGGACCGGAAAAAACCCGCAAAAAAATAGAGAATTAATCAAAAATTCATTTCTTTGACTTCAGATTTTTTAATTTACTTCTTAGATTTATATCTTCCTGTTCATAATCCTGAAATATCTTGTTATATATCTTTTCGCTTATTTTCCTATTATAATATCTCTTCTTCGCTTCCTTTTTTCCAATTTCTATTAGCTTTAATCTTACTTTTAATTCTTCTTTTATATCTTTATTGCCTAATTTTACTTTTGAAATATATATAACATAATAGATCATAGCAACCAAATCAATTATCATGAACAAAAAGATTATATTATAAATACCTTTTGGAATTTGAGAAACTACGGATAAAATGAGAAATAGAAATAAAATGATAAAAATGGTAATTATCAAAACTGAGATTATGGTTATCCATATAAAATCATCATTTATAGGCTTCATAAATTAATAAGTAAACTATCATATAACTTATGGTATTTGATATATATGTTTTATTAAACTGGCTGATACCCTCGATACTTGCTGCAATTGGGATAATGCTTTCAAGCAATATTATTGAACACAATCTGGAGTTTAAACATGCAATCCTGATTGCTCTTGCCGCAAATATTGTGCCTTCAATTGCTTTTATGTTTCTTGGTTCCTATTTCATGGGAATTCCTTTTGGATTTGTGCTCCTTGATTTGTTGTGTTGGATTGCTCTTGCATTTTTGATAATGTCTGATATTGAAGTAATTGACAGGATTAAAATTGCCATTCTTGGATTTGGAATAACGCAGGTTTTGTTGTTTGTTTTGCCTTGGATAATGAGTTTGATTTAAGATTTTATTTTATTGTAAAGTCCTCTGATAGAACCAATGAAGTTTATCTAATTCTTCTGTTTGTTGTTCTAAATACTTACATTTTTCTCCGAATTTTGTTGCCTGTTGAATATTCAACCAATAATTATCAATAGATTTGTTTATTGTTTCTTCACCAATACAAGCTACAGCCAGTTCCATAATATCTCCCTCAAAACCTCCAACCTCAGGCATACCATAATCCTCAAGTTCAATTGCTGTGTCTATAATTGGGTCTAAAACAGCAATTCTTTTTCTAACTTTATCCAGGGTTAATCCGCCCAATTCTGAAATAAGATCTCTCCTTCTATTTGTAGTTTCTTCATTTAAACAATATATTTTTCTCAAAGCATAATTCTTAATTCCCTCTCTAACCCCTAAAGGTATTTTCCCATAATTTTCAGCAAACTCGGATTTCTGAAGAATAGCGGTATTTGCAACTTCCTCTCCATCTTTTGTATAAAGAACACCAATTTCACTTGCTTTAATTGGCTCTGGAAAATAAACCCCAACAATTTTATGAAAATCCAACTCCCCTGAATTAAAATAAGTTCCAGAACCCTCTCTTCTTACCATTATTTAATATTTATAAAATTTTAAATACTCTGTGGTGATTAAATAGTAATCAGAATAATTATAATAAGTCGGCAACGTCATGATGTTTCCACCCATAAGGCAGTACTTACCAAATCGCTGGAAAACTTAACTTCTGTGTTCGGGATGAGAACAGGTGTACCCCTTCCGCTATGGTCGCCAACTTAAATTAATTTGGATTAAAAATTTAAAAGAAGACTATTATTTATCGAATTATTTGTAATTCTTGATTTCACTGATTATTTCAATCATTTTGGTCTTATTATTCTCATTTATTGTGCCTGTGACAATTATATCCGCTCCCGCGTCCAATTTCTTTCTTGCTGTCTCTTTATCTCTTATTCCGCCTCCTACAATCACCGGGATATCCAGACACTTCTTAATGGCTGCAATGATCCCCTCAGATACAGAATACTTCGCCCCTGAACCCGCTTCCAGATAAACACATTTCATCCCGAAATACTGCGCTGTAAGAGCATACGCAACAGCAACGTCCGCTTTGTCTCTCGGCAGGAGCTTGGCATCAGAAACAAGCTGCGAAGTGCAGACATTCCCTGATTCAAACATCAAATATCCCATTGGAATTGGCTCCAAACCATAAGTTTTCACAAGAGGGGCTCCTTTTAATTGCTCATCCACTATATAAGCCGTACTTCTGGAATTTAACAAAGACATAAAGAAAATTGCATCAGCATATTTTGATATTCCTGCATGAGTGCTTGGGAATAAGATTATCGGCAAATCCGAAGCCTCTTTGATTTTCTTAATAGTATCATCTAACTGAATTATTGCTGTTGAACTTGAACCCCCAACCATTAAAGCATCTGTTCCGGCTTCTTCTGCTGTTTTTACAATTTCCGCAACCTGCTCTATTGTTTGTTTATCCGGATCTATAAGAGTAAAATGCAGTTTTTCGGTTTTCAGTTTTTTGATGATTTCTTCGAATACCATAATCTTATTGAAATCTTTAAAAATAGTTATTATTTTATTTAAAAGAATTTATAACTCATCGAATTGAACTGTTGAATCCTCATAACCTTTAAGCACCTGTTCTTTATTATCTCGATAAACAGTACTAAATAATATTTCTGTGTTATTAACAGAACCAATAACCTTCAATAATTCTTCTTCATCAAAATTCCCATCTCTAACAGGCACATTTTTATATATCCCGTGAGGTGAATAAGAATCCAGAGCTAAATCCACTTCTCCTAATTTCTTATCTCTAAATTCTCTAAAGTGAGGCATTTCATCATAAACAGTTAAATCACCCAATCCATACACTTCAAGTTTTTTTACTTCAAAATCATCAGAATAACGTTTCCCTATAAAAAATCCCCTTGCATCTTTAAATAACTTCTTGAATGGAACTATTGGTGAAACTCTTATTTTCACTTTTTCATTTTTAACAATAGTTTGACCTATTCCCTCTCCATAAGATACTTCCATATTAGGATATTCTCCAGTCACCAATTCAACAATCTCATCGCGGGTTACCATAATAAAATAATGAAAATTTTAAATAATTTACAATCAACTAATCCGCCAATACATATTCAACATATTTGCTGAAAGCTGGTCTTGTAATTAATATTCCTACCAATACTCCAATAATTGTTGTTAAAGCAAAACCTCCTATTTCCTTGTAAACCCCAAATCCCGCAAATAGTATTGGAAGCATGGCGCATATTGTTGTGGCTCCTGCCCCGAAAATCATAAAGAAAGCTCTTTTTAGACCTTCCTTAAGAGAATACCTTTCCTTCTTGTTTCTGGTCTCATCAATAATCAATATCTGGTCATCAACCCCAAAACCAATTGCCGCAACAATTCCCGCAAAAGCGAGTGTGGATAAATTCCAGCCAGTTAACGCAGCAAAACCAAAAATTATTATTGCTTCCGCCAACATCGTCATCATAACCCCTGCGGAAATTTTCAGATTTCTGTATCTAATGTAAATGACTGCGCTAATTAAAAATATTGCTGTTAATCCAGCCATAGCAATCAGATAAAGGTAACCACCCCCTAAAGTTGCACTTAACTGATCCATAGAAACCACTTTGAGTTCCACCGGCAGGTTTCCTGATTTTAAAACCGCTTTTAACTGGTTCATATTCTGCCTCGCTTCTTCTTCTGTTTCACCATGCCCTGTAATAATAGGGTTCATTATTTCCCTGCCTTTCAAATCCCCCGCAATTGTTAAAGCATCTGTTTCTTTGCCATCAAGATAAAAATAAATCCTCTCCGACAATTGGCTTCCCCCAGGAGTTATTATTTTATCTGAATTCTGCGTAATTTCAGCAAACTTTTTTGCACCTTCAGGGGAAACCACAACACCAAACTGGAATTTATAACCTCCTTCAGTCTTCCCAAAATAATTGCTGGAAGCCGGGATTCCAATAGAAGTAATCTCTTTTGTTGTATACACAAGACCTTCAATAACAACCTTATTTGAAGTTAGATTCTTTAAATTAAATTCTATCCCTTTCAAAACAAAAGTATCATTAATACTATAAATATTTTCATTAATTTTTATTGTGGTATTATCCAAAATCTCAACTAAATAATCCTCAACTTCCCCATCAACAAAATTTCCGAGTGTGAAATAAGAACTATTTTTTACAGTTATGGGTATCTTAGCTTCAAAGTTTCCTTCCCTGGATAACAAATCAATTATCTCATCTCTGGTTCCTCCGGCTATCTGAACCATTATCAAATCCTTACCCCCGACCTTAAGTTCCCTAAATTCTGCCTGCCTCAAACCATAAACATTTATCCTTGTCTCTAAAACAGATATAATTTCACCTGTAGTAACATTTGTTTCATTTCCCTGTAAAGACTGAACTGATTCAAGCAAAGCCCTTATACCCCCATCTATATCAAGACCAAATTTCAGATTTGAAGATTCGGTTTTAATAATAGAAATATTAAATAAATCAGCTTCCTGCAATTTAATATTCTTGGTCCCTTTATCAGTATTCAAATTTAGATATCCTCTCTCACCCTGAAACTGAAGCAAATCAATAAGATTTGTTATTTCCTTTGATTCCTGACCAATCATATTTGCAGAATAAATTACAGTTCCTAAATCAATCTTCCCCTCAAAAGCTCCAGTTCCAACACTTGTGACAATTACACCTGAAGGATTTATCTTTGGATTTATAATTGCTATAGAACCCACTATGCAAAATAACAGCAATAATACCTGCCAACTAAGCAATAATCTCTTAAAACCCATTTATAAGAACGTTAAAAATGTTAATAAGCCTGTATAAAGGTTTGTACCCACAAAACAGGGGTGTATTTTTAGTATATAAAAGTTATAATTATTTATATAATATGGTAGTACCAGAAACAGTTTCGAGAAAAGTCCTTGAAAGTTTGAGAGGTATAGGTCTTAACCTATATGAGAGGAATCTATACACCGCAATCTTAATCAAAAAAGTTGCAACTGCAAGTGAACTCTCTGAATTATCCCGCGTTCCAAGAGCAAGAGTTTATGATGTTTTGGAGTCCCTTGAACAAAAAGGTTTTGTGGTGGTGCAGCACGGAAGTCCTTTCAAATATGTTGCGGTCGAACCAAAAGAAGCATTTGAAAATCTTAAATCAAACATAAAAAAAGAAGCTGAACTAACAGTTACAAGACTGGAAGAACTGAAAAAAAGCGAGATCATGGCTGATTTAGTCTCACTCTACAAAAAAGATTTAAAAATGATTTCCCCTGGAAGTTTCAACGCAGTTATAAAATCAGAAGATAAAATAAGAATGCAGACAAAAACTTTATTGTCCAAGGCAAAAACACAAGTAAATATTTTGACTTCAGAAAAAGGAATTGCGGATTTAAAAGAACATATGAGATCTTTCAGCAAACTAAAAAGCAAAAATGTTGAAATAAATATCATGGGTCCTATAACAACCAGAAACAGAAAACAGGCTATGGAACTATTGCCTTACGCAAATTTAAAGCATCTGGAAGGTGTTGAATTGCCTTTAGGTAAGTTGCAGATAATCGATGGGGAACATGTTCTTATGGGTTTGGTGAATGATACTGAAATTGAACCTTCACAGGAAATTGCTTTTTGGACGCAGAGTTCTCATGTTGCAAATGAATTAATGACTCCAATATTCAAACAACTATGGACTCAGGCAAAAGATATCACAAAATCAGAAAATAACTAAACCTCCATAACCAACGATTGTAGAAGCGTCATGTGAAGAAGAAAAAGAAGTGTCATATGCGATTTTTTCTATTTTTTTACATCTTAAATTTTTAGCGATTTCTAAAAGCAATGCAATTGGTGTCGCCCCGCAAATTGTTAAATCCTTGTCTTTTGTATAATTCAAAAAAGCTTTCCCGTCAAATTTGCATATTTGTTTGATAATTTCATTATCCAGATTTTTAACATAATCGTTTGGATCATACAAACTTTCTTTTGGAAAAAAATTGTATGAAGAACCGTAATGAATTAAATCAGAAGTCGCTATAAAAAAATAATTTTCTTCGCTCAATAATTTTGCAAGTTCAAGAATCTCTTTGTAAGAAATATTTGGCAGCTGAATTGGGATAAATTCAAAATCCTTAAAAAGATACTGCAAAAAAGGAATCTGCACTTCTATTGAATGTTCCTTTTTAAGCGCAAATTCATCCTGTATGATTGCCTGCTCTTTTGTCAGGTAATCTGAAAAAGCCCTGTCTATTTTTGCTGTCCCTAAAGGCGTTTGCCAGTCCTCCTTTGAAGTTGCAATAATACCTGCCCTTTGATGATCCACCCCAAGTATTACAAAATTCCTCTTTTTTGTGCCTGAAATAGCTTTATAAGTTTTAGCAGCAACCTGACCTGAAAACAGATAACCCGCATGAGGCACAATGATTCCTAAAGCATTATTGTAATATTCTGTTTTCGCCTGAAATAACAGGTTTAATTCCGCTTTCAGTTCATCTTTTGTTGAAGGATAAAAAGCGCCTGCAAATTCCGGGAGTCTCATAATTAAACTATTTATCAAAATATCTTAAATGTGTTCTAAAATTACAGGTATTTAATTATGGTATTCTCATCAATAGGTTATTTTGGAATATTTGATATTGTCCAGTTGTTCTGCTATTTCATAATGGTCTATTGTTCGATTTTATGGTTCGTTGTTTTTATTAAAAATCATTACAAATTTTTTGTTGACAAACCTATAAAAAATTATCCTTCAGTCACGTTTCTTATCCCGGCTTATAATGAAAAAAAGTTCCTTTCCAAATGCCTAAATTCAGTTTTAAATCTTGATTATCCAAAAAATAAACTGAAAATTATCTGCATAAATGACGGGTCCACAGATGAAACTTCTGAAATATGCAAAAATATAAAAAACCGCAGAGTGTTGGTTATTAACAAAAAAAATACAGGGAAAGCAGACTCGCTTAACATAGCTCTAAAATTGGTTGACAGTGAATTTGTTGTATCTATGGATGCGGATTCTTTTCCAAGAAAAAATTATCTGAAAAAAATAATTGGTCATTTTGATGACAAAGATATTGCGGCTATTTCTCCGGCTATGAAAATTAACAAACCGCAAACAATTATGCAGCAAATACAATGGGTGGAATATATCTTTTCAATTTATCTGAGGAAATTATTTGCAATATTTGACTGTCAATATGTCCTCCCCGGTCCGGGCTCTATTTACAGAACAGATAAACTTAAAGAAATTGGGGGGTGGGATAAAAACAGTCTTGTGGAAGACACTGAACTGGCTTTCAGAATGTATGAAAAAGGGTATAAAATTGAAAATTGTATAAACGCGTATGTTGACACAGAAGCCCCTGAAAAATTTAAAGAATTATTTCAACAGAGGGTTAGATGGTATAGAGGATATTTGCAGACCACATTCCAATATAAACATTTACTTGGAAATTCAAAATATGGAAATCTTGGTCTATTCATACTGCCGATTAATTTTGTATGGATTTTTATTCTTGGATTTTTATTCTTTATGCCTTTGTATATGTTGCTTAAAGACTTTTCTGAGTACCTGCATATTCTGTCTCTGGTTGGTTTTGAATGGTCTCCTTTAATATTTAATTTTGACATCCTATATGTAAGTTCCTATAATTATTTTTTTGTATTGTTCTTCCTGATGGGTATAACAACAATACTCCTGAGTTTATATACTTCGGGCGAGAAAATAGATTTTAAAACAAAAAAAATATTCTATTTCGGGTATTTATTTATTTACCCTTTCCTGTATTCTACATTCTGGATTGCGGCTGTAGTATACGAAATATTTAAAATAGATAATAAATGGTAAAGAGAAAAATAGACGCGCAATTGTACATCATAGTATTCTTCATAACCATTTCAATATTCGTTGCGGGTCTTTTTCTTGGAAGTGTTCTCAGTAAAAACAAATTAAGCAGTTTATCTGAGGATCTGGAATCTCTTGAGAGAATGAGGAATACGCAGGAAACAAATAGCCTGTTATTGGATTCTCTTGATGAAAAAATATGTTTGGGTCTTGAATCTTACATTAATGATATGTTGCCTGAAATAGAGAATCTTGCGGAAAGAGTTGCTTATTATGAACGCAGCGCTGACAGCAAAAGATTTGGAATTAAAGAATATGAAGATATCAAAAAAGATTATAACTTATTGTTAATCAGATATTGGATAATAACAAATAAGCTGGAAAAAAATTGCGATGAAAATATTGTGGATATTATTTATTTTTATTCCAACAAAAAATGCGATGACTGCAAAGACCAGGGTATTTATCTTGACAGTATAAAAAAACAATATCCTGAAATTATGATATTTGCTTTAGATAAAGATTTAAACCTATCCACCATTGAGATTCTGGCAAAGTCATTTAATATAACAGAAGTTCCTTCTTTAATAATTAATGGAAAAAATTATTCCGGATTAAAGAATAAAGAAAAAATAATAGAATTGATTGCTCCTGAATCTAAATAAACTAATTGACTCTATATATAAATATTTCCTGATTACAATCCCCTTCTATTTTTTTGACTAAAGATAACCTTTCATGGACGTCCAATAGATTTTTATTATATTCCATCCCAACAAGGGAATTATAAGCAAAATATTGCGGGTTATATATATTTATCATATTTGTGATATTCTTATCCCAAGTGCTTGAAACAGAAGTATTAAGATAATAACCCAACCAAGGCCAGTAATTGCTAATTATGACCTGAGGTTTTTCTTCAAGAGAATTAAAATATTGAACTGAATTTAAAATACTGCTATTGGAATCGCAATTATTTTCTAAATTTATATTGATAAGACCAAAGAATAAAAAAACACTGCCTGATAAAATAAGGACTAATGAGAGAATTTTAAAATTAAATTTCTTTAAAACCCGTCTTTCACTCAGCCAAAGCAAACCAGAATAACTGATTAAATACAGGAAGGGTAAGAAAACAATATAATATCTGGCTAATTTCATATTTACAAAAAACAGATAATAAACCAAAGAGATAACTACATAAGAAACAATTAAATATTCTTTGTGTTTAGTCAAAAAAATTAATCCAAAGGGCAGGAAAAAAATTAGCAACCCGAGCGTTAAAAATAAGTTGTTTAATTGCAATGTTGCTGGTTGATTAATTGTATAATCCGCAACTATTTTGTACTGTTCCTTGAAATCCCAAATAATGTCATCATAGGTTATATAATTATAACCTACCCAGGGCAATAAAGCCAATAGAACAAATGAAGTAAACAAGATAAATCCTTTATAATCTTTTTTTAGGACAAATTCAATAAATACCGCCAAAGCAAACAAAGCCACAGTAAACCTGGATAAAAAAGCCAATGCAAAAAAAGCGCCTGAAATGGAAATAAACGCAAATTTTCCGGATTCTCTGTATTTAAGAAAACTCAAAAAAGACAATAATAAAAACATAAGCGCCGGGACATCTGTATAAACCCTAAAACCCCAAAGAATAAATTGCGATGAAATGGAAAATAAAAAGGTTATTAGAAGGGAATGGTTTATAGAAAAAAATTCCCTTGAAATTAGATAAAAAACAAACACGGTTAACAAACTCATTAAAATAACAACAAACCTGGCTGCAAAAATACTTTCTCCGGTAAAATACCAAACAAAAGCAATTATATATTCTAAAAAAGGGTATCTGAAATCTTCTACAAAATTACTCCCTCCCAGATGATTTCTTGCATTTCCAAGATAAGCGCATTCATCCCATAGAAGAACTGGGTTTAAATAGTTAAATGACAAAAAAACTACTAACAGAAAAATCATTAAAGAAGACAGTAAATATAATTCCTTTCTGGTTTGTATCAGCTTCATAAAAAACCATATAGAAAATTAAGTTATATTCTAAAACAATCAAAAGAATCTATTATGAAGTTTACGCTAATAATTCCTACTTACAATGAAGGAAAAATTATTGAAAAATCAATTTTAAAACTGGAAAATTTTCTTGAAAAAAACAAAATAAATGCTGAAGTAATTATTTCTGATGGAGGTAGCCTAGATAATACCCTGAAAAAATCAAAAACACTAAAAAAAAGATATGCCTCTCTGGAAATAATTGAAAGAAATAATCGAACTGGAAAAGGCAAGAGTATTGAAGAAGCAATAAAAAAATCAAAATCGAATTTTATCGTGTTTATGGATGCGGATTTATCTGTTAACTTGGATAATCTGCCAAAAATAATCAATTATCTAAAACAGGATTATGATATTGCAATTGGATCAAGATTTGATAAAAACAGTGAAGTAAAAAGAAAATTTACAAGAAAAGTTATTTCGTCTGTTTATTCTTGTATGATTCAGGGTTTATTTGGATTAAAAATAAAAGATTATCAATGTGGATTTAAAGGATTTAATCGCAAAAAAATAATGCCTCTTTTGGATAAAATTGAAAATAAAGGTTTTTTCTGGGATACTGAATTAATAATCAAGGCTAATGCGAAAGGATTAAAAATTAAAGAATTTGGGGTGCAGTGGGAAGAAACCAGAAACTCAAGTATAAATATTCTTGCCACAAGCCTGAGTTTCCTAAAATCCATCATATGGTTAAGATTAAGGATTTGAAGATGAAATATTCTAAATTAATTGGATTGTTTGGTATTGGATTATTTATCTATCTGATATCTTTTATAAACCTTGAATTACTCGTGGATTCTTTTAAAAATTTGGATATTATTTATTTATTAATTTCATTTTCATTTATAATATCTGGAGTTCTGATAAAATCATTAAAATGGCGTCTAATAATCAACAAAAATGACAGACTATCAATGAAAACTACAATTATCGCATGGATTTCCGGTTTTGGTGTTGGATTAATAACCCCCGCCAAATTAGGTGAACTTGTTAGAGCAAAATTCCTGAAATCAAAACCAGGAATATCCATACTTACTGTTTTGGTTGACAGGTTTAATGATATTCTTGTTCTTTTTCTTATTGGGATTTTCGCAGTGTTTGTACTATTCTCAAAGAAGTCCGCACTATTTAACTTAAGTTACTTGTTCATTTTGTTTTTTGTTTTCTTCATCATTGGGGTCTTTATTTTAAAAAGTGAAAAAACAGTTAAAAAAATAGGAAGACCTTTTTATAAATTTTTGGTTCCGGAAAAATTCAAGAACTTTGCAGGAGAAAATATTAATTTATTTTACAAAAACTTTAAAAAAATGAATAAAAATAAAATTTTTGTTAATTTTCTGTTGGCAATTTTTGCCTGGTTTATTTGTTTTGCCCAGTATTGGTTTTTAGCCTGCGCATTTGGATTAGATATATCCTATTTTCTTATTTGTTTAATTACACCAATCCTGATTCTTGTTCAGTTAATTCCGATCTCCGTTTCAGGAATTGGCACAAGAGAAGCAGCAGCTGTTTTAATTCTGTCAAATTTTGGAATATCTCCTGAACTTGCAATTGCCTTCTCACTTGGAATCTTAATTGAAGATTTCATTCTTGGGGGTACTGGGTTAATTATTTTGTTCTTCTCAACTAAAGAACTAAATTAAAAAAATAAAATTTATAGAAATAAAAAAGATTAAAAAATCTTTTTGGATTTAATTGACCTTACCGGGATTGGTTAAAATAGGTTTATATCGATTACAGTTTCTTAACTTCTTCTATTATCTGTTCTATCAGATTTTCGTCTACTTCTTCCGAAACAAGTTTTATTTTTGTTACAAATTGTCTTGCATAGTCCATTATTAGTTCGCTTTCTCTATAACTTGTAAATATTCCATATTGCGCTTTTTCCCTTGTCTGTTTTACTTTCCAGAAAAAATTCAGGTATTTCTCACTTATATTTAATTGCTCTATTTTGTCTTTTTTATATTTGAGTTCATCAAATTTTTTGAGAAGTAAAAAAAGTTTATCTTTAAAAAAGTATTCTAATACAGCAACTGTCGCTGCATGCTCTTTACTTTCTAATCCTAATCTCATAATGAGAGAAGTTGCGGCATGATACATGGCATAATAAGCGGTTATTATAACCCAATCGGTGTGTTTTAATTTACTTAAATCAGACATAACAATTAAATTGTGGTCTGCTTTATCCATATGCGCTTTAGCAAGAGAAATATTTGGTTTTGTTATTCTCAATCCCCTCACGCCTTTCTTTTCTCTTTCCAAAGCTTTTCTTATAATATCCTGAACTTTCATTTTTGATACATAATATCCACAAACTTTTTGGTTCCTGTAAAAATAATATGGTTTTCTTTTACCTCTTTAATTAATTCACCGTCTTTCTGTTTTAAAAATTCATTTTTTGTTAGTTGAATTGCAGAAAGTTCTTTTCCATACAAAGAATAAATTTCCTTTATTTCTTTTTCCAAGTTTATTTTTCTCTCTGTTAAAATAAATAAATCTATGTCGCTGTCTTTCTTTGCGATTCCTTTTGCATAAGAGCCAAAAATAACACCAAAAATAACTTTATTTCTTATTTTCTCAAAAAAACCAGATAGAATTAGTTTTAGTTCTTTGTTTTTCACAAAAAAATGTTCTCTTTCTTCTATTTCCGATAAAGTTAATAAAACACTTGTTTTTTCATTTTTAAAGTTTAGCGAGCATAGAATCGCTTTCCCTATTTTATTTTCTAAAATCACCTGTTCTTTAATAAGTTCATGCACTTTTTTATTTATAAAAGAATAGGCTTTATTAGTTCCTCTGGAAATTTCATTTATTGTATATTCTCTATTAAAATTTCTTGCCAGGAACAATATTATGTTTTGTTTTGTTTTCATATTATCTCTTTATGTGATAATATTATCTCTTTTTAAGATATATATAACCTTTATTAGTTGAATTTGTCAAATAGAAGTAAAATTAATTGTTAAAAATATAAAATTTATAGAAATTAAAAAAAATAAAAAAGATTAAAAAATCTTTTTTTGGATTAGATGTACCTTACTTAGTAATTACTCGAGAGCAGTTACTTCGAAAGGAGTTGCAGTTCCAGATACTTTTACGCCGGTTCCTGTTAAAGCATGTGTATCATACTGTTGTAATACGCTACAATTACTCTCACTCATTCCAAAATCGTCTTCAAAGAAGCTCTTATAATCTGTACTTTACTCTCCGTTAAACCATCTATTAACTCTTTTATTTCCAAAATAAAATTTCTTAATTTTTTCAAATCTGTTGATATTGGTAAATTTTTCAAATAATATTGATTTTCTATCCTTAACTTCTTATCATCTTCCAGCATTGCGCTTACATTTTTTCTTATAAATCCGTGTTCTTCCAAATATCTTGCAAGTTCAATTGTGCAAGAATGAATCTCGGTTTTTACGCCAATTCTCATTAAGAACGCATAAAATGTAAAATATTCAACATAATATTTTGTTGTTGCCACCCACATTTTGGAATCAGTTTTTATTTTAGCCAACACCCTCAAACTCTCTTCCGCACTATTTAAATATTCTATTGCAAGATTTTCAGAGGGTTCTACTAATTTGATTCCTTTTTTCTGTTCCAGGCACCATTCCAATTTTTTCATTTTATAAGAAAAGTTACAAATAAATCAGAATTATTTATCATAATATGTTTCTTTGCGATTTCCTGTATAAATGCCGGGGTTAAATTATCCATATTTGTTGGCACACTATGAATCTCAATCCCGTAAGTTAATGAAAAACTTTTTATTGTTTCTTTTAATTCTTTGTTATATTTTCCAACAATTAATAAATCCAAATCATTGCCTGTTAATTTCTCCGCAAAAGATCCAAAAACCAGAAATGAGCTTTCAGAAAAAAATTTGGAAAATAGTTCGTGCAATCTTTTAAGAAGGGGGCTTTTAGCCATTAAATTATAAGTCTTTATCTTTTCAGAAATTGATAAATAATCATAAATGAAGGGATTCTTAAAATTTATTGAATAAATGGCATGTTTCTCCTTTTTTTCTGTTTTTAAGATTTTCTCATTTGTAAGTTGTTTTAGATATTTTGATATCGTTTGGTGAGGTATTTTTAATTCTTTTTCAAAATCCGCCAATAATAGATTTCTTTTGTAATTTAAAAGATAAGGTAACAAAACATACCATATAGTAATCTTTCTTACCATAATTATTAATTTATAATATTAAATAGATATAATTAAAAATATAAAATTTATAGAAATTAAAAAAAATAAAAAAGATTAAAAAATCTTTTTTTGGATTAGATGTACCTTACTTGGTAATTACTCGAGAGCAGTTACTTCGAAAGGAGTTGCAGTTCCAGATACTTTTACGCCGGTTCCTGTTAAAGCATGTGTATCATACTGTTGTAATACGCTACAAGCTGCGCCTGTGTTTGCGGCTTCCCAACCTGCGACTACGTATGCTACTTTACCGCCGCCAAAAGCGTTTTCCACGATTTTAACCATTGCTGCGTTCTCAGGCACTGTTGAATCTACTCCGTAAGTTGGATAACTTAAGCCAAGTACGGCTGCTGTCAACCTGTTAACGGCAGGACCACCAATTATTATCATGTTTTTGTTGCCCTTTGCTGATTCAACTTCTGCGTCTGTGTCAAGTCTTGCAATGTTGTCTTTTATTGGAACTACCTGTTCATATGTTACTGCTCCTTCTCCACCTGCTGTTGATACTTCTGAAGTAATTTCACTTACATAAACGTCTGCATACATCTGTTCTTTTGGTATTGTTATTGTAAGCACATCCTGATCTCCATCCGTATTTAACAAGATATAGGTACCAAAGGTATCTACATAACCTGTTAAGTCCGTGTCATCAAAGCTCTGTGATACCGCCTCAGCATCTGAGAACCATGGCGCTTCAACCTGCATTTTGTCACTAACACCATCGTCGTCTGTTCCAATTATAACTGCTTCTTTTGCATCACTGTTTGTTGCGTCTTCTTCCTCAACAATCAATAGACCTGCGTGTGTTTCTGCTGATGCAGTACCATTTTGATTAGCATCAACAGCTATGTCTAATTCATTGTTCGTTGAACCATTAAATGTGTAATACACTTGTCCAACCAGAGCGGTTACAACACCAGCTGCAGAATCATATTCTACTGTAGCTATAGTTACATTATTTGTTGCTGCTACATAAGCTACTGAACCTGTTGGTAAAACTATAGTAGTATCTGCGGTTAGACCTGTTACAGTCACATCTTCTGTAAATGCTACTCTTTGGTCATATCCATGATACAATTCAATAAATGGATATACTGCTACACTTCCGGTTGTTTTATCTGCAATTGTTAGTGTGTCGGCTGAATCATTGCATGTTACTGTAAATGTTTTTCCCTTGTATGTGAAGTCTTGTGCTGTTGGATCTGTATCTTTGTCATCCCAGTCTATAATATAGTCTCCAGTAAAGACATCTTTTATTGTTAAGTCAAGTACATCGCAGTCTGCATTGTTTACTGTCTTTATTTGTCCCATTGTAACATACTCGCCATTGGAGTTCAAAATCAGATATGATTCATCATCATCTATATTTGCGCCTTCCCACATAGCGACTACTTCTCCTTTTTCATCAGCCACAATCATATCATCTGTATCATCACCGTGGTCGTATGCAAATGGAAGTGTTGCGGTCTCGCCTCTTTCATCAGTGAGTTTCACGCCAAGTGCTGCTGAAGATTCTTTCAAAACTTCAATCTTTCTTCTTGATGTATCTGAATCTGATTCGCTTTCTGACAAGTCAGGTCCGTTTTTAACATCTGCAAAAGTCACTTTGACTGTTCCAAATACCGGATCAACAAAACTGTCACCTATAGCTAAATGATCCCTTTCATTGTCATCTGCTGTTACACGGATTTTTATCTGTGTAAGAACTCCAAGAGTTGCATCTGGCGTTAAATCAACAAGTGTGCCTTCTATACCTGTTTTTGAAGAACCTACTTTTACTTCATCACCATCCTTTAACCAGATTTCATCTGCGCCTAAACTTATCACAGCATCACCAAGTTTGCTCTCCAAACCATAGTAATTAACTGTATCAGCATATATCTCAAGACCTGCTATTGTTTTTGTTGAACCTTCTGCAACGGTTTTTGTTTCTGTTACTCCATCATAAGTGATTTTTATTGACGCTTTTTCAGCACTTGTTACACCGGTTAGGGTTATTTCATAATCCTTTTCATTAAATGTTCCTGTCTTTACCTCCCCAGTATCTTCAAATGCAACATCCAGCGCTCCGCCCAATAACTGCAGTTCATCATTATCTGTGCTTGAACCAACTGTATAATCTTTTCCAAACAGAGTAATCTTTTCTCCGACTGAATCAGATGCATTTATAGGCGTTGCCTCATCAAAGTCCACAACTAAATCATATATTGGTGTGCCTGTTGCAGTTCCCAAATCTATTATCAATACAGGGTCATCTAAATCTGCACCGGAATCATCAAATATGAACTCGGCATGGTCTGTTGCTCCGATTTCGATTTTCTGTGAGTAATCATATTCTGTTCCGCCATCATCCTCAAAAGTGCCCTCTGCCAATATTGTTGGTAAATCATCTACAGTCATTTGTGTTACGCCACCATCAGCAAGTTCATCAAGCAAGTATATTCTATCTGCTCCGCTTGCTAAATCAGCGCTTTCTCCGGTCATAGTTGTTGTTGCAGCTCCTGCGGTTGTAACTGTTTTTGTTTCTCCTGGTTCTGCGCCTAATCTAACAGCCACATTTATTGCACCTACAACATCTGCAGGGCTTGCGTCAGCTCCAACAACCATTAACATGTCTGTTGTGCCGTCTGTTATGAAAGGCGCTGGATATTCACTTAAGTCTGCTGCCATGGCTGGTGCCAACAAAGTAGCTCCTGTCATAACGGCTCCTATTAAACCTGCTCCTATTTTACTCAATATTTTTTGCATTTTATATCACCTTTTTATACATAGAGAATCTCCCCAAACCTTAAGAAGGTTGGTTCCTGGATTCGGTGTGTCACTATAAAAATATCTGTAAATAAAAGTATATATGGTCACTAAGAAACAGTTCCACACAAAATATGGTGATTGAAAATATTTAATTTTACTTTAAAGGAACTAAAATTAGTTAAGTTAATTGTTTCTGAAGTAAAATTATTTAATTTCTCGGGATTTAAACCAATATTTTTAAGTTATATTTTTATTTTTAATTCACAGAGCATTTCAGGGTTTTTCAACCGCCAAATTCAGGTCTGTTTAGGGTATACTGATTGAATTAATATTTCTATCCAAAATTAAAGATTTTATGCAAAAATATTCCTGTCGAGTGACTTAGTCCAAAAACCTCTGCTGCGAGAGACCTATAATCTTGTAATGCAAATTTAATGTCTGTCAAAGTTTCTCCAGAAATCTTATCTACAATCCGCTGAATACTGAAAAGAGTCCTTTACAACCAATATTATAAGATAACCAGTTAGTCTTACAAATAAAAAGTACCTCTAATCAAAGATTACGCTGTATTTCAGAACCTGTAGTATCCCGAAATAATTTCAC
>JAGLVB010000011.1 GCA_023134135.1 Candidatus Aenigmatarchaeota archaeon
GACAAACTGTCAAAGTTAGGATACAGATAAATGTAAAAAACATTATTAATCAATATTTGGGATTTATTTCTTTTCTTCAACAGATTCTTCAGGTTTTGTGTCTTTCATTTCCTCAACTGGTTTATCTTCTTTCACATCTTCCTTTTTTTTTGTTTCTTCCTTTACTTCTTCAACGGGTTTATCTTCTTTAGTTTCTGTTTCTTTTGGTTTATCTTCTTTAGTTTCTGTTTCTTTTGGTTCTTCTTTCATTTCTTTTGGTTTATCTTCTTTAGTTTTTGTTTCTTTTGGTTCTTCTTTCACTTCCTCAGTTTTAGCCTCTTTAAATTCCTCGACTGGCTTTTCTGTTGCCGGAGCCTCATTAATTTTTGCTCCTTTTTCAGAACCAGTATCGGTGTTTTCACCTTCAGGAACTTTCTCAACAACTTTTGGTTTCTTAATTTTCTCTTTTAATTTAATCTTATCTTCTTCGTCCTTAAGCACAAGGTAATTTGGCTGATTTACCATTTTTTCCCCAACCCTCACTTTTTTGTGCGCTATGAACTGTCTTGCCTGTTTTAAAGTGGTTGCAAGACCTTTTTTGAAGAGGATTGTCTGAAGTCTTCTCTCGCATAAATCCTCAAAACTCATGCTAAGTATTTCATCAATATGAACCTTTTTCTCAATTAATCCCATTTTTATCAGTTTATTCATCAATATCTCTTCAGCTTCCTTGTCTTTTGTGGCAAGAATCTTTCTTGCTCTTCTCATAAGGTGTTTAAAAGCGTAGTCGAGTTTCCATATTTCCTTTTTTCGCCTGAAACCATAATTTTTCTTTAATTCTTTGTCTGCGGCAATACGAGCTGTGTTAAATGTTTTCCTTGGTCTTTTCCATTTCCGCCTTAATTTTTTTGGATCTCCCATAATTATTTACCTCCTTTGGAACCAGAAGTCCCACCTTTGGAAGCAGGGTTTGATTTCTTCCTGCTTACTCCAACAGTCTTTCCTTTCCTAAAGTGGCTCTTTGTTCTCTGACCTCTTACAGGAAGACCAAACTGGTGTCTGATTCCAATATAACATCTGATTTTCCTTAAAAAAGAAATTTCATTCTTATTCTTCAAAATAAGGTTTGATTCAATATAATGTTTATCCTCACCTGTTTCCATGTCTTTCTGGTGATTGCGCATCCAGGAAGGTATTTTGTAATTTCCCGGGTTGTAGACAGCATCCTCAAGTTTTTTGATTTCCTCTTCTGAAAGCTCATTTAGCTTCATTTCTGCGTTAAATCCAAGAGAAACTCTTAGAGCATGGCTGAAATTCTTCCCCACACCTTTTATTTTCCATAAAGCTCTTTCAATAGGCATAGTTGCGTCTAAATCCTTTCTTGCCAGTCTTATTATCCTTTTCTTCTCCATTAATAATTAAAAATTTAAAAATAGGGTAATAATTCTATATTTTAGCGTTTGGTTATTCAGAAATGACTTGTTGTTTGGGGTGCTAATTACATACTAAAAGTGAGTGATTATAGAGGATTTCTATGGACCCAGAATCATTATTCTTAAATTCCCCGTGAATATATTTTCTTAAGAACTGATTTAATTAAATTCAAATAAGTGAATTATGAACAAACTATATTCCGCAAGTTTCACTCTTGCAGGAACAATTATCGGAGCAGGTGTTCTCGGTCTGCCTTATGTTATCGGGCAGTCTGGTTTTTTAATAGGTCTGTTCTGGATGATTATAATTGGTTTTCTCACTCTTTTGGTTTATCTAATGTTAGGGGAAGTAACCCTGAGAACAAAGAAACCCCACCAACTTCCGGGTCTGGCTGAAAAGTATGTTGGGAGAAAAATGAAACACATTATTGCATTTCTTTCTGTATCCTGGATGTATGGTTCCCTGATTGCTTATGTGCAGGGAAGCGGTGAATTAATTAATTCTGTTTTAGGAATACCGCCTTTTGCAGCAAAATTGATGTTTTTCATTCCTTTCTCAATAATTGTTTATTTTGGGGTCAAAGGCGTTGAGAAAACTGAATATTTAATGACACCTGTAATAATTTTCAGCACTATTGTTTTATCTATCGCGGCTCTTTTTTATTTTGAGCCCTCAAATATCTTAAAGACTGAAATGTCTAATTTTTTTGCCCCGGTTGGCATAATAATGTTTGCTCTTGCAGGAACTTCCGCAATTCCGCAGATGAAAGAAATTTTATGGAAAGAAAAAAAGAAATTAAGAAAAAGTATTTTGATTGGATTTTCAATCCCGTTTTTTGTCTATATCATTTTCACAATGATTTGCATAGGAGCTCTTGGGGGAGGAAATATCTCTGAAGTTGCAACAATCAGTTTGGGAGAACAGTATGGAACTTTCTTCCTTGTTTTCGGCAATTTATTTGCATTCTTCGCCATGGCAACATGTTTTGTTTCAATAGGAAATTCACTGATAGAGACTTATAATCAGGATTATGGCATAAACAAAAATACCTCTTTTCTTGCCGCAATTCTCCCCGCATCAATTGCTTTTTTAGGGCTTTCAGGCTTTACTGAGATATTATCACTCACAGGATGTTTATTTATTGCTCCTTTAATGGTCTCAATCGTATATCTGTTTATAAAAACAAAGAAAAAAGGCGAGAGAAATCCCGAATATGAGTTAAAAATACCTAACTGGTCTCTGTGGACAATTACCCTGTTCTTTGTATTTGCCACAGCTTTGGTTGGGTGGCAGTTTTTGTTGTTTTAGATTTAATTATTACCCGTTGTTGTGAAATTATACTTCTACCCATTCACTACACGCATATTTACAGGCTAATGGTTCACCATCTTTAACTGGATGAGGACAACCCGCACAATCCATAGTAATTCTTAATTCATTTATCTCATCATTACTTAAATCAGATAGATTACTTAAATCAGGGATTGCTGAAGCTAAAGTGCACCTTCCATAAACTTTTCTATCTTCTCCAATTGCATAAATCATCTCAGGCTGACCCGCAAAAGGACAAATTATAATTAGGTGATAAATTATTTAACCGTATTATATTTTATGGCTAATTCAAATATAATTAGTGGTTGGATTCATTAAATCTTCATCGCTTGCCTTTTCCCATATTATTAATTCCTGTTTTAAGTTTTTTTCTGTTTCCATAATTATTTTGATAAAATTCATATAAATACTCAAATGGTGAATTAAGTATTGTAAAGGGAATGATATTAATCTTAGGTTTAATTATTGTCGGTTGTTTTAGTGGTTAGAAATTTTGTCCTCCACCCGGTGGTTGTCCTTTTGGATTATCACCCGGCCATTTCAATTTTCCGCCAACACTCAAAATCAGAACCACAAAAACAATCCCGGCAATTAACAAAATATCATCAGAAGAAATCATTGAACCCGAGGGCAATGGAATTGACTGATAAACACTCATAAACACAAGGAACAGGATACCTATTGCAATCAACATCTCCCAAGTTGCAGCAGATTTAGTTCCATCCTTTTCTTCAAAAAGCAGATTTTTCAGCAGAACAAACACAAAAAGGATAATGAATAAAATACAGAGATAAGGAAGCCACGAATATAATAATGTTACATAAGCCTCGGAAATCAGCGAGAACATAGCCATCGATAGGGCAATCAGAACATTTACCTCTTTCTTGTTAAATATCCTTGAGATTGAAAGAACCCCGAAAACAAGGGCAAATGTGAATATTAAGGGAATTATATAATAGATATATCCAGAGAGCATCCCTGAAGAGAAGAATACCATAATTAGATTATTTTTATATTAACATTTATGCCCCTGTAGTCTAGCTCGGTTAAACCCTTTTAAAAGAAATCAAATCTTAATAAAATAAAGGGACCATGGATACCGGCCTCTCGTGAGGTTTTCTTTCTCGAAAGAAACACCTCAAGCAAAAGAAAGGAAAATTCAAAAATAACTCAAGGAGACAGCCGGTGACCCGGGTTCAAAGCAACCTTTCCTACTTTTGTGAAGCAAAAGGAGGCACCGTTTGCAAAGCAAACGAGTGTTCTAATTCAAAGATTAGAAAGGTCTGCACCCCAAAGAAAGGAAAAGCAATGGGTGAATTGAAAATCCCGGCAGGGGCAGATATCTTATATATTTAAGTTATTTATATATGGTAGAAAGAAATTCTATAAATACTAATATAACATTTGATAAATCAGTTAAAAAAGATATTTTGGCTCTTTTAGGCAAAGATATTAATGAAGATAATTTAATTGTAGAAAAAACGGATCTTGAACAAAAAGTATTGACTTTTGAAGGTGAAGAAATCTCTTTAGAAGAATTTGGAGGAATACAAAAGGGTTCTGAAGTTTTTATAAAAAATAATTTGGTTTCTCTTATAAAACTTTCAAAGAAGGTGTAATAATGAATTGGTTCGATAAATTAAAAAAACTTATCCACATTGAAATTAATTCTCCAATAATTAATATAAATATTATTAAAGATTCAGATAATTCAACTATTGGAAAATATGATTATGATGAAACCAAAGAGAAATTAAATTTGTATTTAGATAAACTTGATGATAAAACAAAGGAACAATTAAACCCTATATTTCAAGAATATCTTGGAGAAGGAAACAAACTTTTAGAAAATGAAACTTCTGAATTATTGTATAGTCTTTATAGATATAATAAAGAAACAAAAAATAGACCTATTCTGAATTTTTTTAAACCAATTATTCCAATTGAAGATTTTAGAGCTTTAGAAGCTTCTTTATATCTTAGAGAGAGTTTTATTAAAAAAGAAGATATTAGAAAATTAAAGAGAGATATAAAAGATAGATTTGGAAATAGAGGAAATAATATTTCTAATTTGTGCACTGCGGGTTATTTTGAAGAATTTTTAATGCCACTTCATAATTACTCAAGGGACCAATTTACAAAATTGTATGAACTTATTGTATTAAATGCTGTATTGGCAATTTTTGTGCATAAACAAATGCCTTTGGAAGAAATAACCAGTCAAATAAAGAAGAAATTAGAAATATCTAAAAGATATGGCATTAAATTTATCCATATCCATGGAATAGGAAAATCGAATATTGCTAAAATTAAAAATTGTATAGCTTATGAAAAAAAGTTTTTTGATTTTTTTGAGAAAAATAATTATGAAAAGGAAGATATAATTATAGTTGAATTGTTATTGAAATAAATTAATTATGGCAAACCCCTATCTAATTGTCTCAATAGAAACAGTCCCAATCAAGATTGAGAAATATATGGATTTGGACGAAGATTCAAGAAAGGAATTATTAAACCCAATTGACTCGAAAATAATCGCTATTGGGATACGGTGTCAGGGCGAAAATAAAATATTCTGCGGGGAAAATGAAAAGGATATTCTTGACAAATTCTGGTTTGAATGGAATCTGATTACAAAAGGAAGTTCCTATAATTCAATAATCGGATTCAATATTTCAAGTTTTGATATCCCTTTTATTGCAACAAGAAGTTTCATTAACGGGAACATTATCTCCCCCTTTTCTTTGAAACAAATGATTGATTTAAGGGACAAGATAAATGCTTATAGGTATGGAAAAACAAGAGGGAAACTTAAGGAATACGCTTCTTTGCTAAAACTAAAAACTATAGAAATCGAAGGCAGGGATATTGCAAAATTATATTACAACAAAGACCTTGATAAAATAAAATCCCATCTTTCAAATAATCTTGAAATTGTTGATGGGTTGTATAAGAGGGCAGTTGAGACAAATATAATTAAAATTAATAGATGGTGATTAAAATTATCAATGTTTAGTTTAGTAAAAGTAACAGAAGTAAATTATAGTTGTCAATACCCCATTTAATAAAAAGATTGATGGTAGATTATGTACTTATTCTTTGACACGGAGACAACAGGATTGCCGAGAGATTATAAAGCCCCAATCTCGGAACTGGATAACTGGCCAAGAATGGTTCAGATTGCCTGGTTGCAGTATAATGATTTGGGAGAGAAATTGCTGGGCAGGACTTATATAATAAAACCTCAGGGATTTACAGTACCTGAAAACGCATCAAGAATTCATGGGATTACAAATGAGATGGCTGTTAATGAAGGTTCTGATTTAAAAGAAGTATTGCTGGAATTTTCAGAAGTCCTGAATAAATCAAAAACTTTGGTTGCCCACAATATTAGTTTTGATGAAAAAATTGTGGGAGCTGAATTATTAAGAAATAATATTGAAACCAATATTTTGGAAATTCCGAAAATCTGCACCATGAAATCCTCGATGGATTTTTGTAAAATACCTTCTAGGTATCGGAGATATAAATGGCCTAATCTATCAGAACTTCACAGCATCTTATTTAATAAACCTCTTCTAAATGGACATGATGCGATGGTTGATACAACTGCCTGCGCTGAATGTTTTTTTGAATTAAAAAGCCGTGGGGTTATAGAATAAATTTCCCCTTGCAATAAAATAGAGTATTAATAAAACCATAAAATTATTATGCCTAAGAAAAAATCAGTTAATATGAAAACCAAAAAATCTTCTGAAAATAAAACTTCCAATAAGAAACCAAAAAGCACTCAAAAGAAGAAAGTTGAAAATGTTTCTGGAAAGAAAACACTAAAACACAACATAATTCATTTTGAATCTGAAGTTAATTCTCTGGGAAGAAAATTTGAAAAAACTGCGGATAGAGGATGCGAAAGAACTGAGTGCTGGTTTAATAAAACTTTTGGGTGGGCAGGTCCCTTAATTTCAGGAATATTTGGATTGCTATTTCTTGTTTTAGGTGTCTGGGTATTGGGATTTATGAATTTTCATATAAAAAATAATATTCTTTCAGGAATACATTTATTTTTTCTTGCAAATTTAGGTCTGTTTTTTCTTATATTTATTTTCTTTTCGTATACTTCATATTTTTCCAGAAATCATAGAAAAACATATCTGCCTTTTTCCCCAATCATAGATGCTTTGGGTTTTGTAATAGGCGCCTGGGTTGTTTTGCGTATAATTGGAATTGTTGGTATTTATGAAAATATTTCAACAATTTACACTATTGCTTTTTATGCGGAGAAAAACTTATTTTGGATTTTCTGGTTTGTTGTCCTGTTTGGATATTTCATCCTATTGATTAAAATACTTTCAAAAGAATCAATAAAAAACACAAAGAATAATATTATGGTAAAGAAAACTTCCAAAACAAAAATCTCTAAAAAAGAAATCAAGAAAATTTACAGGTCCGGAGAAGAAAGAATTCTGGGCGGTGTTTGCGGGGGTATTGCAGAACATTTAAATGTTGATCCTACATTAATCAGATTTCTCTGGGTATTAGGAAGTCTTGCTTGGGGGACGGGAATTTTATTATATATAATTGCGTGGATTATAATTCCAAGAAATCCCGAGCATAAGTGGGAGGCTTAATTTCTAGTTTTATAAACCATTTATGTGATTATAACAATTTACAGGACAAGAAGCCTCATAAAAAATTTCGTTTATTTGTTCTTGTTTATTGTATATTTTCTCTGCTAAATAATCCAGCGCAGTTTCTCGGTCCATACCAATTAAATCATCTATGGAACCTACAGGGTCATCCTGCTTACAAAGACAATATAAAAATTCACCTTTTGGATTGAACAGTATTTTTCCAATATCATTTTCATCCATACATTTTCCAAAAGATTCATCTCTGGGATTGGTTTTTATATATCTGGAACCTTCATGATAATAAAAATTTGAATCAAAGTCAAAATCCGACCAGTTTCTTACTGCTCTTTTGGAAGGAATTATCCGATCTAAATAATTATAGAAATTAATAGAAAGTTCCATGGAATAATTGTTAAAAATTGCATACTTTTCAATCTCTTTTATTTCTTCTTTAGTAATTCTATGAAGTTCATCATTGCTTATAGCAAGTCTGTCTTTTGAGTCTAATTTTTTCAAACTATCCCAGATTTCTGTATCTTTTTCGATTAATGGTAATCCGGAAGAAATAATTATAACTTCATAATTTTTGTTTTTTAGATAATCTATAATTTCTGAAAAATCTTCATGTATCAGTGGCTCGCCACCGCTTAAAATAACATCTGTATTTCTCACATTAACGACTTCCTTATCTCTAGTTTCAGGTTTAATTATTTCTAAAACAGATTTTATTTTATCTTTATCTAAATCAATCCTTTTTTTTGAAAAAGGTGAAACAGAATCCATGTAACAATGTTTGCAATTATCAGGACATGCATTGGTTATATGGAAATGAATTAAAGAATCTCTTGCTATTTCATATTCATAAATAAAAGCATCTTCGTATGTTGCCATAATAATCACTATTATTTAAAGGTAAATATGAAAGAAGTATTTTAAATCAGAATATTTAAATTCTATTTAAACTATCTTATGGTAAACGAATTAGAAGCCATAAGCCCCATAGATGGCAGATACAGAAATGACACGCAGCCATTGCAAAATTTTAGTGAGAAGGGTTTAATTAATTATCGTACATTAGTAGAATCAGAATATCTCATCGCTCTATCTGAATATTCTGGATTAGGTCCAAGAGAACTTTCTGATGATGAAAAAGAATTTGTTAGGAACTTATATACTGATTTTTCACTTGAAGATGCGCAATTTGTTAAAAAAATAGAAAAAACCAATCATGGTATTGAATATATAAATAATGGCAAGAAAACTGAACATGATGTTAAAGCCGTAGAATATTTTATAAAAGATAAACTAAGAAATACCCCTTTGCAGGATTCTTCGGAATGGGTGCATTTTGCTTTAACTTCCGAGGATATTACTAATCTTTCTTATGGGTTAATGTTGGGTGATGGAATTGTAGAAGTAATTCTGCCTAAAGCAGGAGAATTGTATGAAAAGATAAATTGGTTTTCAGAAAAATATAAAGATGTTCCAATATTGGGGAGAACGCATGGACAACCAGCATCACCAACTACTTTTGGCAAGGAGTTTAAAGTCTATGCATCAAGATTGAAAAATCAACTTGAACAACTCAAGAATTATGAGTTATTAGTTAAACTTAATGGCGCAACAGGCAACTATAATGCTCATCATGCTGCTTATCCGGATGTTGACTGGATAAATTTCACCAGAGATTTTGTTGAAAAATTGAATGAAAAATCAAAAATAAAACTTAAACCCAATTTAATTACCACTCAGATTGAATCTCATGATACTTATGCAGAATTATTTGACAATATGAAAAGATTAAATAATATTCTTATAGATTTTAATCAGGATGTTTGGAGATATATAAGTGATGGTTGGATTATACAAAGACCTATTGAAGGAGAAGTTGGTTCTTCAACAATGCCCCACAAAGTAAATCCAATAAATTTTGAAAATAGTGAAGGAAATCTTGGTATGGCAAATGCTCTCTTTGAATTTTTCTCAAGAGAATTACCTAAGTCCAGACTTCAGAGAGATTTATCTGATTCTACAATTGAAAGAAATTTTGGAGTTTCATTAGGATATTGTTTAATTGCATATAATTCTACACTAAGAGGATTAAATAAAATTGTTGTTGATGAAACAAAAGTTATTGAAGAATTAGAAAATCACCCTGAAATTATTTCTGAAGCATTCCAAACAATATTGAAGCGAGAAGGCGCTGAAATGCCGTATGAAAGATTAAAAGAATTAACTAGAGGAAGAAAAGTAGATATGAATGATTTTAGGAGATTTATAGAAGAATTAAAAGTTTCTGATCAAGTTAAAGCAGAATTAAAACAAATAACCCCAATAAATTATACGGGACTTGCTAGAGATTTGGTTGAAGTTTATTAAGTAATTCTTGAAAGTTATTAGACTCAATCTAACAAATGTGACTTTCTGCAATCAATTCTTATTATTTCACACCTATAATTATGAACCAAGAAATCAAAAAATTAAACTCACAGGCTCAGATTTACTCAGAGAAATTAAATTTAGTGTTGGATGAAGTAAAAAAAGTTATCGTGGGGCAGGAAGAAATTCTTGACAAACTACTTATCTCATTAATCGCAGACGGTCATGTTCTGCTTGAAGGAGTTCCCGGACTGGCAAAGACTTTAATGGTAAATACCTTGTCAGAGACCTTTAATGCAGATTTTTGCAGGATTCAGTTTACCCCTGATTTACTGCCGGCTGATATAACAGGAACCCAGATTTACGACAATAAAAAAGGAAACTTCTACACCCAGAAAGGACCAATATTCAGCAACTTTATTCTTGCTGATGAAATCAACAGGGCTCCGCCAAAAGTTCAGTCCGCTTTGCTTGAGGCAATGCAGGAAAAACAGGTAAGCATTCAGGGAAACACTTTCAAACTTGACAAACCATTTCTTGTTTTAGCTACCCAAAATCCAATTGAAACCGAAGGCACTTACAAACTCCCGGAAGCTCAGGTTGACAGATTTACTTTTAAATTAATAATCGAATACCCAAAAAAAGATGAAGAAAAAAGTATTATCCAAAGAAATACTCAAGGGATTGATATCAAAACAAAAACAATCCTGAACTCAAAAGAACTGATTAAGATGCAGGAATTCAACAAAAAAATTTATGTTGATGAGAAAATTGAAGAATATGTTGCCTGCATTGTTGATGCAACAAGACATCCAAAAGATTACGGATTAAATATAGAAGAACTGATTGATTACGGGGCTTCTCCAAGAGCCTCAATATGGTTTATTCTGGCTGGAAAAGCTCATGCTTTATTAAACGGTCGCGGTTATGTGATTCCTGAAGATATAAAAGCAATAGCTCATGATGTATTAAGGCACAGGATAATATTAACATATGAAGCGGAGGCAGAAGATATAATAGCAGATAAAATAATCGATGATATTATTTCAAAAATTAAGACTCCTTAGATAAAATGCCTAAGGTAAAAGAGATAATTGGAAAAGTAAAAAAACTCGAGATAAAAACAAACAAATTAGTTGAAGGTTTAATGTGCGGAAACTATCACTCTGTTTTTAAGGGAAGAGGGATAGAATTTTCCGAAGTGAGAGAATATATACCCGGCGATGACATCAGAACAATTGACTGGAAAGTTACAGCAAGATATAATTCTCCTTTTGTAAAAGAGTTTATAGAAGAGAGGGACCTTGATATTTACATTGTATCGGATGTTTCAGCAAGCAACAATTTCGGTCACAAAAAAGCAAAGAAGGAAATTGGATTTGAAATATCCGCGGCGCTGATGTTTTCAGCATTAAAAAACAATGATAATGTGGGTATGTGTTTGTTTACAGACCGCATCGAAAGATTTTTCAGACCAAAAAAAGGCAGGAAACACCTGCTCGCAATGCTAAGAGAATTGATTTATTATGAACCAAAATATAGGGAAACTAATATAACTAATTCTCTGGCTCACCTGAGCAAAATAATTAAAAAGAGGAGCGTAATTTTTATAATCTCTGATTATGTTTCAGGCTCTTTTGAAAAACCCCTGAAATTCCTAAAGAAAAGACATGATGTAGTACTTGTGAAATTATCCGATGCAATAGAAAAAGAGATTCCTGATTTGGGATATGTTTTCCTTGAAGACGAAGAAACAGGGGAACAGGTTCTTGTGAACACCGCAGACGAAAACTTCAGGAATATTTACAAAGCCCAGACCACCAAAACAAATGATGATTTATTAAGGAAAATGAAAAAATTAAAGCTGGATATTATTCAGTTAAATACAGATGATTCTTTTTATGCTCCTCTTAGAAAATTCTTCGCGCTCAGGAAAAAGAGGATGGTGAGATAAAATGGGATTTGAATTTGGAGAACCGATTGCATTGATTTTTTTATTAGTGATTCCTCTGATTATTTATTTCTACAAAATTTACAATGAAAAGAAAAAAAGAAGCTCCATTAAATTTAGCTCTCTTGGAATTATTAAAAAAATTCCACATCAGAAAATAAATATTCGGGCTCACCTGCCTTTTATTCTTCTTTTGGTTGCGGTAGCTTCAATAATAATTGGTTTGGCGGATCCAACAATTCCCCTGAAAACCGAAAAAGAAGGTGTGAATGTAGTTCTTGTAATTGATGATTCTGGAAGCATGACCGCGGCAGATTATAAACCAACAAGACTGGAAGCCGCTAAAAAAGCTTCGGAAATTTTGATAAATAGCCTTGAACCAAAAGATAATATTGGGATAATTATTTTTGAATCCGGGGCCACCACTGCGGCTTATCTAACACCTTTTAAAGATCTCGCCATTGAAAAATTAAAATCCATTGAACAAAGACAGGGGAGAACCGCAATAGGCGATGGTTTGGGTCTTGGAATTGATATGGCAATTTCAATACCAAACAAAAAAAAGGTTGTAATCCTATTAAGCGATGGGGTAAATAATGCGGGAGTTGTAAGTCCGGCAGAGGCTGTTGAATTTGCGAAAATAAATGAAATTCAGGTTTATGCTATTGGAATGGGTTCTGAAGAGCCAACAATACTTGGGTATGATTATTTTGGAAGACCCCAATACGCTGAACTTGATGAAGGAACCCTGAAAAATATTGCTCTTGAAACAGGGGGGAAATATTACAAATCAGTTGACCAGAATACTTTGAATGAAGTTTATGAAAACATCAGCGAGAATATAAAAAGGGAATGGGAGAACACAAGCATCAAGGATTGGTTTTTTGTGTTTGCTTTAATTGTGTTGCTGATAAATATTTATATAATTTACGGCAGGTATAGAATAATTGTTTAGATTAAAATGAATATAAATTGCGGATTATTGGGAAGATTGATTTTTGCATTGATAATCTGTTTTTTATTTGCTGGAACAAATATTGTTTTTGCAGAAGAAATTGTATTTTCATTAAATCAATCAGAATATTATTTTCTTGTTGGTCAGGATGCAATAATTGTGATGGGGGTCAATAATACTCATGGAAAACAAATTGATGGACAATTAATTTATACAATTACGCAGGAAATTAATCAGGGCGGTTTTTACAGTTCAAAGGTTCATTCCCAGTCAAAATCATTTATTGTGGAAAAAGGAGAAACAGAAATGAACTTTGCTTTTGGGACTTCTGATCAACCAATAACTTTAAAGGTAAAACTGGAATTCAATTACAATGAGTGGGGACAGATAAAAGTTGAACTTAATGAATTTTCAATTTATTTTGTGGAAAATCAGAATCAGCAGAAAAATGAAGAAAACCAAATGCAAAGTTCTTCGGAAAAATCAGAACAGCAGTCTCAGGAACCGCAACAGTCACCGCAGGAACCTAAACAACATCCCGCAAGCAGCAAGATCCAGAACAACCAGATGAATCAAGACACAAAAGCCCTGAAACAACAAATGGATAAACAAGTTCAGGAACAAAAACAGATGGAAGAAGAATTTAAAAAGAATCTTGAGAATAATTCTGAATTGCAGAAAAAACAACAGGAATTGATGGATAAAGGGTACACCCCTGAAGAAACTTCTTTTGACCCCTCAGCAAATGATTCAGGAAAATTTGAATTTAATTACAGCAAGCCCGGAGGGGAAAAAGCTTCTTTGAAAGGGGAGATGAAGAATGGGACTATGGAAAATTTAAGGTCTTTGACTGAAGAAGACAAACAGGAAATGTTGCAGAAACTCGGGGAGAACAAACAGTTTCAGGAATTCAATAAAGAACAGTTGAAAGGACTTAACCAGACACAGCCTTTATTTGAGCAGATAACCCAGAACCGCACAAAAATAACTGTGCCTTACAATAACAGCGAGGGAAAATCAATGAATATTACTGCGGAATATATTGACGGGGAAATTGAAAAAGTGAGTTTATCAGAAAAAAAGGATGAAGAAAAATCAAATAATTTGTGGTGGGTGTTGCTGGTTTTGCTGGCTTGCATTATCGGATGGATTCTTTACAATAAATATTTTAAACCTGCGCCTCAAACAGAAATTGCTGAAATAAATTTAAACAAACCAATCAATTACAAAAAAGAGGCAAAGAGAATGATTGTTGAAGCAGAGAAACTGTTCGATGATAAAAAAGAAAAAGACGCCTATGAGAAAGTTTCGCGGGGAGTGAGATTTTATTTTTCATATAAACTCGGAACTAAAAAAGAAATCACAAACACAGATTTGCTGAAACTGATGAGACAGAAAAAAATTGGAAAATACCTTGATGTGCAGAAATGTCTGGGTATGTGCAGTCTTGTTGAATTCGCAAAATATAAACCCAATCGGAAAGATTTTGATAAGATTATTGGGATTGCGAAGAAGGTTGTTGTTTAAGAAAATAATCTAACCTAATTTTTAAATTAGATATATAATGAAAGGGAAAAATAATCCAACTGAGGGATCTATTTTAAAATCCCTGATAACTTTATCAGTGCCAATTATTTTTGCGAGTATATTGCAATCAGCTTACCAGTTAACAGATACTTTCTGGGTTGGACGGCTTGGGACAGATGCAATCGCCGCAGTTTCTATTAGCTTCCCTATTATTTTTTTGATTATTTCTTTAGGCGGCGGATTATCAATAGCCGGCACTATTCTTGTTGCTCAATACAAAGGAAAAAAAGATAAAAAAGCGGTGAATCACATTGCAGGCCAAACTTTTTTGATGGTTATTATTGTCTCAGTTATTCTTTCTGCTTTGGGTTATTTTTTATCCCCTATTTTTGTCAGTCTAATGGGCGTTGAATCAAATGTTTTTCTAAACGCAGTTTCGTATATGAAAATTTCTTTTATTGGGCTGATTTTTATGTTCACTTATATGGTATTTCAATCCTTAATGAGAGGTGTTGGAGATGTTAAAACCCCTTTATATATTGTTTTTGGGACTGTTCTTTTAAATCTTATTCTTGATCCTTTGTTTATTTTTGGTTATTGGTTTATTCCCGCTCTTGGGGTGGCTGGAGCTGCTGTTGCCACAATATTAACACAGGGAATATCCGCAGTTATTGGTATAATAATATTGCTAAGAGGGAAGCATCAGATACATTTGTGTTTAAATAATTTGAAACCTGATATTTTTTTACTCAAAAAAATGTTTAGACTTGGATTTCCAGCTTCCATTGAACAATCAACAAGAGCATTAGGAATGATTATCATGATATTTTTGGTTGCAAGTTTTGGAACTCTCACCTTAGCTGCTTATGGTATTGGGGGAAGAATATTGAGTTTTATTGTTCTCCCAGCAATAGGATTGTCAATGGCAACATCAACATTAGTTGGTCAGAACATTGGCGCAGGAAAGATGAAAAGAGCTGAAAAAATAGCAAAATTAAGTTCTTTAACAGGCTTCATTGTTTTAACTCTGGTTGGAATTTTAACATTTTTCTTTGCCGGACAAATCTCCGCAATTTTCATCCCCGGGGAATTAGAAACTATTCAAGCAACTGCTTTGTTTATTAAAATAATGGCTTTAACTTTTGGATTTATTGGATTGCAGATGAGTTTGAACGGGGCTTTCAGGGGTTCAGGAAATACAATGATTCCTCTGATTTTATCTATAATCTCTTTATGGGTTTTAAGATTTCCCATAGCCTATATTTTATCAAAACACACAGTTCTTGCAGAACTTGGCATTTGGATAGCATTTCCCATAGCCAATGTTATTGCCGCAATTATAACAATTGTTTGGTTTGCCAAAGGAACGTGGAAACAAAAAAGATTAACCAAAGATATTAAGTTGACAAAAGAAGTTACCAAAGAAACAATAATTGAAGAGGGGGTAAGTTAAAGATATTGTTGTTTGAATTAAATAAATAGTTATGAACTTGGGGAAAAATTTAGATAAATTATTTGTAAAATTTACAAGTTACATAAATGCCATCTTAAAATTAGATGAAAAAACGAAAAGCAATTATTACTCTGACAAAGATGAATTAATTTATTTACCCTTAAGTCATATAGAACTTTTGCAAAAAAGCATCATAAAAATGTACGAGAAAAGTGATGACCCTATTGCTAAAGGTTATATGTCAAAAAGCAATTTGGAATTTATTTTAAACTATGTTAAAGATATGTATGATGATTCTAAACCTAAAGAAACCAAATTAATTAACAAAGCAGCATTTGTATTTTATAATATTGCTCTTAAACATCCATTTGCTGATGGGAACAAAAGAACTTCAATAATCGCCTGCAATGCTTTTTTAGAAAGTAATGGATATAGTATTAGATATATCCCATTTAGAGATTCAAGGAAATTTATAATTGAAGTGGCGATGGGGGAAAAATCCGAACTTGAATGCCAAAAATTCATAAAAAAACATATTTCAAAATATACAATATCTAAAAAAATGAGAGAAATTATAAATAAATTAAATAAAATTGAACCTTAGATTAAAACTAAAGATATATGATTTGATAAGGTAATTAAGATAACTAATCGGCTAAAGAATCTATAAGTTTTTTGTTATTGTGTTCATAGAGAAATCTGCGCAATTCATCTTTAACTAACTCTTCCAATAATCTTTCTTTCTCTTCATTAACCATAATATAGAATATTTATAAGATATATCTTTTACACCCTCTTTAGCAGTGCTTATGACCTCCCTAACAGTACAAATGATGTCTTTGCAATACCAATAATTCTTTTATAAACTGCATTAATTTAAAATCTAATATTTCTATGGAAAAGGAATTATTTAACCCGAAAACAATAGAGAAATTTTGTTCCAAAGTGATTTTAACTCCTTTGCAAAAGAAATCCGCAAAAGAATGGCTTAAACTTCTTGATGAAGGGAAATTGAAGAAAGAACGGGAAAGTTACCCTTCTTTCATGACTATTATACTGAAAGATTTGCTTGGATATGATATAAGTTTAGATAGTCTTAAACATGAAGACAAAAATATGGAATTTTCTTTTGAAGATGAAAACAATAACAAATTTGTTTGTTTTGAAGCCAAAGGAACAGACACAAAAGACCTTTGGGCTTATCAACACAGGGATACAAAAGCCCGCGAAACTCCGGTAAACCAGATAAATGATTATCTCTACAAACTGGTAATTCCTTACGGAATTTTAACAAATTACAAAATTTTTGTTTTGTTTGACAGAAATAAGGGTTATGAATCCTACCACAAATTTGATTTTTCAGAGATTAAAGATGATGAGGAAAAATTAAAAGAATTTGTCGCAATATTTTCCAAAAACAGTTTAGGCGGAAATTTTATAAAAGAATTGGAAGAAGCTTCTTCTGTTGAGGACAGGAACTTTACAAAAGAATTCTACAAATTGTTTCATGAGACAAGATTAATGCTGATAAAAGATTTTGAAGAAAACGGGCTTACAAAAGAAGAAGCTGTTCATTACGCGCAGGTTTATCTAAACAGATTAATGTTCATATTTTTTGCCGAAGATACTGGTTTATTGGATGAAAGATATTTTGAAGAAAAAATATTGCAGGTTCTTAAAACAGGAATTTTGGATAAACACAGCGATTATATTTCCACTAAAATTAAAAATATGTTTTTGGAATTGAATAAAGAAATACCCCGCCAGATAAAAGGATTTAACGGGGGTTTGTTCAAAGATGAACTTCCAAGAAATGTTTGTTTCAATGATATGAGGGAAGATAAATTTTTCAAAGATATTTACAAACAGTATAAGTTGGACAAAAAAATAAAATTATTTGAACAGGATAAAGAAATATTCGAAAAATATTCAAATAAGATAAACCCTGTTATTAAGAACCTGCTGCTGATGGCTTCATTTGATTTTAAGACCGAGGTTAATGTAAATATTTTAGGTCATATTTTTGAGCAGTCTCTTACAGATTTAGGGGATTTGCAGGAAGGGGTAATTTCAAAAAGGAAAAAAGACGGGATATTTTATACCCCTGAATATATCACAGAATATATTTGCAGAAATACAATTATTCCTTATCTCTCAGGGAAAAAAGCGACTACCTCAAGAGAACTTGTGCTTGAATACAAAGACAATATAGAAGAACTTGAAGTGAAGTTTAAGAAGATAAAAATATTAGACCCCGCCTGCGGTTCAGGAGCATTTTTGATAAAAGCAGTTGATATACTGCTTAATATTCAAAAAGAGATTCAGTTGTTTAAGCAGAATGAAGGGGAATATATTGCGATTAAGGTTGGTCGAAAGGTTAAGAAAAACAAAACCCAATTTAACCTGTTAAAATGGAAAGAAGAAGATGAAGCAAGAGATATAATCAGCAACAATATATTCGGAGTTGATATTAATGAAGAATCTGTGGAGATAACAAAACTAAGTCTTTTCCTCAAAACAGCGAGGAAAAACAAAAAACTGCCTGTTCTGGACAGCAACATCAAATGCGGAAACTCTTTGATTGATGATAAAACGGTTGATGTTAAAGCGTTTAAATGGGAAGATGAATTTAAAGAGATAATTAATGGGGGAGGTTTTGATGTGGTTATTGGGAATCCTCCTTATGTAAATTCAAAACAAATAATCGAAAGAGATTATTTATGGAAAAAATATGCTGAAGTTCTTATAATGGATTTGGATTTATATGAAATTTTTATCTATTCTGGTATCAATAATTTACTTAAAGATGAAGGACATTTTGGGTTTATTACACCCGATTCATATTTTGCGAACCAATCTTTTGAGAAACTAAGAAATTTTCTGATAAAGAATACTCAAATAATTAATATTGTTGATTTTCCTTACAGATTTTTTCCATTTGATGAAGTAAATACAGAAACTGCAATATTAATATTAAAGAAAAAAAGAATCAATAAACAAGATGTAAAGGTTAATAAAATTATAAAAAATGAAGTGCTATCACTTCCTTTGATTTATCACAATCCCAAAATAGTTTCTATTCCTATGATTAAAAACACTAACTGCTTCTTTATTAATATGAGTAAAATGGGAATCTCAATTGTTTCGAGAATTAAGGATAGATTAGATTTTAATGAATATTTCAAATTAAGCAATCCCTCAAGTTTGGATAGAAAAAAAAGGTATCCTAAAACAAGATTAAGGAAATATGATAAGTGTGTATTCGATAGCATTGACCTTAAGAATGATTCTGAATTAAAAGAAATCTCTGCTCCTTGTATTGAAGGAGATAATATCCTTAGATATCTATTACATGGACAGGATAAATTTACAAATATATCTTGGAACGAAGGTAATAAAATTAAAACAATAAATTCAAGCACTTTAAATTTTATGCGTGAGCCAAAATTGGTAGGTCAGAGAATTACAGGACAAGCAAAATATAGAATAGTTTTTACATATGATGAGAATAAATATATCACCATGCCTAGTGTTAATATAATAAATTTAATTAAGGCGAACGAAAATAAAGACATTTTGTTTTATCTCTTAGGAATCCTCAATTCAACATTATATAATTTCTTGTATAAAGATATATTCGCAGAATCTAATACTAATATAACTTCTGATGTCTTCACTACAATTCCATTCCCCGCACCCGATTTAAAAATTATACCTGAAAAAGTTAAGTATATAATACAACTAAATAAAGAGTTATACGACAAAAAGTTCAAATTCATAAACAGAATCCAGCAGAATTTAAAGTTGCAGAAAATTACAAAGAAATTAGATAATTTCTTTGATTTAGATTTTAAACAATTCTGCGAAGAATTGAAAAAGCAGAAAATAGAATTTTCACTAAAAAAGCAGGATGAATGGGAGGATTATTTCAATCAATACATAAAAGAACTTTTAAAACTGAAAGAAGATATTGAAACAACTAATAAAGAAATTGATGAAATGGTTTATAAATTATATGGAATTACTGATAAAGAAAGGAAGATAATTGAAGAGATATAAAAATGAAAAATATTAAAGAAAACCACAATTTAACAATTCTTGAAGAGGCAAGAAAAAGGTTTGATTATTTTGAAGAATCAAATAAATTATTAGAAACAAAAAACAATTATTTGTTAGTTTTGAATACAGGTATTTTAATATTTTTTATTAACTTATTTGAGAATATTTCTTGTTATCTTATTGGTTCTTTAATCTCAATATATTTTATAGGAACTATAAATTTAATACTATTAATTTACAATATGACTTCACGGAAATTTTTAAGTAATCCCAAAACTCAAATAATTAAAGAAGAATATGATAATTCTTTTATTGATGATTTAATCACGAGATATGAATACATAATTGACAAAAATCAAAAAATTGTGAATGAAAAAGGAGTTAAGATAAAATCTATAGCTATTCTTACAGCCATAATTTTAATATCGTTAACGGTAATTTATATATTAAAAATGTTTATCTAATATGGAAAACGAAGAAAAAATTAAACGTAAAAAGAGAAAAAATTTAGAAAATGCAGGAGAGCCTTGTATGAAAAGTGAACCTCTAAATATTTCGGAATAATGTGTATTTGATTTATGAAGTATAATTTATATATTAACTAAAATCTATTGTTACTGCAATCTCTTATTTAAGCTATATTAAGCAATAATAAAGAAGAATTTCTATAGAAACTATTATAAATACTTTTTTATATATATATATATATAAAGATAAAAAAGTAAACCCCTTGTTCCGGTAGAACAGGAGTTAGCTTAACACTCATTCCACAAGGGGTATGTTTCAGGCACACCAAAAACATAATTATATTGAGTTTAAATTATATATAGAGCCTTTTGATTGTGTATTACAATATATTAAACTACCAATCCATAATATTATTTTAAAATTCATCCAACCTATTGTTAACAAGAAACCTCAACTAACCCTTAACAGGTTACAAAATCACATAAACCTACTTAACAATTCCCCTCTTGAACGAGGACTTATGTACGCGGGAGGGATATCCAACATTGTAAATGCACCATATTGAGATTCATTGTATAATTTATCAACAGCTCTTGCGCAAGCCACCAGAATACTTCCGGTTGCTTCAGGATTGCTTTCCCATTGATTTCCATATTCTATGCTTGCTTTGTTTCCAATCCCGGTTTCTCCCACAGCAATCATAACCCCATCATGGGGCATCCCATAGCATATTTTTTCCAAATCATCCTGCGAAACAAATTTAACTTTAGTTTCGTATTCATCAAAATAAGCGGGCATAGATATTATCTCATTTTCAATTTGTTCTCTATCCGCGCCTTTTTTTGCCACAACATAAACTTCCCTGCTATGCATTTCTCCGGGGGAAAGATTTGGGTTTTCTCCACTTTTAACCCTGTTCATAGCATCATCCAAAGCATGGGTATATTGTCTGGCATCTTCAACACCTTCCACTCTCCTTACAGCATCAGAATGCCCCATACTCAATCCCCCTCTTTCTTTCAGACCATAAAATCCTTTTGGAATGCAGCCCGGGATAAGCGCATCCGCTAAAACCCGATTTACAGAAAATGTTCCCGGATCCCAACCACCGCTAATAACTGATGAATGTTCTTTTGAACGGGCTGTTTCATCCATTTTTTTAAAATATGCGGGGATATTTGCATGAGTATCAAAACTATCCACTGTATTATAAATCTCTGAAAAAACAGGACCCTGTACAGGTAAATCGCTTTTAGAACCTCCGCACAATATCGCAACATCAGCGTCAAGAATATCCTTTTTTTCTAATATATCTGATTGTAAATATACAGGAGTAATATCATTTAATTCCGCTTCAACCCTTGCGGGATTTCGGGAAATAATGCCTCCCAGCTCAATATCATCATTTCTTAGGATAGCTTCATAAACTCCTTTTCCAACATTTCCATATCCCACAATTGCAACTTTTGCCATAATAAAAACTATTATTAAGTTATAAATAGTGGTTTCACGGTTTACTAAACAGGATTAATCTAAAACTATTTTTCAACATTTACTCATAACTAATCCAATCACTTTTATTGGAAAGTATCTCCCCATTATCAATATCCAGTTCAACTATCCAAGCCCCGATATCTGGTGAAACTTTATTGTTTTTCCTATTTGGTTCATTAAGAAAAGTTCCTAAATGATAACAAGCAATATCATTATACAAGTGGCAATTGGATATATGTTTATGACCTACGCCAAGAATATCCGGGTTAGTTGAGAATAAATTTAGATATTCACCAAATTCAAATAATCCTCTATATGGAGATCCTCTGCTCGGATGGATTATTTCCATAGTAACTCCATCTTTTAGTTCAACAAGACCATCATATTTACCAAGATAATCTATATCTTTTCTTTTGTAGCATAACTCTTCAACAACATTTTTGCCTTTATGATTCTTAATCAAATGATTGCCTGAGATTAATTTCATATTCAAATCTTTTTGTCCCGGAATTAATTTATTAAAATATTTTATCTGTTCTTTTATTCCAAAACAATCAGGAAGCAAATCATTTAATTGTGATCTATATATCCGATAACCTTCAAACAAATCACCCCCGTGAAATATCTGTTTAACACCCCGTTCTTTTAGCAAGTCTAGATAATCCAAAATATAATTTTCATTTGCATGTTTATTGCCTATGTGCCAATCACTTGTAAATCCAAAAAAATCAGAGTCGGTTTGGTGAGGATAATTCAGCTTATCCTTACGCCTCATACTTATCTATTAACTTAAAGAATAATAAAAAATTGAAGAAACAATTACAATTCAAGCACGAATCTCATACAAACCACTTACATTCTTAACCTCAAACCTCCTGTCCAAAAATTTCTCTGTAACCCAAATATTGGTTTTTGTGTGGTTGGTGAGTTCAGAAACTTTGCAACCTGAATTTCCATCCGCAAGACCCATAAACGGAATCAACTGGTCTGCAAGATGCTTGTCAACTGTCGCCCCTGAGTTAATTTCCTTAGCTAAAATCTCGGCGCATTCACTCCCAACCTTTTCTGCCTTTTTTCCAATCTCTCCGAGAGTTCCTGCCCCCAAAATAGTTTTATCTGTCCAGAGTTCAATTCCTGTTCCGACCGAAGTTGAATTAACATATTCTGTTTTTATTTCCACCGGAAGATTTAGTTTTTCAAGAATTTTCTCTGCTCCCTCAACCTGCCTTTCAGCAACCTTTGCGTTTCTCAGTTTTTCAGAAACAATTGAAATTCCTTTAATTTTGTCAACCCCCTTTTCGATAGAAAAACCTTTTAATTTAGACGGGAAAATCTCCGCAACAACTCTAGCCCCGCCCTTTGGATAAAACCCGTGTTTTAGAATTTTTACATCTGCCTTAAAACCAAATCTTTCGAGAATTGGCAAAAATACTTTCTGAAGATAAACAACTGAAGGAGCCCATTTACCAAAAGTCCCCCCGCCTTCAATTTCAATTTTGAGAGGTTTAGTCAAATTAACGCAGGCAGGAAAAATCGCCTGCAAAACTAATCCCACAGAACCCGCTGTTGAAATATTAATTGTTAATTTTTCCTTATCAATTTTCCCAGGATGAAAAGAGATCTCTTCTGAGCCAATTTTACCCCCTTCCAGTTTTGCATTGCACAATTCAGCAACAGCGGATATCGCCGCCAGATGTTGAGCTTTTAGCCCGGGTGTTGGTCTCCCAGCCCTTATATTAAATATACGAACAGGTTTCCCTGTTAAACAGGATAAAGCAACAGAAGTCCTTAATATCTGCCCTCCACCTTCAAGGTAATTTCCATCAATCTCCATCATAATTTATTGATAATAGTTTTTTTAGAAAAACAATAGATTATGCGGCTGTAGTCTAGTGGTTAGGATCCTGGCTTCCCATGAACCTTTCCTAATTTGCAAAGCAAATTTGGGCACCGTTTAAAGGACGAGTGTTTTTTTGGAAAAGAAAACTTCAATGAAAAGAAAGGAAAATTTTGATATTATAAACCAGGTCAAGTTTCGGTAACAGCCAGTAACTCGGGTACATTCGTTTGACTCTGTTTGAACAATGCCGTAATCAAATCCCGGCGGCCGCATTTAACTTTTTAAAATTAGGTGGGTAATAAATTCCAATCCAATCGCAAAGCTTCTCTATTTTACTTCTTTCATAAGGCGGCAATTCCCCAAAAGATTTAGTCTCTAAAACCTGTTCTGAATCAGAGTTTACCCCATAAATATCATAAATTGCATTGACTGTGTCTTCAACCACATTAAGATATGGTGGTATATCTTTTCTTAAATTTTCTTCACTGGCAAATTTTATAGGGGATTCTATCATAATTATTGGATAAGCTGATGAAGCAACCAAACTGCATTTATCACTACCTTCTTTATACACATAAAATCCTCTTTCTTTTTCTGAATCAATACAATATTTTTTGCCAAGTTTTTCCTTTAATTCAGGAAATTCATCTAATATCACATCATCTTCGAGTGAATCTAATTTTAATAGGTCAAATAATATTATTGAATTGATATTATAATCATAGGATCTAAAACTAATTTGTATTCCTGAATCCTGACTGGTTAAATGATTCTTAACAAAAATAGGCATTAATTTTTCAAGAGGTGATTCTAAATTATATTCAGGACTAATCTCTTTACTCACTCTGCTTACACCAGTTTCACACATACTTGTTCCAGGCACCCAATAATCATATACCCCTCCTTTAACTATAGAATATCCTGTTTTTCTAACCTTTGTAGTACAAGGCTCTATTCTACTTTTACCTTCATCAAGCCCAGATTTTATGTTATAATATCCTTCAATATTGTTATTTATTCTAAACATAATTATTATTATAAGAAAATTTTAAATAATGTTATTACTTTTAAATTAGAATAATATTTAAATAAAATTAGATAAACTAAACTACCCGTTTATTCTATTACAGGAAAGATAATTATGAATTCCAAAAAATTCAAAGGCGCCTCTGTAATAATAAGTTCAATCATGCTTATAGGAGTTCTCCTTGTAATTACTTCTGTTGCATACACATGGGGGATGCCAATGATTCAGAGAAATATGGATAAACCAACTTTGTACAAAGCGGAAAACTTCCTCGATAAACTTGATAAAAAAGTTGATGAAGTCGCCAAATTAGGTTCAATAGAAGAACTTGTTTTTAACATACCCGGGGAAATAAAAATAGATGCAAAAAACAATACAATAGAATTTTCAGTGCAAACAGAGACTGCTATCTACGGGGGAGGACAGTTTATATGTTTCAGCAAAAGCTGCAATCTAACAGGAGGAGAATTTGGAGAAGATTCTTATTCAGTTACCGGGGCTTATGTTCATATGCTTGATACTTATGCTTCCCTTACAACATACAAAATAATCTACAGGAATCTTACAAAAAGCGACGGAAGTGTTTATCTCTTAGATATTGTAACACCCTACAACGCAACCATCATAGGCTCTGAGAATTCAAAAATAGTGATAAGTAAAATAGGAGAAGAAAGGGGAGCCCTGACAAAAACTCTTGTATTAGTAGATATTAGATAAAAATCTATATTTTTATGAAGGGGCAGCATAAGATAATTAATGAACTATTGTTATTTGGGATTGGCGCATTAGTAACCTTATCTCTTGCTGGAACAGTAGCTTCTTTCGTCACTTCACTTCAAAGACAGGCGCAGACAGAACAATATTATATAATATCCAACCTTGTATCAATGGCGACAACAAAAGCATATCTGTGCGGCAAGTCAGCAGATTGCAGCATCACCGTAGATATACCGGAAAAATTATCTGATGCAAGATATACAATTTCATTAAGTAAAAATCACATTAATGTCCGAAATTTTAGAAGCGATAAAGGAATAACCAGGAAGCTACTCAACCTTGAATATATTTTAACAAACGGACTAGCAACAAGTTCCGCAGGATATTTTATTTTATCTTCAACTGAAGGTAATATAAGAATTTCAAGATAATGGTAAAAGTAATTATTAGAAAGAGGGTTAAAAAAATCAAACCAATAAAACTCAAGAAAAATATGGATTACGTGTTCAAAAAAAGACCTATTGTAATCAATTACATACCCCCTAAAATAGAGAGACCTAAAGAAGAACCAAAAGAAAAGAAACAACAAATACCTCAATGGCAATTCCCGCCCTCGCCTAATTTTGAATGGATGAAAAGAGATAAAGATAAAAAAAAGGATATCAAATGGGAAGGTTTGCCTTTCCCATACACAGAATCAGATATAAAACAAACTGAAACATCATTTAAAAAACAGGATTTGCGCGCAATATCAATGAAATATCCTTTAATTCCAAACCAACCAAAAAGAGGAGAAGAAATATACGCTTACGCGCATATACACTGGAATGAAATTAATAGTGAACTGATTTATCAGATTGTGGAGCCTGAGATAAGTGAATATGATAAACAGGTTTTGAAAGTTCTAAAGGATTACATCAGGGAAAAAATTGACATTGATTTTGCGGCAATAAAAAAATTTGAGGCAAGAAATTATATCTTTAAAAAAATTGATGATGCTATTGCTTACTTTAAATTAGATCTTCCTGATTTAATGGTAAAAATTTTCAGGTATTATGTTTACAGGGATTTCCTTGGTTTTGATATGGTGGAACCCTTATTGCAGGATGAGAATATAGAAGATATTTCATGCGATGGAACAAATATTCCATTCTACATCGTGCATAGGGATTCAAGATTTGGCTCAATAAAAACAAATGTTGTTTTTGATAATCCTGAAAAACTGGATTCTTTTGTAATGAAATTGGCTCAGAAATGCGGAAGAGACCTTTCTGTTGCGCACCCTTTGCTTGATGGAATTTTGCCTGATAACAGCAGAGTCCAAGCAACCCTGGCAACAGACATTGCAAGAAGAGGTTCAAATTTTACCATCCGTAGATTTAGCAAAGAACCATTTACACCGTCAAAACAAGTATTATCCCACACCTGCGATGTTAATATAATGGCTTACCTGTGGTTTGCAATGGAAAACGGGCGTTCCATATTAATTTCAGGAGGAACCGGTTCAGGTAAAACTTCTTTTCTAAATTCAATTTCAATGCTTGCGAGACCAGAAGAAAAAATTGTGAGCATAGAAGACACAGGCGAACTTCAGTTGCCGCATCCCAACTGGATACCGGAAGTCGCAAGGTCAGAACTTACCACAGGAGGCAGGGGTTCAGTAACATTATTTGATTTGTTAAGAGAGAGTTTGAGGCAAAGACCAGACCGGATTATTGTTGGTGAGGTGAGAGGAAAAGAAGCTTTTGTTTTATTTCAGGCAATGGCTACAGGACACCCCGGACTTGCAACAATCCACGCCGAGAGCATAGATACTTTAATAGATCGTTTAATAACAGAACCAATAAATCTTCCTTCAACATTGCTTGAAATATTGGATGTAATTGTTTTTATCTCAAGAGTTAAAATAGGCGACAGGATATTCAGAAGAATAACTGCTATAGAAGAAATTGCGGGGATGGATTATAAAACAAAAAGACCCTTGGTAAACAACTTTGCGAAATGGGACCCAAAATCAGACGAATTTAAAATTGCTGATAAATCTGTGGTATTGAAAAATATTGTTGACCGGACAGGAATAGATAAATATGATATGGAAGCGGATATATTAAACAAAGCAAAAGTTCTTGAATGGATGACAAAAAACCAAATCAGCGATTATAAACAAATAGGGGAATATTTTGCTCAATACAACGCTGATAATGCCAAATTTCTGGAAAGTATTGGCGAGACAGATGAAAGAAAAATTTCACCAAAGGAAAGAGAACATCGCGATAGACATAAAAAATCACAGCATAAAAAGAAACATGATTGATTGCAGATTTTAGAAGTATATATATATAATACTTATAAGTATTATGTATCTTAACAAAAAACTTACTTTAGGAATCTTATTAACTTTTATAATTTGCATAGGCTCCGCAATCTTCGCAACTTATTCAATAGGACCTTATGGTGATTATCCAAATCCGGGGGTTCATCCTGGGATGATGGGTCCCGGAACTTTTAATGCTTCTGGTGTAGTCAACCCTCAATGGAATTTTCCAGGTGATTTAAATATTGATGGAACTATTGTTAGCTCCACACTTAATATATCCGAGATTTGTTTAAATGGAGAATGTGTTACTTCCTGGGAAGGATTATTTGCTATAATAACTGATTAAAATGGCAATAAATAATAAATGGTTGGGTATAATTGCAATATTTTTATTAATAAATTCTAATCAGATAATAGAGGCGAGAGAAAAAATAACAACTTACTCCTTTTATGATACTTTAATTAAATTTAATTTTCCAGATAACTCAATTTACAATGCCGGAAAAACAATTGATTATTCTTTTGAATTAATTAATGCAGAGGGATATGTTATACAAACCCCAGTAATTGTTATATTATTGACAAATTGTGAACTATCTGCAGATGGAATTAAAAGCTGCAAAATAGTTAAAGAAAAGCAAATCCATTTAGATTCAATAGATAGGGGAAAATATACTTATAATGTTTCATTCAAACTTCCTGAGGATTTAAATGATGGAGTCTATTTTATGGAAAATTATATCTATACAGAAAGAATCCAATTAAGTGGAAATTTTGAATCTTATAAACCTGCGAAAAATACTGTATTTCTTATTGAAGTAAAAAATGGAGAAAATAAATTATGCGCTTATATAAGTAAGGAAAATACCCATATTGCAGGAGCATTTGAACAAAGCGGTCCTGTAGTCAATCAAAATACTAATGTTCCCGGCGCAATGGAAATTAAAAATAACTGTTTAGAAAAATTTACTGGAACTTTAGAAACATTTTTATGTCGATATAGTGATACAAATAACTGCACTAGAGTCAATCAATATCCTATTTCAATTAATAGCTCTTCTTCTTTATGGATATCCACTTCGATACCTACATTCACAGAACCAGATGCTTATGTTATAAAATATGTTTTGAAAGATGATAATAATCTTGTTAATTCCATTTATAAGAATAGAATTATTATTGATGGAGAATATACCCCCATCATTGACTTGACTATAAATAAACTCAATTATCTTAAAGGAGATAATATAAAATTTAGAATTGGTCTTACCGGACCTTATTACCCAATAAAAAATTCTGCTAAAAATATTGAGGTAAAACTTACATTTTCTGACTTGGATGATAAAAAAACATTATACAATAATTCTTATTATTTGGAAGAATTGGAAGTTGATGATATCGCAGTAAAAGAATTTAATTTCTCGGCACCTTTTGATTTAGAAGAATATCAATTATGCGCTGAAATTTATATTAATAACCAGAAGAGTGATCAAAAATGCATTTTTCACGAAAAAAAAGAAATTTCTTTTTTAGAACCAATTGAACCTGAACCGCAAGGAGAAAAAACAAATTATTTTCTTTATCTGACAGGCATATTAATAATTGTTATTACCTTGTTTTTAATAACCAAAAAATATAAAAAAAAGAATCTACTCCTTATTTGTTTGGTTTTTTCAGGATTTTTTATTAACCCTGTAATTTATGCAGAAAGTTGTGATAAGGTTCATATGACTTATAATTACAAAGGTGAAGATATAACTGCTAAAATATTAACAGATTTTGTAGATGCAGAAGGTAATAAATATTTACCTCTAAATACTACTATAAAAAGTAAAGGTGTCTGTGTATCACATTATCATTGGTGTGGAAATACTGCTTACACAACAATAAGAACACCCCATAAATTTACTATTCTTAGAGAAGGAGAATTAACTATTACCGAAATATTGCATTATGATTTAACTAATTTAAACAAGGCAATTCTTGCTGAAGCTATTAACAATCATATTTATAAAAATGGATTTTTTATAGAAAAAAAACTTTTACCCGTCATAGAATCAGATATACCTTCGGATTTTAAAAACAATTATCCTTTCTTAGAAAACGCCTTAATAAATATAATACCCCAGAATGCTTTAAAAAGAATTGAAAATACTAATTGTTCTGGCTGCAGTGCAAGTTGCGGTGCTGGAGCAAATTACACAAAAATAAGTGATGCTTGGGGTTATATCACAGATAAAAAATGCAAAAAAGATGCTGAGGAATCATACTCAATGCATACAAACATTTATCATTTCGAATTTGAAAAAATATTTGAGAGTTTGATTATAAATAATTATGTTGGTCTTAGTATAACTCTTGAAAAGGAAATTTTGGGTTGTGAAAAAAATTGCATTATCGTAGAAGATGCAGTAGAATATACTCTAACAGAAGCTGGTGTTTATCAGTTATTTGGAAGTGACACTACTTTGATAGTAGAAAATGATTCTAAATTAAGCTCTGATACTAATACATCAAATGTGGGTTGGTTTGATTCTATAATAAACTATATTAAAAAAATATTCTTCTAAAGGCGAACTGTGAGTACTTTATTCTCTAAATATCCCATTATTCTATGAGAAGAACTTTATAAAAATTTAAAATGGGCATGACAGGATTCTCTAATTTGTGTTTTTGGGGTTGAGACCTTTTTCAACAATCACATTGAAAAGGGTTCATTCGAACCTGCGACCCCCGCCTTAGAAGGGCGGTGCTCTATCCAATTGCTCAAAACCGCAGTTTTTAACATATGCAGTTCTACTGAGCTACATGCCCATTATTTAACTTAACAAATAAAAAGGTTTATGGATGTGGACAAACTTAAGCTGAAAAAAATACTAAGAGAACTTGAAAGCGTGAGAGGACGGCATACAGAACTGGTAACCTATTATATTCCGGCAGGAAGCGATTTTAACAAAGCCTCGGAGTTTATAGGTCAGGAAATTGCATTAACAAGAAATGTGAAAAACAAGACTGTAAGAAAGAATGTTCTTGGGGCTCTTGAGAAAATCACCCAGGAATTAAAATTATACAAAAGTCTGCCTGAGAATGGTTTTGCAATATTCTGCGGAAATGTGTCAAAAGATGAAGGTAAAACAGACATTAGACTTTATATAATAACCCCTCCGGATAAAGTAGGAATAAAATTGTATAGATGCGACCAGAAATTTGAAACAGAACCTCTAAAAGAATTTATGAAAGAAAAAGCAAGTTATGGGGTTATTTGCCTTGACAAAAGTTCAGCTGATATTGCGGTAATCTACGGAAAAAGAGTAACTATTTTAAAACACATGACTTCTCTTGTTCCCGGAAAAACAAGGGCAGGAGGACAAAGTAGTGTGAGGTATTCAAGAGTAAGAGAAAATTTATTGATTTCATTCCTCCAGAAAATTGCGGCAACAGCCAGAGAACTTCTTGAAAAAGAAGACATTAAAGGAATAATTTTATCAGGTCCAGGACCAATAAAAGAAAAATTTCAAAAAGAAAGTTATCTTCTTAAATCACTTGCAGACAAAGTTATTGGGATTGTTGATACCTCAGATACAGATAAACCAGGAATCAGGGAGACTTTGGAAAGAGGCAGGGATTTAATAAAAGAAACCGAATTTGTGAAAGAACAGGATTTATTAAAAGATTTTTTCGTTAAATTGAGTCAGGGAAAAGGCGAAGTGGTTTACGGGGCAGTTGATACTTTTTCAATTATTAATGAAAATAAAGCGGAGATTGTTCTTGTCTCAGAAGAATTTGATGATATGGATAAAATTGAAGATTTGTGCGAGCAAATGGGAATTCAAATGGAAATAATTTCCATGTCATCGCAGGAGGGCGTTGAGTTCAAGAACCTTGGGGGGATTGGGGCTATTTTGAGATATGTTTAATTCCTTTCGGAAACAGACTTTTGATTATCTCTTTAAGAAATTCATCTTTAGGGATATCACATTCTAAAGAAAAATATTGGTTTGTAATATAACATCTATCTATTGCATTTTCACTATAAGCACCATAGGGTGGGTAAGCTTCCTCGTGAAACTGAATTATTAAATAATCTATCTCCACAGGATTACACCTACCTCCACAGAAATAAGTCAAAGGAATAACCTTGTTTTGAATATCATCCAATTTAGAAAAACAATAGAAAAATTCATATATAGCAGGCACAGCATCACAATCTATGTCAACATGATTGGCAATCTCTTTGTCTGATCTCACTTGACCTCCAAACCTCTCCATCCACATTGCAAGCTCATATGTTTTATTTTTTCTAAATAACATATAGTCATCACAGCAATAAAGAGCATTTTTATCATCTTCACGCTCTGACCATAAATCATATGTTTGTATACCTGTTCTGTAAGGTTTCTCATTTATTGTCTTAGGAGTCAGACCGGTTTCATATTTTCTCTTAGGCATTCTTTGAATATATGGATATTCCATTATTCCCTCCTGTGGATATAAAAAACCAATCCAATATGCAGTCATTCCATTTTGTTTTAGGATATTATTCATTAATACTGAAAAATCAGGTGGATATAATTCTGGTACTTCGCTCGAATCTTCTAAGTTTATCTTTAACATAATCATTAATAAATAATAATTCAGTTAAAAATCATTGTACTAATTATTTCTTAAAATCAGCTTTCCTGAACTCAAATGCTCCGCTTGCAAATTTTGTCTTGCAGTTTTTGCATTCCCAGATTCCGAAAGAAGTTCTTTTTACTGATTCTTCTCTTGCGCAAACAGGACAATTATGCTGTTTCTTTGAAGTCTCAAATACTTTATTATAAATTGCTCTCAGTTTTTTCCCGTATCTCGCTCCAAATTTTCCTGCTGCCTTTGCTTTCTTTGTTGCCATAAATAATAATAAATTTTTTAAAGAAACCTTATTTATCTAATGTAATGTATATATGAGTCAGATACTTAGTAATCTATTTAAAACTTTTCTCTTATTTACAGGGATTCTATTCTTAAGTTCTCCCATATTTGCAATTAATTTAACCTCATGTTCGACCCTCGGAGACACAAATACAGAATATAATCTAACAGGCGATATTATAGATATGAGTTCTGAAATATGCCTGAAAGTTACTGCAACAAGAATAACAATTAATTGTCAGGGGCATACAATATCAGGGAACGGAACAACGGGTATTTATTCAAACAAATACAACACCATTATAAAAAACTGTATTTTAGAAGGATGGGATAAAGGAATTCATTATGAAGGTTCTAATAATGGGAAGATAGAAAATACAACAATATCCTCCTGCGGAGAAACAGGAATCCATTTCTCAGTATCTTCAGACAATATTTTTAAAAATAACATATTAGATAATAATTATTGTGGGATAAAAATGGGATATTCATCAAATAACAGAATTTATAACAATTTATTCAACAATACAAATAATATAGAATTTTACGGGACAGGCTCAAACAATTTTTGGAATACAACAAAACAAAAAGGCGCCCGAATCTATTCTGATGGAAATTATATAGGCGGGAACTACTGGGCAACTTCAGGTAAAACAGGTTACTCAGAAATATGCACTGACAGCAATACAGATGGATTTTGCGATGAAGAATATGCAATCACAGAAGATGAAAATAATGTGGATTATATTCCACTAAGCAATAAATATGCTCCGGATTTAATCCCGCCGGAACTTGAAATAATTTCACCATCTGACAACCAAATTTTCCATACCTTCAATTTGGAAATTACCATTAATGTTCAGGATCCAACTTTGCATTACACAAATATTTCTATAGGAAAAAACAGTCTGATAGAAAATTATACTATTACTTCTGATAGCGGGATAGTTACAGTTAATTTAAGTGTTTCTGTTGGAGGATATTATAATATTACCGCTATTGCTTATGATTTGAGCGATAATTCAAATTCAACAACAGTATTCCAAATCTTAACTCCAATTAAAGTTACTGAATGTTCCAATCTGGATATATCTGGAGGAAAATATTACCTTACCAAAGATATAACCAACACAGAAACAGCAAGTTGTATAAATATACAAATTGATAATGTAACTTTTGACTGTATGGGACACACCATCTACAGTTCCGGGGGAGTTTATACCACAGGAGTTTATTTAAATAATATTGATAATACAAATATAAAAAATTGCTTAATCAACGGTTGGGATTACGGTCTTTTGCTGGAGTCTTCTTCAAAAAGCACAATTACAAATTCAACATTTTTCAATAATGTTTTAGGTATGTTTTTCAGCGCATCATCAGATAATAATATTTACAACAATAGGTTCAAGAACATAAACAACATAGAATTTTACGGGACAATCTTATTTAATTCGTGGAATACAACAAAACAAGAAGGGATCAGGATTTATTCTACTGGGAGCTGCATAGGCGGGAATTACTGGGCAAACCTAACCGGACAGGGATATTCAGATTATTGCAAGGATTCTGATATGGATGGATTTTGCGATGAAGAATATGCAATCACAGAAGATGAAAATAATGTGGATTATCTTCCACTAAGCAATAAATATGTTCCTGATTTAGAAGCTCCAAACACAACAATAATTGGAATAGAAGATACAGGAGATTCTTATAATTTCGAAGACTGGACAAATGCGGATTATGTAGAAATAAATTTAAGTTGTTCTGATTTGCGTTTGGGCTGCAACAAGACTTTTTATTGTATTGATTTAAATAATACCTGTACGCCGGATTTAATATATTCAGAATCTATTTTTGTAGACTCTGAAGGAACAAGTTATATAAGATATTACAGCGTGGATAATGCAGAGAATGAAGAATTATTAATAACAAAAACAATTAACCTATTATCCAGCGATTATAAAGTATTAATAAATTACCCCTTAAGCAATTCTTATTTAAACAACTACAATATTACCGCAAGCATAAGTGTGCTGGATAATAAAACCTTGGATTATGTTGTTATAATTTTAAGCAATTCAACAGACATAATAGAAAATATTACTACCACCAAAAACGGAACTTTCACAGTAAATTTATCTGTTTATGAAGATGGAATTTATAGTATTTCCGCAACTTTTTATGATAAAAATGGATTCAAAAACGAGCATGTTTCAGAAAACCTTGTAATGGATACAGTTCCTCCAGTTATAACTTCTTTTGAAATAATAGAAGAATATGATTTTGGAAGCAGTTTTATTCCTCTCTGTATGGCAAATGATAATCTAAAAGGTTCTTTTAATGGATTTGTCGCAGGATGGAATCCATTGACCTCTGGCGAACAAACAACAACTTGCACTGCAACAGATGATGCGGGCAATTATGCAATAGAATCCAGAAATTATACAATAATAGCTCTTATATGCGAAGATAATCAAAAAAGATGCATGGGAAAACAATCTCAGGAGTGTATTAGCAATGCCTGGATTACAAGTGAAACCTGCGATTATTCCTGCAGTCCCATTACATTCAACTGCGTGCCAAAACCTCCTGACTGCGAAGGAGAAGAAAAAAGATGCAGCGGGAATGACCTGCAAATATGCGCCAACAATTCCTGGAAAACATCTAAAATCTGCGACCTTGGGTGCAACAATACTTTATTGGATTGCAACAGTTCAAAAAACCCAGTGGATATGTCCTTAATAATTATGCTGGTTGTTGCGCTTGTTTTTGTAATTGGCGGAGCGGCTCTAGTTATGTATTTTAAATCAACAAGAGAACCTGATACTGATGATTTAACCAAAAAATTTGAAGGAATTAAAAACAAAATAAAAGAATTAAAAATACAAGGAATTAATACAGCTCGTTCAGAAAAAGAAATGGGTCTTGCAAAACAGGACGCAAATATGGGTTTAAGTGAAATGGCAAAAACAAGACTGGAAGCAATTGGAAAAAGACTGGAAAAGGCAAAGCAAAATGTTGGAAAACCCGCACCTCAAGATAAACCCCCAGAACCTCCCAGTAAATAATTAGTTATAATTTATGAAATTATTATAGCTTATTTGGGCTAAATAAGGTGATTTTACGGGAATTTGAACTATAAATAGTTATAATCATTACTCATTAATGGGAGTAGATTATGAAAAGTTAGGTAAAGAACAAATAGAATATACTCTAAAAAATGTCAAGGTAGGCTTTAAAGATGCACCAAGTTTTTTAATTAACGGTATAGTTGGAGGAAATCTGATAGGTTATGGACTAGAAGAAAACAATATTTATGCAATAGGGGCTGGTGGTGCTTTAGTTTATGTTATGATAAAAGAAATTTATTATAACCATAAAAAAGACAAATCTGTTGAAAAATTAGAAAGATACTTTCAGGAAGCAGGGATTTTAGATAAACCCAAAGAATAAATTTATCCAACAAAAGTTATCTGCTTTGAAACTTCTCTCTGAATTGGCAATGGTCTGAAAGGCATCTCTTTTGTTTCTTCTTTAATATAATCAACCAATGCATCATATTCCATTTTCTTAACTTCTCCGGATTCCCTGAATCTTACTGGTAAATCACCACTTCTTTCTTTGTCCCCGAGAACAATACTCATAGGCACCCAGTCAACTTCCGCATCTCTTATTTTTTTCTGAACACTTTCTGTCCGGTCATCCACTTCAACCCGGATATTTTCCTTCTCTAATTTATCCGCAAGTTCATTTGCAAAATCAATATACTGGTCAGAAACAGGACACAATCTTACCTGCGAGGGGGAAAGCCATAAAGGAAGTATTGGATTTATTCCCTTTTCTTTCTGCGTTATAACGCAATTTTCAAGCAGACTTGCAAGAGTTCTTTCTATACTTCCAAATGAAGAAGCATGAAGAATTACAGGGCAGTTTTTTTTGGTTCCATCTTCATCTATGTAGCCTATTCCAAATCTTTCCCCGTCTTTAACATCCCACTGCACTGTTGAAACCTGTATATTTGCGCCCTGCTCTGAAATTGTCTGGTATTCGTTTTTAATCGCATAATAATGGCTCATTTCCGGCATCAATTTGAAAAATGCGGGAACCTTCATTTTCTTGTTTATGTCAATCAACCATTCCTTGTTTTCTTCATAAAAATCAATTGTGCCTTCCCATCCAAGCACCCATCTACCATTTGCAATAGTATCATCCATAAGACCCGCAAATTTCTCGCACAGGTAAATAAATTCCTTCTTTGCTTCTTCAATAGAAGAACATGCTGCGTGCATATCAGTCATCAGGAAATTTCTTACTCTCTGCAATCCTGAAAGTTCGCCTTTTTGTTCCCTGCGAAAACAGGTTGCTTCTTCATACACTTTTAACGGCGCCTGTTTATAACTAAAATTGATTTTTTGCATGAACGGAAATCCAAGAGGATCAGATGCATATCTTAACAGGAATTTGTCTTTTCCTCCTATCACCCAATAATCTCGTTCATGGAATTCATTCATTAACTGACCAACCTCATTGTGGTCGCTTCTTATCAACAAAGGATTTTTCATTTTAACTGCGCCCCATTCTCTCGCAAGTTTGTAAGCGTAATCCAAAATTAAATCCTGAATTAAGCAGCCTTTTGGATACCATTTAAAATGTCCGGAATCAGAAACATCGCAGTAATCAACAAGTTCGAGTCTTCTCATCAATTCAATGTGTTTTGGCTCGCCTTTCTTTTCTTTCCCTTCAAGTTCGTTTTTTACAAACTGCCGGAGTATTTTTATTTTTTTGTCCTCGGATTTAAAAATTTCGCAGTCCTTCCAGTTTTTTTCTGTGATTTCATAGGTTTTTCCATTCCCATCTGCGAGAACAAATCTTGTAAATTCGCTCCCTTTCTTTTCCTTTTTCTCAACCTCTTTTTCGCTTGTTACAACCCTGCTCAGTTCTGCCAAGGGATGTCCTTTGCATTCAATCCCAAAACTTTTGTAATAACCAAAAGGAGCTTTGTAAAATTCAAATTCTTTCTTTAATTTTTCCCCGAGTTTCTTTTCAATTTCAAGAGCTGTTTCTTTTGAGGCTGGTTTGCTCCCGAATAATAGATGAACATAAGGATAAAGAACAATTGTTTTCTCATTTACCTGCTCAGCAACTTTTTTTATCTCCTGGAAAGAATTTTCAGCAATTTTCTCAACATTTGCATCCGCTTCCTCAGCAGTCCAGAAAACCACCAAACATTGCCCGATTTTCCCTTCTTTTTCTCCTAAAATCTCAATGTCTTTTAATGCCTTTTTTGTGGCTTTATATTCAAGCTTATTTGAGTGAATTAATAAGAGTCTCATAAATCAATTTAAAAAAGATAATTAAATTAGTAATAATTGTGTTAAGGTCTTGTATTTATTTGACACCCGGCACCAGAACTGGGTCCACACCCGTCAACAGTGCAGGTACCAGACAAACATTCATGGTACTTTTCACAAGATGCATCCTCTGGCTTGCCTGCACTACATACCCATACTTCATTACAACAATCAGTTTTACATTCATAACTCTTACTGCATCCGACACCATCATTTTTTAAAGGAGAACAAGTAGTACTATCGCTACAATAACAATTACCACTGCAAAGAGAACCTGTATCTGTTGCAAAACAATAACCTGAAGCATCAGCTCCAGTAGGACAGGTTGTTACTCCACCTGTGTCGCCCACCTCACCAAAAGGGAAGACTTCCCTGCATTTTTCCCTACAACCCTCATCATCCATGCTTGAATCCATATAATGCAACCTGCAGACCGTCAACAAACTATCTTCTTTGCCATCATTAGTTATATCACCAAGCATAATAGTTGAAGGTAACCTGCCTTCTTCAATATAAACCCTGCAACCCCTGTTAAAGGCATCCTGGTTAGTGACTAAACTCATATCTGTACCCTTGATAACCATATAGACTATCAAAACAAGAACTAAAATAGCAACAACAAGTATAATAACTGTATTCACAGGCAACTCAATTCCTTTCAACTTCATAATAAATAGTTAGATATAATATATAATTATGGACCGCAAATTAAAAGGCATGTCGCTTCCAATAGAAACTATTGTGGTTATTGTTGTTTGTATCCTAATTCTTGTAATTGTAATCTTATTTTTTGGCGGGGGTTTTAATCGTCCTGCCGGCGAGATAACTCTTGAGGGACAACTAAGAACAGAATGTAATGAATGGGGAAGGGATTCTGGTTATCAACATAATGCTGCTACTTACATGGTACCCGAGGCCTATCCTGCTTTGCATTTGAAATATGGTGAAGATGAAGCCGGAGCTACAGCCGCAAAAAGATTCTGCATTGGGCATGAATGATAAATATGAAATTAAAAGGTATTTCATTATCAATAGAAACAATTATATAATTACTGTATATCTTCTGGTGCTTATAACAACTATCTTATTTTGGACAGAAGGATTTAATCCTCCGGCAAAAGATATAATTCTTGAAGGGAAATTGAGGAATGAATGTTTTGAATGGAATATTATATCTGTTTACGAATATGACCTCAACAATTATGCAAATAATGATTATCCTGAATTACAAAAAAGATATCCCAAAACAGAAGAAGGTGTAAAAATGGCTAAGAAATTTTGTGTTGGTTTAGAATAATTTTTATCTTACCTTAGGTTTGATTTTCCCCAACTCAGTTTCATAATCCAGATATCTTGAAGCAATTTTTTTGAGACCTTCCCGCGAATGAATATCTGAAATTCCCTGAAATAATAATTCAGCTCCTTCCAAAATTGAATTTATATTTGGATTGGAAGTTATATAATCAGGCAACTCTTTTTTAGGAATAATCTCCGCTTCTTCAATTGTCTGGTCTATTTTCTCAATAAGAGATTCCATTTGTTGTTCTCTTTCTTCAGGGGTTTTTGATGGCATATAATGCGAAATAAATTCATTGCACTGATAAGCCGGGAAAAAATGCATGCCTTTTAAATCATCTTCTGAAGAACCATAAGGGGTTCTCGCATCAGTTCTAAAACCAATTGTGCATTTATCCATATCTTTTGCGCGAGTTAACTCAACAACAGCCCCTTCATCAAGAGGTTCATCCAACCTCGCCAATACCACATCGCTATCCGGCACAAGAACACCCATATCAAGAAAATAAATAACATTTTGCACCGCAGGACCAACCTGATCAGGATTGAGATAATCTGTAAGAGCTTTCTCCAGATTGCCAAATTCAAATCCATCTCTTTGAGGGAGATTTGTGGCATATCCTATTTTTTCCAATCTTTCCGCTATTTGAGAATTAAAATAAGTATCTGCGGCATTAAATAAAGGTGCTGCAATATAGATTGTGAGTTTTTCATCCATAATTGAAATCTAATTAAAAATAATCCTTTGACGCTGAAAGCTTAAATCAATAAAACATCCTTTTAATTATTTAATTTGTAAAAGGCTTATGGGTAAGAGAATTGTTGCAAGAAGGAGAGGTAAGGGAAGTATGACTTACCGGGCTCAAAGAAAAGTAGAGTTAAAATTACCAAAAACAGAGGGAAATGCCAAAGTTACGGATATTCAGCACATATCAGGTTGCAACTCCCCTGTGGCTAATTTAGAATTTGAAGATGGCACAAGATGCCAGATTATTGCCCCAATCGGGACATATACCAATAAAATTATAGAAGTTTCAGAAAAAGCGGAAATTGTGGCTGGAAATATTACCCCAATATCCAAAATACCTGATGGAAGTTCAGTTTACTGCATAGAATCTGTTTATAAAGATGGTGGTAAATTTTGCAGATCTTCCGGTTCTTTCGCAATTATAAAATCCCATGAAAAAGATTATTGTTTTGTTGAATTCCCATCAAAGAAAATGAAGAAATTAAGCGGAAATTGCAGGGCAATTATTGGCAAACCTTCTGGTTTCGCAAGAACAACAAAACCTTTCTTAAAAGCCGGAAATAAATGGAGATTTATGAAATCAAGAGGACATCACTTCCCAACAACTTCAGGAAGCAAGATGAATCCTGTTGATCATCCTTACGGAGGTAAAACACATCCGGGTAAATCAACATCTGTTGCGAGAAATGCACCACCAGGACAGAAAGTTGGTTCAATTGCTCCGAGAAGGACTGGTAAGAAAAAGAAGTAATTTTAAATATATGCTATATTATGTATATAAAAAAACTAGAACTAAATAATTTTAAAGGAATCTCTGAAATGGAAGTGAAACCAAAAAAAATAAATCTAATAGTTGGAAGAAACAATACTGGAAAAACAACACTAATAGAATCTATAAATTTGGCAAATAATATTCCTGAAATAAACAGACACTATAAAGGATATTTGTCTAAATTAATAAATATTAATTCTGAAAAAGCAAGTATTACTATAGCCACAGAAGAAAATAAGAAAATAAAATTAGAATTTAAAAAGCCAAGTATTCAAAATGTTGGTATTGATTTTAAAAGAAAATTAATTAATGCTTTTAAAGAATATTTAACAAAAGTTGAAAAAAGAAAATTAACCAAAGAATTAGAGAATTATTTGGAAAAGGTATTAAATAATATTTTAACACCTAAAATACTTTTAGATTTATCTCAAAATTGTATTTTTATTATAATTAATGGAAAAAAGAAAATATATTATCCGGTTCATTTTTTAAGACAAAATGAATCAATAGAAAATGGAATTTCAGAAAACATAACTAATAAATTGAACAAAAAATTTAACTCGTATTTTGATTCTTTTATGCTACAGCTATTTATAGCCGAACAATACAAGCCTGACATTAAAACAAACAATAAATCTAAAAAAGTGATTTTTATAAAAAATCCAAAATCAGAAATAAATTTAAAGGGTGAAGAAGGAGAAACAACAAAAATTTATAAAATAGAAAATATTATTAAAGAATATAAATTAATCAAGAATCTAAAAAGATTTAGTTTTGAATATTTGTCATTTGAAGATTCACCTGAAATTCCTTATGACTTTATGGGAGATGGATTTAAACAACTGGTTGGAATCTTATGGTGTTTAAGTGATGTCAAAGACAAGGTAGTATTAATAGAAGAACCAGAAACTAATATGCATCCTGGATACATTGGACAATTAATGAAATTTATATTGGAACTTTCAGAAAAGATGAATATTCAGTTTTTTATAACTACCCACAATATAGATTCAATCGAATCTTTTTTTAATGAAGAAATTTTGTCAAAAAAAGAAAAAAAATATCTGGAAAAAGAATTTTCAATATTGAGACTGGAAAAAATAAAAAATCATATTATTCTTAATGAAATGTCTTATAAAAAAGCTAAAGAAGATAGAAAGGATCTTTTAATGGATTTAAGAGGAATATAAAATGAAAAAGATAATACTTTGTGAAGGAAAACAAGATATGACTTTCTATAAAGAGTTATTTAGTAAATTAAAACTAAAGACAAAAACTTACACAATTTTTGATGCAAATAATTGTAAATCAAACAAATATAAAGCAGAAGAAACTAAAGCGATAAGGAATTTGGGTCACACCTCAAAAAATATACTCATAAAAGCCGAAAAAGGTGGAAATTTAGTTAAAGTTTATCCTTATTTAATAAGTCTAATAGATGATGATATAAAAACAATTTTATCCATAGATTTGGATATAAAAAATACAAGAGAAAAATTTATGGTTTATCTAAGAAAAAATTTTACTTCTAAAAATATAACTTTAACCTGTAGCAACATTAAAGAAAAAACAAATCTCATAAGCTGGGACATTCTTATAAAACATAACAAAACGTATTTAGGGAATACTTCTGTAATTGCATTTAACTCTAGTTTAGAAAAAGTAGCAGGTATTAAGAGATACCCTGAAGGAGCTGTTAAGATAAGAAATAAATCAGCTAAACTATTAAAAGAAAAAGAGATCTTTGAATCTTTTAAAAATATTCTAAATTGAACAAAATAACTCGTTATCTCAATCTCCCAACAATAAACAAGTGGTCGTGTTCGTAAGGCTCCAAATCAACAGTCTCAATAATCTCAAAGTCATCGCTTAATTCTTTGACTGCTTCTTTGTAAATTTCCTTTATATCTCTGACAGAATCAATTGCCTTTGCTTTCAGGGCTATTGCAATCAATCCCCCCTTTTTCAGGAAAACCTTGTTTTTCTTCAAGATTGTTGTCTGGTCTCTCTGCGCAATATCCTCATAAACCAAATCAACTTTTCCAATCCACCCGTAATTTTCAGGGAACTTTGCGTCTTCAAGCAAGGGAACAATATTTGAACTTTTCCCCGCCTTCTCAACAAGCTTGTCAATTATCTTTCCAGAGACTTCAATTGCGTAAATTCTTCCATTATTTTCAACAATATCCGAGAAATGCGAAATTGTGGTTCCATGAGCTGCGCCAAGATACAGAATTTTCTGACCTTTTTTCGCAGGGAAATTATTCAGCCCATTTAAAATCGCTGCGGCTGGTTTTGACTTGCGAGGATTCCACTCTTCAAACTTACCGCTTTTTGTGTAAAGTTTGTCATCTTTTTTATACACATTATGAAATAATTGCGCTCTCATAATACTAAATTTCTTAAAAACATTCTAATATAATTTATGGTAAAGATAAAATCACCTTTTGGGATTATTGAAAACAATAAAATTATAGAGAAATTCTCAGAAAACCCGAAAACCGCAGCAAAAGAATTCTCTGAGAGCAATTTTGATTCAGATATTCTTGACTGCGAAATTGATAAAATTTCCCCTTATAAAAATCCCGGGAAATGGCTGAGAGATTTCGGTATTGAAATCACAAAACTAAAACTCAAAAATACTGATTCCGGGGAAGAGAAATTAATATTATCTTCGCGAACACTTGATGAATTAAGCCACATTATAAATGTCCTAAATAATAGGGAAGAAATATTATCTGGATTTGACAGTTTTAAAATTTCTCTTGAGAACACAAAAAAATTAAAGGAGAAACTGGAAAACAGAATCCATAAAGAGAGTTATTTAATTGCCCCAAATCTTACAACTTTGGTTGGTCCCATCCTCACAGCAAACCTGATTTCACAGGCAAGGGGATTAAAAAATCTCTCAAAGATGCCCTCTTCAAAAATACAGATTATCGGAGCAGAAAAAAGTTTATTCAAACATCTTGCGGATAAAGAATCCAATAAGATTCCAAAATATGGGATAATCTATAAATCAACTTACATTCAAGAAGCCAAAAAAGGACTTGGGGGGAAAATTGCCAGACTGCTCTCCGCAAAATTAATGGTTGCGGCAAGATTGGATTATTTCTCTGATGAAAATAAAGGAACAGAATTAAAAGAAAAACTGATTGAAGAAATTGGAAAAATTGATAGGAAATAGCTGAATAGGGGCAATTTATGCCCATAAATACTTCCAATTGATTATATTTGATGAAATACAAGAAATATACCCCAAATTTGATTAAAAAAATAGAGAAATATTCTACAAGAAGTATGAAGGAAATAAGTGAAACAATTGAAACTTATCCTGAAGGAATTGTTCTGGGTGTTGTGCTTGGAGTAATGGCTTACAGCAACCCAATAAATTTAGACCCAGATATTTTATATCAATCAGCAAATTACCTAAAAGATGTAATAACTCATATAAACCCATATTAATAATTAATCTGATAATTTTTCAGTTCTGCAATTCTGGCTTCAACAGTGTACTTAGGACAGACATATAGTTCACTTAATCCTTTAATATTATAATCTAATTCTCTTACTTTTTTTTTAAAATCCCAGGCAGGCATAAGAATTATTCTAGCCAGGTAATTACTGGAATCTTCAAACACAAGTTCATGCTTAAAATTAATTAATTTATGACCTTCCAAATCATACTCTGATAATCTATGCGAGGTTTCATGAACAACGGTAAATCTTTTCTCAGAATCATCATCTTCACCATCCACTATTATTTTAAATGCCGTTTTATCATTTTCATCGTAATATGGTATTAACCGTCCCTGTCCTTTCTTTAAATAAGGGTCTATCAAAACCTTATCAATCCCTATAAAATTTGCTGATTCAACAGCAAGAAATGGAGGCTCGTAATCCTTTTGTATCTCATAAAAGAATCCGGAAACTTCTTTTTCAATATCCTTCTGGATATTACTTAAATCACACTTGATATTCTTTGCAAGAATACTATAACATTCGTCAGGAATTTTAATAGACATAATTCCAATTACTTTTAAATTTAGATTATATATTAATGGTAAAAAAGAAATATCCTACAAATCCTATAGAAAATCTGAAAAAATCATACATACGCGTTAAACCGGATACTTATTATAGTATGTCCTGGAATTATTTTGAAGATATAATTGGAGATTATGGATTCAAAGAGGTTTTATCTGATATCTGGAGACATGATGATAAAGAAGATTATTTCAAAATATTCGCAGATACTGATAAAAGTTTATTGATTGGAGCAACAACTTATAATCAAAAAATGAATGGCGGGACTTTATATGGAGAAATTGTTTCAAAAGAGGTTATTGAAGAAGATATGTTAAATGCCCGCATTTATGATTTATGCGATATTTTACAGGGCGGAAGTATTGGAGATTCAAATAAGATAAATGAAGGCGTGCATTTTAGCGTATCTATAATGGAAGAATTAATAGGATATTTAAAAAGTATTGAAAATTCAGAATATTTTAAGTTTGCTAATCCCTGGAAAACAAAATACTCATCTTTCGATCTTCCTTTTTTGCGGCTTGTAACTCCTGAAGAATCAAAAATCGAGGGATATGATTACAAAGCAATAACTGAAAATAGAATTAAGAGACTGCCTAAAAATGTGCGGGAAATGATTGGGGTTATTGATTGATAATATCAACACAATAATTACCTGAATTTATAAACTCCCAAGTCTTTAATTCTTTCTTCAACCGCGTATTTAGGACAAACATAGAGTTTACTTAATTCCGGAGTATTGTAATTTAATTCCTTTGCTCTTTCTGTAAAATCCCAAGCAGGCATAAGAATTATTCTTGCCAAATAATCACTGGCATCTTCGTATCTCTCTCCATCTGGAATTACCTTTTTATGACCTTCTGCATTCCATTCCAACAAACTATGCCCGGTTTCATGAGCAACTACAAATCTTTTTTCCTCAAGAGGATCTTCATCACCCATCAATATTTTAAAATCTCTTTCACCCAGAGAATTCGGATACAAAGCACCTCCACCTCCATTTAAAAAAGGAACTGGACGAAACTTATAAATCCCCGCAAGATTTGCGGGTTCAACAACAGAAAATGGAGGCTTATAATCTTTTTGTATCTCATAAAAAAATCTGGAAATTTCTCTTTCAATATTCATCCTAAGATCCTGTGGAGTGCAATTCAGGTTCTGCGCAAGAATTTTATAACATTCGTAAGGAATTTCAGTAGACATAGTTCTAATTACTTTTAAATTTAGATTATGTTTTAATAATTAAAGGATTTCTATGGAGCTATGAAACTATAAATACTTTTAATAAATTATATATTAGTGGTAAAATGAATAAAGATGCTGAAAAAGGAACACAAAATTATTTAAAAAGAATAAAAGAAAAATTTATAAAAAATGTAGTGGACCATACAATGGAATCTGAACCTATATTACGAGTTATAGAAGATACAACCAAAAAAGCATATAAATTATTGTTGTTAAATAGATTTGTTGCAGAATATGCAATAATGCCTGCAAATCAGAAAGCTCAAATAAATGAAACATCATATCTCTCTGATTTATATTCCGGAATTGATGGAAAAAAAGAACTACAAATACCCTACAATATTCAGATATATAACTGAAAACATTGAATTTCCTAATATATTTCTAATTAATTTATGATATCAATCACCTCAGATTTCCACCTCGGATACGGTTACAATACTGAAAGAGAAAATGACTGCTTTTTTGTGCTTGATGAACTTCTAAAAGAACAATCTGACTTGATTTTGTTTGCGGGGGATTTGTTTGATTCAAGAATTCCCCGATTGGAAGTCCTGTCAGAGGCAATGCATTTTCTTGCAAAACTGAAAGAAAAAGAAACCAATATTAGCTTTCTGGAATGCGACAAAAAAATAAACAAAAGGGCGATTCATGGGATTCCATTTATCTCGATTTACGGTAATCATGACCGGAGACCAAATCTAATAAACCCTGTGCAGAGTCTTGAGAAAGCAGGATTATTAATTAACCTTCACTGCCAGAAAATTGTGTTTGAATTAAACGGCGAGAAAATAGCAATCCATGGGATGAGCCATGTTCCTGAAAAATATTCAAAAGATGTTTTGATGGAATGGAATCCAAAACCAGTTCCAGGCGCAAAAAACATTTTATTGTTGCATCAGAACATTGAACCATTTATTTACTCTGATGGCGATGAAGTTAATATGAAAATATCTGATTTACCTCTGGGCTTTGATTTGATTGTAAACGGGCACATCCACTGGAAAAATGAAGTGCAACTGAATGAGGGGAAATTAATCCTGCCCGGCAGCACCGTCCAGACACAACTAAATAAAAAAGAATCTAAAATAAGAAAAGGATATTTTATTCTTGAGCCTGAATTGAAATTTAAGGAAATAAAACAGAGAGACTTCTATTACGAAAAAGCCAACACAAATGAAGAAGTTGAAGAATTCCTTAAAAACCTGCCTGAAAAAGAATTAAACCCAATAATCAAAATACAGATAAAAAACACAAGCAAACTTGACCTTAATATCATTGAAAAAAAATACAAAGACAAGGGAATCCTTGTTTTCAAAAAGGAGATATTTAACACTTTTGAAAAGCAGAAAACCGAAATATTAAGGAAACAATTAAGCGCAGAGGAATATGGGATAAAATTGCTAAATGAAAAAAGCAAATTTAGAGACCCGGAGGATTTATTGAACCTGATAATTGATGATGATTCAAAAGGAGTTGAAGATATTTTAAGAGAGAATTTTAGGGATAAAGAAAAAGTTGCCAATAATTAAAAGATTATTACTCAATAATTAGCTAAAGTTTTCTTATATATTAATTTAGGTGAAAAAGATGAATGAAATATCTGTTGGAATAATATATACTCCAGTTAATTATACTAAATCCATAAATTTAGATCTGATTGAAAGATTAGACAAAATAACTGAAAATGGAGAATTTGTTATAAATCGGCATACGGATAATTTAACAGAATTTTATAATCCTGATAAAAAAACAGAGATTACAATTTATTCCCGTAATTCTATCTATTTTCAAAGAAATTTAGAGAAAACTGCTTTCTCTCCAACTCAATTGAAATTTATTGCAAAAGAAGGTTTGGATTTTGCACAGAAAAATACCCCAATAAAAGACTATTCAAGACAGATTGGGTTAATAGTAAAGGGAGATGATATGAAAAATTTCTATAGCTCCAAAGCAAAAGAAGTTATTAAAAATTTTGGTGAAGAATTATTCGGAGAATACGCTGATTGTAAAGAACTAAAATTGGATGACAGGGGATTTCATATTTCTGTAAAATCTACTGAAATGCCTGTTCTTGAGATTCCTGATTAATAAATTTAAGAAAAAATCAATAATTGTTTAAAATTTTCTTATATCCTAACTTTGACAGTTTGT
>JAGLVB010000012.1 GCA_023134135.1 Candidatus Aenigmatarchaeota archaeon
AATTGTATTCTTATATAAATAACGCTATGTATTATCCCAAAATAATTTCACCCTAAAAAATAACCAAAATCACTTAATGAAAAAGTCAACTTAATTCTGATTAAATTATTACAACCAAAAACCAATAAAATTATCCGAATAAAGAACTCAATCCTGTTGCGGCTGCCTCGGCTTTCTTTTCTGTGTCTTCTTCTTTCTTTTCCTCTTTCTTCTCTTCTCCTCCTGCTGATGCGGTTGGAGCTGCTGCTACCGCTACTGGAGCTGCCACTGCAGAACTCAAGACCTCTTCAATATTAACTTCTTTTAAATTTTCCACGGTTGATTTAATCATTGCTTTATCTGCGGTTAAACCAACAGATTCAATAATCTTAGATACTGAAGCCTCATCAATTTCCTTTTTTGCTTCATGCAACAATAATGCCGCGTGTATGTATTCAAGTCCCATAATACAATTAGAAAACTTTAAAAGTAACCCCACACATCAAAGATTCAATAATTCAGATACTTAAAATAAAAATAATTAATCAAAACTGTTTTTTTTAAATCACTGAAATAATCTATTTTTTAATCAATTCCTGTCTTTCAAGATAAGAATTTAAATGTGATTTGTCCCTGAAAAATCCACCCCCAGATTTCCTGTATAAATCCTTATAAGTATCTTTCTCAATACTGTTGCCTGTTAACAATCTCTTTAATTCCGCTCTCAAACCTCTTATCTTGGTAATCCATCTCCTCTTTTTGCCTAAACGGGAATATTTTGCTCCTTTCCTGCTCCCGGTTCCTTTTTTAACTTTCTTGCGAATTGACAGATTTTTCTTTTCAGGAATTTTCTTTATTGCCTTTTTCTTGATTAATTCCCTGAAATCAGCGGCAGTTATTGATTCTTCTATCTCTTTCTTTTTTGTGTGGTCAAACCAGACTTTATTTCTCCCCACTTTCAATATTCTTGCCGCCAGTCTTTTCCTGTCCATAAACTCATTTATTAAAAAATAAAAGTATCCTAAACAAAAAAAATTGCCTGAAATTTACTGATAAATAATACTAATTTAAAGAAAAATCAAAATAAATTAAAAATAAACTTATTATTAACTACCGCATCCGTCTGTTGAAGCTGTTCCCGTACCGCCTCCAAATCCTGGTGATGCCGGACTATTTGAAAGTGTTTCCTTACACTCTTCCGGAGGTGTTTCAAATGCTGAACAAATTGCTTTTTTGTACGCTTCAGGTGACCTGTTTACACTCACAACTTTACCATTAATAACCATTGTTGGTGAGCCTCTGACTCCGTAAGCCTCATTGTCTTCTTTTTCAACATTGAACATTGGGAATCTCCCGCTTGCCCATGTGCTTTTGTCATTGTACATTTCAGTTATTTTGTATTCTTCATCAACTCTTGCCATGCAGGAATCAAGTTTTGTTTTATCAACATTTATTTCATCAAGACATGATTCATAATCATCGGTTTTTGTAAAACAAGCCATATAGTCCAAAAATACTTCTTTTTGTTCTTCCTGTATGCAGTACATTCTCAGGTTTTCATCAAGTTCTTTTTTATCATGCATTGCGTAACTTACGAAGTTTATTGTCATATCCGCTTTTCCGTCCAACAATTTGTATGCAGGTACTGCTGCTTTCATTGCTTGCAAACCATAAGGACAATAAGACATGATAAACAATTTTACCTCTGGTTTATCTGATTTTAGCATATCTTCCATTTCCTGCTCCTCTTGCTGATTTTGCTGTTCCTCTGCCGCTTCCTTCAAAGCCGCAAATTCTCCGGTTATAATTCCCTGAGGGAATATGTACTCACCATCGCTTGTGATATAGGATTCCGCAACCTGTGAACTGCTGCCATCTGAGATGTTTAACTCAAGCTTATACAAAGAACCGCCATTTAGTTCCTCTATTGAAACCAGTTCTGCTGAAATGCCAGGACCTAACAAATTAGTTGTAATGAATTCTACTGCTTTGTCCCCAGCTTCCTGTGAATTCATGGCTTGTGTTAATGCTGGACATGAATTTAACAACATACCTGCAAGCAGACCAATTGCCATACCGCCTACAAGTAAAAGAGCTGCGAATACTTTATAATTCACTTTTAGGATATTTTTAGTTGTTGATTTTTTTGTCTCAGTTGCATCTTTTGTTTCAGTTGTATCTTTCGTTTTAGTTGCTTCTTTTTTTTCTACTATTTTTTCTTCTTTTGATTTTTTTGACATAAATTAATAGAAAAATAATTAAAAATAAGAATTAATACATTAAATATATGGTCTTATAAAACAATAATTCAATGCAGCAATCCAATGGCAACTGGATTATTAGATGGTAATTTAGGATTAATTAAATAATATATAGATTTCTATTATAAAAAATATATATCCAATATCCAATATCTATATATACTTGTTTTTCGACATAAAGAAATGAGATACTACAATATGGATTCTGAAGAAGAAGACAAAAATGAAGAAGAAGACTCAAGTGAATAATAACTATACTTCATAACATATACATCTTTTATTTTTTGGTTATTTAATTTATTAATTTTATTATGGTATTCTGGTGTTTGAAAAGCAGGAGAAAAAGTACTGGGGGAAGAGCCCTTACTAACAGGAAGAAGAAGAAATTTGAGAGAGGCGGGTATTTCATCCCTGTAAAAATAGGAACAAGGAAAGTCAGCGTTAATCGCACAAAAGGCGGTAATTACAAAACAAAGATGCTTAATGCTGAATTTGTGAATGTGGAAGGGAAAAAACATAAAATCATGCAGGTTGTCAAGAACAATGCAAATTTCAGATTTAATAGGGAAAAAGTAATCACAAAAGGAGCAATTATTGAGACTGAAAAAGGACATGTAAGAGTTACAAGCAGACCTGGACAGGATGGAATTGTTAATGGGATTTTTGTTAAATCTGTCTAATTATTGAATTTATAATTTAATTTTTTAAAATTAAGTGGTATTGTTAGACTCAATCAGAAATTAACTAAATTCAGAAAAAAGCAGATTCATCCATATCTTTGCACTTCTTTCTTATGAAATTCCATTTGTTGAATTGCTTGTTTTGGAGTTACATATTGAGTATCTTCGTCTGGTCCGTTATAGGTCTTTAAACATTCAGTGGTATAATCAATTTTTGCAATAACCTCTTCTTTATATCCATATAAACTGGCAATTATATCAATATCCGCTTCACCATTTGTTGGGGTGTAATATTGATCCATAAAATCCCAATATGCCTCTCGCCCAAATTTTCCTGCGTATTCCGATGCATCTTTGCACAATTTAATAAAATCCTGTTCACGCTGCTTAAGAACCCGCTGAACATTTACTGGCAATTGTCCATATTCTTTAACCCAATGCGATAATTCATGTGCCACTAATCCATCTAAAACTAAATCAGGAACTCCCAATATTCTTGGTTCAAAAGAATCGCCATCCCACCACCCCTTCTTTTGATATACTGAAACCAGATAGGGTTTATCTTTTGAAGTATTTGGAGAGATAATTATTCTTGCTGCTTCATCTTCAGGAAGAATACCCTTCTCCGGGAAAAAACCCTGATTATCCGAATATCCCAATCTTCCATCTCTTGCGCCAAAAACATCTATCAACATTCCTAAAGAATAAACATTATGCGCGTTTGGAAGACTTCCAAAACCAATTCTATCCTCTAAATTAAAACAAGCTCTTATTTGTTCAAAGTTACCTCCATATTTTTCAAGTCTCTCAATTAATTGCTGGTCTTGTTCTAAAATCATAATAGATTATTTTTAAATATTTATTGTATCCACTACATAATAGTATTTAATTAGATGAATAGAGTTAAAACTTCTAAAAATTGAGTTATATTTTATTATTTTTGATAAACCACTTTGCGAATTTTTCTTCAACATCAAAAAATTGGGATATTTTTTCCAGATTAGAATATTTTCGAAGAAAATAATGGTATTTTAGAATAAATATTTTATTTGTAACAGAATGAGGTTATTTATTTATCAACGGCATAACCTTTGTCTCTGAATTTTTCTAAATAAATCTCCGCCAAATCATTATTCACTTCATTACCAAGACAATATATTTCTAAATAAGCACCTTTTTTAAGTTCTCCGCCTGCAATCATAGCTTCAATAGAATCAATACTTAATATTTCATTTAGATAAGGGTTTGATGCGTATAAGAAAGACCTTGCGGTTCTATAAACACCTTGATTTGATAAACCAAAATCAACAAGATCTCCCACAAGTTCTTTTAAATCAAGTTCCTCTTTTGTTACATAAAAATGTCCTTTATTTGAATACATTGTGTGTGGTTGTGTACTTATTATCATACCATCCTTCTTTTCATACACTCTCAAAGGTTCATCTTGATGTATCCAGGAATTATAATTATTAAGGTTTCTTTGGGTATTCGCTAAAAACGAATCTTGAACTGATTCAGAATCCATTCCTGATTGCAGATTATTCACAAAATTCTTCCTGTAATCAGCCAATATTTTCGGATCTATATCTATTTCCATAACCATCACCAATAAATAACAATTTTAATACTCTAAAAAATATCCAAATTTAGTATCTCCTTCTCCTGTTTGGTTTATTTGACCTTCTTCCATCATTCGACCCTGAACCGCTTTTTCCTTTATAACCTCCTGAACTGCTTCCGCCAAAGCCGCTACTTCGACCACCAGAATTATTGCTGCTTCGACCTCCATAGCCACCTGAACGATTTCCACCATAATTTCCTGAACTGTTTCCACTGCTTTTTCCTTTATAACCTCCTGAACTGCTTCCGCCATAACTGCCGCTGCTTCTATTTCCAGAATTGCTGCTTCGACCACCATAGCTTCCTGAACTGGAGCCTCCACTTCTTCCACCGTAATTTCCAGAACGGTTTCCTCCGAATCCGCTGCTTCTTCTCTCAAAACCTCCTCGCTCACTAAATCCACCGCCAGTTCCCCGATTTCCTCCCCGGGTTCCCATATTTCTTTCCTGAATGAGATTCCTATCAAATACGAGTTTAGGTATTTTTGGCACGCCCATGCTTTTTATATCCAGTTTCTTATCTGATAAAACGCACCTGAAATTATCATAATCTCTTTCACACAATATTGTTATTGCCTCTCCGTTTTTTCCTGCTCTTGCTGTTCTTCCAATCCTGTGAATATAATCTTCTGAGGTTTTTGGAACATCATAATTGTAAACCTGAGTAACATTCTTTATATCCAAACCTCTTGCTGCCACATCTGTTGCCACAAGAATCTGTATCTTTTCCTTTTTCAAAGAATCCAAAGCGTGAATTCTTTTGTTTTGGGTAAGACCTCCATGAATAGCCATTGCGTGAATCTTGTTCTGCTTCAGATTTGCTGTGAGATGATCTACTTCCATTCTTGTGCCGCAAAAAATAAGAGATAATCCCTCTGATTTCTTTTCAAGTAAATGCATTAATAAAGAAAATTTCCTTCTCCTGTCAACATCATAATAAACCTGATTTAATTTACTCTTATCAATCATAGTCTGACCTTTTATAATTAAAGGTGATTTTAAGTATTTTTTTATAACTGACTGAACATTATTTGGTATTGTAGCGCTAAATAAAAGAGTCTGCCTATTTTTGGGCACATTACTTATAATTTTATCAACATCATCTTTAAATCCCATATCAAACATCCTGTCAACTTCGTCAAGCACAAGATATTTTACAGGGTTAAGATTTATTGAATTTCGGTTTAAATGGTCTAAAAGTCTGCCCGGAGTTGCTATAACTAATTCAGAGGTCTTCAGGTCATGGATCTGCTTCCTAATATCAGTCCCTCCATAGATTGCTGTTGTTCTGAGACCTTTTTCCTTCCCAAAATCATCAAATACCTCCTTAACCTGCATGCAGAGTTCTCTTGTTGGGGTTAAAACAAGAGCTTGTATTCCTTTTTTTGAAAGGGTTTTCTCTATAATGGGTATTCCAAAAGCCACAGTCTTCCCTGAACCAGTTACAGACTGACCTACTATATCCTTTCCTTCTTTTGTTGCAGGTATGCATTTTTCCTGTATTTCAGTGGGTTTCTGAAACCCCTCTTTTTTTATTCTTTCAAGAATAATTGGGTCAATCCCCAAATCTTCAAACTTCATTAATAGTAATGTATTTCTTTTATATTAGGACCTTTTTTTACTCCTATTTAGAAAAGAAAATTTTGGGTTTTGAAAATACGATTTGAATGGGGTTATGGGAGTTTTTGGTGAATGAAGTAAATTATTCTCTAAATCCGGCTTTAATTTGTGGATGGGAACTTTACTTAGTAATCTTTATAAATTATAAATAAAGTTCCCCGACCTGAAGGACGGGGTATTTAAAAATTAGTAAAAATATTTAACCACCCTCTTTACATATCCCTCATACGCAGTGATTCGCTTTCTTAACCATTAGTATTTTTGTTTTTAGTGGATTTCAATCCCCAACCTAAAGGATGGGGTATTTGAGAATAAAAATTGACTGGGACGATATTGATGAAGTCGCCGAGAAAACAGTGTTATTCATTAACAGGATGGAAAGATTAATGGGAGAAATTGAGAACTAAAACACATTCAATTTACTATTTATCAAATAACTAACAATTATGGATATTGAGGTTCTAAAAGAAGGAATAATTAATAAATTAAAGAGTCTTGAGTATTTTGACAACTTACTATTCATATATGTTTTCGGTTCCCAAATTAGTGGAAATCCAAGAAAAGATTCTGACATCGATATATGTTTGTTTTATGAAATTGAAGATAAAAAAAAGTTGCACAAACTGGAATTAAAAGTAAAAGGCAGTTTCCCTGAAAAATATGATTTGCAGTTTTTCCAATCTCTTCCTCTATATGTAAAAAAATCCATCTTCAAAGGAAAATTAATTTACTGCAAAAATGAAAATCTTGTCTTTGACCTTGCTCTCAAAACATTCCGGGATTTTGAGGATTTTGAGCCAAAATATTTACTTTATATAGAAGATAATTATGGAACTAAAAACAAGGATAGAAGAAAAATTAGTGCGGTCTCGCGAAGCCCTTGAAGAAATTGATGAAAACCTGCCGGAAAAATTTGAAGAATTTCAGGAATTGGGTTTAGTAAAAGACGGAATCTACAAAAAAACAGAATTCATAATTCAAAATATATTGGACATTTGCGCAATTCTGGTTAAAAAACTTAAACTTGGCATCCCTGAAGATGATTTTGATATTCTGCAAAAACTAAACAAAACATTTGATAAAAAAACCATAAACAAAATAATTGAACTGCGAGGTTTCAGGAATTTTTTAGTGCATCGATATGGAAATATTGATGATGAAATTGCATTTGAAGATATTGAAACAGGTATAAAAGATTTTGAAAAAATCTTTGATGAAATTGAAAAGGTAATTAAAACCCAAAAAATCTAAGCAGTATATTCAACTTCTTCTACTTTACTTACTAATGGCGCATGTGTCGCCTTTTCAAAGTCTTCATAACTTTTTATCAATTTTTCAGGGATTGAAGGTCTCATATCCTTCAGAATTTCATCAAAATGTTTCTTTGTGACTTTATCATTCCCTTTGTGTTTCAGGCTTTCTTTTAATGCAAGCATTGTTGCTTCTTTGCATAAAAATTCCAAATCAGCCCCAGAGAAATTCTTTGTCTTTTTCGCAATTTCCTCAAGATTCACATTTTTATCAATAGGAACATTTTTCGTGTGAACTTTCAGGATTTCAATTCTTCCCTTTTCTTCAGGAGCGGAAATTAATATGTGTCTGTCAAATCTTCCTGGTCGCAATAAAGAACTATCAACAATATCCGGTCGGTTTGTTGCTGCCATTATCACAACGCCTTTAATCTCTTCAATGCCGCTCATTTCTGTTAATAACTGGGAAACCAGAGTATCAACAACCTCTGTTCTGCTTGTTCCCCTTGAATGGGTCATTGCATCAATCTCATCAAAGAAAATTATTGAAGGGGCTGACTGTTTTGCTTTCCTGAAAATTTCCCTTAATTTTTTCTCGCTTTCGCCAACCCATTTGCTTAACAATTCAGGTCCTTTTACAGAAATAAAGTTTGCGCCTGATTCATTTGCTACTGCTTTTGCTATCAAGGTTTTTCCTGTTCCCGGAGGACCATAAAGCAGGATTCCTTTTGGTGGAGTTAAATTAAATTTATCAAATTGCTCAGGATATTTCAAGGGCCATTCAATGACTTCTTTTAATTTCTGCTTAACTTTTTCAAGTCCTCCAACATCCGACCATTTCACTTTTGGTATTTCAATCAAAACTTCTCTCAGCGCGGAAGGCTCTACTTTTTGCATTGCATAATCAAAATCCACTCTTTTTATAATCAATTTTTCCATCTGTTCCTCAGATAATTCCTGCCCTTTAAGAGAAGAAATATCCGGCAACACTCTTCTTAATGTGTGCATTGCGGCCTCTTTGCACAATGCTTCAAGGTCTGCGCCAACATAACCGTAAGTTTTTTCGGCAATGTCATATATCATCTTTTTTATAGAAGAAGAAACAATTTCTTCCATGAAATTTTTATTTATTACTTGATATTTTTCAAGTTTTTTATAAATATCATCCACTTTAGTCTCTTCTTTTTCATTAATAGTTTTAGAAGGTATTTTATTTCTTGGATCCTTTTCCCCTCTTAATCGTCTTATATACTGGGTGGAATTTATTTTTTGAGTTATTTTTTTTAAGATTTTTAAATATTTCTCTTTCTCTGTTGATAATTTCTTATTAAATTTAGTTATTTCAACAAGACCTTCTTTAGATTCTTTTAGTTTAGTTTGAATATCCAATATTTTTTTTTCAATACCTCCAATATTATTTTCTAAAGACCTTAATTTATTTTCAATACCTCCAATATTATTTTCTAAAGACCTTAATTTATTTTCAATACCTCCAATATTATTTTCTAAAGAATTTAATATAGGTTCCTTGGATTTTACTTTATTTTCTAACTCCTGTAATTGAACATTTTTACCTCTTAATTTGAGCATTATCTTTTGTACGAGAGACTCAGAATTATAATTTAATTGTTTTTTAAGTTCTTGAATTTCTTCAATTATTGTATTTCGTTCTAATAACATACTTCTTTTATCTGAATTTGTCCTGTCTAATTCCAAAAGCAACTTTTTTTTATCTGAATTTATCCTGTCTAATTCCAAAAGCAACTTTTTTTTATCTGAATTTATAGTCTCCACTTCCAAAAATAATTTTTCTTTTTCTGATTTATTTTCCTTTATTTCCAACTCATATAAAATTATCTTCTTTTTACACTCCACATTATAATTTTTAAGTTTATTTATCAACAATTCTGGGATAATATTTTTATCCCAAGCATATAAAGGCATATTCCTTGAGTGAATCTGCAGTATCTCGAGTCTGCCCTCGCTGTTTGGAATGCCAATCACAATTTCCCTGTCAAATCTTCCCGGTCTTCTTAAAGCGGGGTCTAAAGAATCCGGTCGGTTTGTTGCGCCAATCACAATTACCTGACCTCTTGTTTTTAATCCATCCATCATGGTCAGTAACTGAGACACAACTCTCCTCTCAACTTCCCCTGAAACATCTTCTCTCTTCGGAGCAATTGCATCAATTTCATCAATAAATATTATTGAAGGCGCATTTTTCTCAGCATCATCAAATATTTTTCTCAAATTTTCTTCTGACTGCCCATACCATTTGCTCATAATTTCAGGTCCCGCAATTGAATAAAATTTTACACCGCTTTCATTTGCAACTGCTTTCGCCAATAAGGTTTTTCCTGTTCCCGGGGGACCGTGCAATAAAACGCCTTTTGGAGGTTTAACACCTAATATCTCAAAAGGTTTATTGTGCCTCAATGGCAACTCAATAACTTCCCTCACAGAATCTATTTCTCTTTTCAGACCCCCAAGGTCATCATAAGTAACCCCGGAAATACTCTCCTCTTCCTTAACTTCAACAGCCTTCGAAATAACTTCTACCTGAGTTGCTTCTCCAATAAATCCGCCTTCTTTAGGAGAAACCTCAACAACAATAAATTGTATATCTCCAAGAGGATTAAAAGAACTAACATTTTCTCCAAAAAAACTATCAATAAATTTCTCAAGAAATTCTGAGTCTCTTCTCCTCATAACTGTTGGAACAAAAAGATCCCCTTTTGATACAGGTCTCTTGTATAAATTCTGGACTATGAACCCGGGGTCAATTCTTACCATAATACCTTTTTGAGCTGGAGCAATTACTATTTTTTTTGCTTCTGTTAACTCAGCCTTTCTCACCTTAACTCTTTCTCCAACACCAGTCTGGCAGTTCTTTCTTGAAATTCCGTCAATCCTAATAATATCCAGACCAATATCGCTGGGATAAGATCTTATTGCAATCAGATAAGTTTTCCTTTTTCCTTCCACTTCAATATATTCTCCTTCCCTGATGCCAAGTTTTATCATAAAATTTGAACTTAATCTCGCAATTCCTTTTCCATAATCCTGCCTGTTTTCAGATAAGCCTCCAACAGTTAATTTTAAATCCTCATTCATAATTAAGATTGTAATAAATTATAAATTATTGTATTATTGGAATAAACTGGGTTTTCCCTTTGCATCCGACAACTTCTATTACAAATCCTTTTACATCTTCGTAATTATTTTCTATTGTGTCTTTATCAAAAGTTATTTTAGTTGGAGTATTTGCCTCAAAAGGACCTTCTATTTTTTTTATAAAAGCTTTCTGGTTTGTGTCAAGAAAAACATAAAGATTATACGCATTTACGCTTGTTCCTACATTCTGCACAGTCAATGTGCCCGCATCATAATCATAATTATAATAGGTCAAATCCAATTTACTGCAGGTTTCAAGAGAAACAAGTTCTGACTGCGTGTAACCCATAGCCCAAGTTCCTACAATTGCCGCAATAGCCGTACTGAAAGCTATTAAAAGTACACTTGCAACTATGGGGGAAATTCCCTTTAATCCCTGCAACATAATATATATAAGTATTTATTCAAAAAGAAAGTATTTAATTTTATCTAAATAGTTTTATGCCACGGTAGCTCAATCCGGTAGAGCACCGGTTTTGTAAACCGAAGGTTGTGGGTTCAATGCAACCCTTTTCATTGATGAAGCAAATGCTCGTCTTTCAGACGGCACCTCAATTTGCTTCGCAAATAGAGGAAAGGTCTGCACCCCAAAAAGGTGCAAAGTGAAAATCCCCCCCGTGGCTGTTTTTATTTATTTCAAAAAAGGAAATTAATCTTTTTCCATTTCTCCAACTTTTTTTAAAACCTTTTTACCTTCCTCGGTCAAGATATATATTCTTCCTTTAACTTCTTTAGGATTCACGCATTTCACCAATCCCTCATTCGCCAAGTCCTTTAATTTCAAAGATGTATTTGGAAGACTGGCTTTTAAAGATTTTGATAATTGTTTTGGCGTCTTCGGAGAACTTAATAGAGCGATTATCCTTTTTCTGCTTTCACTTTTTAAAACAAAACTAATTTTATCCCATTTCATTAGTTGGTTTAATAAGCCTTGTATTATCTTTGAATATAGATTTATTAAGTATTGATTATAGTTTGATTAAGTATAAAATAATTATGAATATTGGAAATGAAATACCCACCGTTCGCTTCGCTCACTTCGCAGCAAGCTGCGGGGTATCTTTTAATTGAAATTCATGAAGTTTTAATTGAGTAACATTTCCTCCCTGTTTTTTCACATACTTTTTCACTTCTTCCAAATCTCTGCCATCACCCACGTGATGCGATAGGTGCAATGACCTGCATGACGGACTTCCATAATTCAAAAGAATTATTAATCTTTTATCGCAGCAAGCTGCGGGGTATTAAACCCATTGGGGAATAAAACAAAATCCTCTTATCCAGAAAAAAAGCCAATAGAAGGGATTTGTTGCAGAGACTGTAAAAGAAGATATAAAATTGAACCGGACGAAACTCCGGATGATTGCGGTAAAAGATTTGGGTTGAAAAGAATTAACAAAAACGGAGATACTTTTGATGAGAATGGAATTTATGTTTGTGGAGATTGTTTTATAAAATAAAATAAAATCCCCCAACTAACAAAAATAAAAAATTAACAAAATAAAAAATCACTCAAAAACAAAAACTAATATTTTAATTTAGCTGCTTGATTCTGTTCTTTCTGAATTGCTCCTATCTCTTTGATTCTTACATTGACTTCGTCTTCAATTTCCAATGCCTTTGCAATATCAGCGCACCTGTTTCTTACTGTTACTTCTGTCACGCCAATCGCTTCTGCAACTCCTCTTTGTGAAACTGTGTTGTTGTTCATTATTGCTGCTATGTACAATGTTGCTGCTGCCAATCCAATAGGACCTTTTCCTGAAAATCCTCTGTTTGCTCTCAATGCTTTCAAATATTTGTTTGCTCTGGTCTGCACTTTGTCATCCATTTTTAACAAAGTTGCGCACCTTGGAACATAAGCTATTGCTGTTGAAGGAATTACTCTTATGTTTAGTTTTGATGCTACATACCTATAGTTTCTCCCGAATTCTCTTTTGTCAACTCCCGCGATATCGCAGATTTCTGACATTAGTCTTGGAGAACCATGCTCTCTGGACAAAGCATAAATTAAGGTGCCAAGTACAGTCTCAACACGCCTTCCTTTTACAAGTCCTTTCTCAACAGCTCTCTGGTACATTACACCTATTTTCTCCTTTAGTTCCTCAGGCAAACACAATGCAGAAGACATTCTGTTCAATTCAGATAAAGCAAACTCGCCGTTTTTGTCTTTTTCGTCTTTACCAATATTTTCTACCTTTAACATATTTACACCACTTTTCAGTTAGAAAAGCATTTAATTATATAACTTTAAAGTATATAAAGACTTCGGTCTTCTAATATATATTTTACACTATAAAATAATTACAGTTTCAGTTATATTTATGCTACTTTCCATAACTAATACACTTTTTGAATTATATGTTAATAGTACTAAAATAATTTTATTTTTTGGACTGAAAATCCATATTCTCAAAATAAAGTTCCCCGCCACAGAGTGACGGGGTATTTAAAAATTAGTTAAAATATTTACTCCACTTCTCTATTATATCCACAGTGATTCGCTTTCTTAACCATTAATATTTTGTTTTTAGTGAATTTCAATCCCCGCCACAGAGTGACGGGGTATTTGAGAATAATCCGATTCTTTGAATCAAATAGTTATATAATCAAAAATAAGTCTAATATATGAGAAATATAAATCTCTCTCAGGGACTCATGATAATCCTGATGATAGGTGTAATATTTGCTCTCCTGTTAGTTTCAGGAACTTCTCTTTGCAGGTTTATTGGCGCAGACACTCCATTTGCTCCTGTTTGCGAAGTTCTTTTCTTAATCACAAAAAGCCTCTCCGGGGTTTTTTATTAAAACCAACATCTTAGGTTCAAAATGTTATAAATAGATTATGAAAGGAATTTATAATTATTTACAGATTATATTAATAATTTTAATTTCCATATTGAGCTTAATCGTGGTTTTATATTTCTTTAATATGACCGGAATGCATATTATTAGAAACCCTGAATTTAATGTTAATTCCAATATCTCTGGATTACGTGATTACGGAACAAATGACAATATTGGTGTAATTGGAGATTCTATCAATATTTCGATTGATTGGGATTGTCAAAATCATTTATGCGATTACCTCACAAATATTTCACTTATTCTTAAAGTAAATGGAGCGGTACTTAATGAAATTCAATCTATCCGCTTAAAAGATAACCTGACATTAACCTATATATTAGACGAAGAAGGAATTTATATATTCTATTTTAATAAAACTAGTTTTATAGATAACAAAACTCTAATTAACCAGCAAATTATAAAAGTTTTTGAAGTAATAACGCTCCCTAAATTCACAGAAGCCTTACAACAAACCAAATATATAAAATAATATTTTAATCTATCTCAACAACTTTCCTCTTACTCTTAAACCCTTTAACAATTCTCACCTTCTTGCCAAAATATTTTGAAAGTATTCTCTCAACACCCAGATTTGCCTTATTATCCTCGGGTTTCTCTTTGATTTTGACTCTCATTGGCTCCTCATCCAGAATCTGCTCCTTTTTTGAATTCGGAACCACAATAATGTCTTTTTTCATAAAAACTTATAGTAAATCTATATTTTAAGTTTTTTAGATAATAAAGAATGGAGGTCATAGATGCGCAGGATAGTATCCTTGGAAGATTGGCAACAGAAGTTGCAAAAAAATCCTTAAAGGGAGAAGAATTTATAATTCTAAATGCTGAAAAAATAGTTATTTCCGGGAACAAAGAAGTAATTTTCAAGAGATATCTTGAAAGAAGGCAGAGAGGATGCCCTATTCACGGACCTTTCTTCCCATCAAAATCCGATATGATTGTTAAAAGAGCTATCAGAACTATGTTGCCTTACAAAAAAGCTTATGGAAAACAGGCTCTCAAAAGAATCAAAGTATTTTCCGGGGTGCCTGAAGAATACAAAGACAAAAAAATGGTGAAAATCGGAAAACAGGCAGACAAATTAAATTGCAATTTTGTTTTTATTTATGAAGTAAGCGAATATCTCGGTGGTATAAAATGAATGAAGGAAAAATAAATGCGGTTAAAACTGAAGTTAAAGAAACAGTGAATAAAATCAATAAAGAAAAAGTAAGTAAGGTCAAAAAAGAAACTAAAAAAACAGTTAATAAAATTAAAGAAAAAGTAGTTGGCGAAAAATTAGAGAGAAGACTTCTTGTTGTTGACACAGATAAAAAACCAGTCAAATCAAAATCTGTCAAAAAAAAGAAATTAGTGAACAATATCTATGTTGGGAAAAGAAAGAGAGCAATTGCAAGAGTAAGTTTAACTCAGGGAGATAAAAAAATAACAATCAACAATAAATCCATTGAAGAGTTTCCAAAAGTTGCTCAGTTAAAAATTTCAGAACCTCTCATCATTGCGGAAGAAGATAATTACAACATCAAAGTCAATGTTAAAGGCGGCGGAGTGATGGGGCAAGCAGAAGCAATTGCCCAGGGAATTGCAAAAGCCTTGGTAAAATTAAAAGGTGAGTCTTTGAAAAAGAAATTAATTGCCTACGACAGGAATCTTTTAATTCAGGACATCAGAAGAACAGAACCTCACAAACCATCGTGCAGTAAAAGAGGTCCAAGAGCCCACAAACAGAGAAGCAAGAGGTAGTTCAATTATCTATTGTTTTTATTATGACTGAAGCAGAATCTTATTTAAAAACATTCAGACAAGAAGAAGCATTGTATGGTCTAAGAGCTATGAATAATTACCTAAACTTATTAGAATCTCAAATATATCGGAGAAGTTATTTAAAAGGATTATTCAAAAAATAAGATTAATTATAAAAAAAGAAATCGGTTTTATCCTTTAACACTTATAGGGATTACCTCATATCTTATATTTGATTGAAGCTCATAACTACCACTAAATTCCTGCCTTAGTCTTTCCTCCAATTCAATTTTTTTCAGAATTGCTGATTCTTTTGAACCATGACCGCTTATATATTGCACCCCTTGAAATTCATCATCCATGCATTTTCCTGTTTCTGGATCTCGTATACAATATTTCTTTGCTAACAAATACACCTGTTCTATATAATTCGCAAGCGAATTGTCACCTTTGACTGTTAGCACCTCATATTTTAAATCAGGTGTTGAACCATTACTATTTACATGTTCAATTTCAAATCTTTTTTCTATCTCAATTTTTTCTCCGTCTGCTGATTCCTTTGAAATATAAGCCCCCAAAGGATAAATTAACTTATAGTTTTTATCCTCAGAATCCAAACAAGATCTTTTTACCAGCAAATGCACATCTCCTTCCATTTATCTATTTAAAAAATCTTTATATAAGCACAGATACTATTTATAAGTAATAATACTGGCAATATAAGGTAAATTAGCAGAATAAAGGTAATAATCCTCTATTTATATTATGATTTACATTGGCACTGCGGGAATACCTTCAATTACAGAAGGGGATACTTTGCAGGGAATTCAGGATGTTAAAAAAATTGGTCTTGATGCCATGGAACTTGAATTTGTGAGAAATGTTTATCTGAAAAAAGATAGTGCAATTGAAGTTGGGAAGATTGCAAAAAATCTCGGAATCAAACTGTCTATCCACGCTTCCTATTTCGTAAATCTTTGCAACCCGGAAAAAGTCGAAGACAGCAAAAAAAGAATTTTAAGTTCCTGCGAAATTGGTCATTATGCTAGAGCAAAATATATTGTGTTTCATCCTGGATATTACGGAAAACTTTCAAAAGAAGAAGCTTATGAATTTGTAAAAAAAGGGTGCGAAGAATTAATGGAAGAAATAAACAAAAACAAATGGGATGTTTTTCTTGGTCTGGAAACAACAGGGAAAAAATCGCAGTTCGGAACCCTTGATGAAATCCTGAAAATTTGCGATGAAGTTAAAGGTTGCAGACCTGTAATTGACTTCGCGCATATCTTTGCGAGGCAGGGCGGGGAAATTAATTATTCTGAGGTTCTTGAAAAAGTGAAAAAATTCAAAGAAATTCACACCCATTTTTCGGGGATCGAATTCACAGATAAAGGAGAAAAAAGACATCTTGCGATTTCTACCAACCAGCCGGATTTTAAAGAACTTGGCAAAGAACTGCTTAACAAAGATTTTGGGGGGAAAGATAAAAATATAATTATTATCTGCGAAAGTCCCTTGATTGAACAGGATAGTTTGAGGATGAAAAAAATTATTGGAGATTTGGAAAAATAATTAGACAGGTTTAAATTTTATTGAAGAACTATGGATATAAACAGAGTTTATTGAATAAGTATTGCAATCAAATCAAACTGGTTCAAACCTAAAAAGAGTTTTATCCATATCTTTAAATTTATAAGGATAAATTCCTTCCACGCACCCATAACATTTATCACCGCAAACATTTTTCAGAGCATCAACAGACAAATAACCAACCCCATCAATTCTTACCTCGCCTAATTTAGGGTGAACATAATTTTCTAATTCTTTTTCAAGTTCAGTATGGTCTCCTGCAATTTCCATTGGATCCAAACCAAGAACATTTGTGATTAATTCTTCGGGATGAGTATCTATTCCTGCATGACAGGGTCCTATTATTGGGGGACACCCAATCATTGTATAAACTTTATGGGCTCCATATTCCCTGAGCAAATTTACAACAACTGGCGTATTGTTATACCTCACAATTGAATCATCAACAGTAACAATATTATTTCCTTCCACCCTATCCCTCACAACAAGAAAACTTGTTCTTGCTTTCTGCAATCTCTCTGAAGAATCCTGACTAACCATGAAAGTTCTTGCATATTTAGCAGAAGGATCTTTTATTAATATCTCCTGAACATCTTTAGAATAGCCTCTTGCATAATTTTGTCCTGAACGCGGAACCCATGTTACTTTACTGCAGGTTTCCGGGGGGTGTTCTTCTCTTAATTGCTTTCCCAATTGATATCTGTATTCAATAACAGACCTGCCATTTACTGTTGAATCAGGTCTCATCTCATAGATAATTTCAAAAAAACAAAGGGGTTTTACTCTTTTTTTCTGCGCAGTTTCAAACTCGCCGGAATCAATATCATAAACCCCAATTATTCCTGATTCCACTTCCCGAATATCTGTTGCACTAAGTTTATAAAGAGGAGAATCTTCAGAAGCAAAAACCAAAGAATCCCTGAATTTTCCTTTGTAGAAAGGTCTCAATCCATCCCTTTCATAGAAAAAATAATTTTTGTCTTTATTATCATCTGAAAGAAGACCCACTGCAGTGAAACCCCCATAATCAAAAACCTCGTCATAAACCGAACTTAATGATTTCAGCAAATCAGGATTTTCCAGATAATTATCAAGAATTAAGCCCGCAAAAGTGGAAGCATCATTTGTGGATTTATCAAAATTTATTCCTTTTTCTTCCAGGTTTTCTCTCCATCTTAAATGGTCTGAAATTTCCCCATTCATTGCAAAATCAAGGGTGCAATTATCCATCTTAACCCTGACTGGATGAGCATTATCCAGATTATCTCCACCCTCTGTGGCATATCTGACATGACCTATTCCAACTTCCCCTCTTAAATCATGCGAATCCCTGAACTCTTGGGTAAACACTTCATGAGGCAATCCTTTGCCCTTATGCCTGATTAATTCACCTTCCCTATATAAAGTTCCCCCTGATGCCTGCTGTCCCCGGTTTTTTGATTCTTCCAAAATATAATTAATTGACTTAAATATATCCAAATCCGGTTCTCTATTTAAATTTATAGCTGCTGATACCCCGCATCCCATAAATTGAGGTAAACATAATTTTTTATAAACCTATAAAATCACCGGGATTTTTTATAAGTGAGCATCCAGAGGTTGTATTTTATTTGACTTCTCTATATATTATGAAGAAACTGGATTCTTTAATCTTACAATACAAAAAAGGGGAATGCGAACTGATAACTTTATTTGAAGAAATAGTAAAATCAAAAAAATATCTTCCCTTTGAAAAACTTAATTATCTAAGCAAAAAACTTGATATTCCACTTGCAAAATTATACACAACCGCAAGTTTCTATTCTCTTATTCCAACCGCAAAAAAAGGAAAATATATTATTCGCGTATGCAATAATTTGTCATGCAATCTTAATGGATCTGAAACTATTCTGGAAATGCTGAAAAAAGAATTAAAAATTAATCTTGGGGAAACAACCAAAGACGGAAAATTCAGTCTTGAACTCACATCCTGCATTGGACAATGCGATTCCGCGCCCGCAATGCTAATTAATAATAAACCTTATGTAAAACTTGATAAAACCAAAGTCCGCAAAATATTGCGGGAATTAAAGTAATATGCAAATCTTAAGAAAATCAAATTGGGAAGGGTTTGAAAAAACCAGAAAAATGAAGAGAATTGAGATTATCAACGTTGTTAAAAAATCAGGGTTGAAAGGGAGGAGCGGTTCCAATTTCTTCACAGGATTGAAGTGGGAACTTATGGGAAAAGGAACAAGATATCTTATTTGTAATGCTGATGAAAGCGAACCCGGGACCTTCAAAGATAAATTTATAATGGAAAATAATCCTTCTCTGTTAATTGAAGGCATTGCAATTGCATCCTATGCAATGGACATTCATTCAGCGATTATTTATCTTAGGGGAGAATATTTTCACCTTAAACCAAAACTTGAAAAATTAATAAAACAATCTGAAAAACACCTGAAGAAAATAAAACTGAAAATAAAAATTGTTCTTGGAGCAGGTTCTTATCTCTGCGGAGAAGAAACAGCCATCCTTGAATCTATTGAGGGAAACAGACCTTTAGTCAGGAAAAAACCTCCCTACCCATCCCAATCAGGATTGTATGGAAAACCAACCTGCATAAATAATGTTGAGACTCTCGCGAATATCCCGTTGATTATTCTTGGGAACTGGGACAATAATCTGCAGTTATTTTCCCTGTCAGGAGATTTAAATGAACCGGGAATTTATGAGATTGAACTTGGAATGCCATTAAAACATATTGTATCTCTGGGAAAACCAAAAAACGAACCAAAAGCAGTTTATTTCGGTGGTTCTGGGGGATGCATCCCTTACCAAAAATTCAAAAATCTGCGGGTTGATAATGAATTAATTTCAGAAAAAGGGGGTTTCCTCGGAGCAAGAGGTCTGATAATTGTTGGGGAAAACAGAGATATTGTGGATATCTCAAGAACCTTAAGCGAATTCTTTGTGCACGAAAGTTGCGGATACTGCACCCCCTGCAGGGAAGGAAACTTCAGGGTTGTTGAACTCCTTGAAAAAATTGAAAATAACAAAGCAAAAAAAGATGATGTTAAACTTCTTGAACAACTCGCATACCACATCAGCGACACATCTTACTGCGCCCTCGGGGTTGCATCAACAACTCATTTAAAATGCGCATTAAAATATTTTAAAAAGGAATTCAAAGTATGAAAATAAAACTAAATGGAAAATGGGTCTTAGCAGAAGAAGGAGAAACAATTTTAAAAGTTGCGGAGAGAAATAAAATTCACATCCCAACTTTATGTTATCACCCGGATTTGAAACCTCAGGGAAGGTGCAGGGTTTGTCTTGTTGAAGTTCATGGCAAATTAGTAACCTCATGCGATACAAAAATCAAAGATAAAATGGAAATTATTACAAACACAAAAAGAGTTGCGGACGCAAGAAAATTAAATATAGAACTTTTATGCAGCAATTATTCAGGAGAAAAAGAACTTGAATTCTCTGTTGTCGCAAAAGAACTTGGGATAAAAAAATCAATATTTGAAAAAACAATCAAAGAAATTAAATCTCCGATGGAAAAAGATAATATGAAATGTTTATTATGCGGGAGATGCGTGCAGGTATGCGGAGTTGTGCAGAAAATAAATAATATTGAATTTGCTGGCCGCGGAGTATCTTCCCGTATAACCATTCCTTATGATCTATCCGTAAAAGATACTCCATGCACTTTCTGCGGACAATGCGCTTTGTATTGCCCAAGCAACGCCATAAGAGAAAAAGCATACAATAAAAAAGCTGTGAAAACTATGATGGAAGAAATGGATAAACTTATAAACAAGAAGAAATTTGTTATTGCGCAAACCGCTCCTGCGGTCAGAGCCTCCCTCGGAGAAATGTTTGGAATGAAACCAGGCACTTTAGTTACAGGAAAAATGGTGACTGCTTTGAGAAAAATTGGTTTTGATAAAGTCTTTGACACTGACTTCGGTGCGGATTTAACAATTATGGAAGAAGCGAGCGAGTTTATTGAGAGAATGAAAAGCAAAAAAAACCTTCCGTTGATTACCTCCTGCTGTCCCGCATGGATTAAATTTGCTGAACAAACTTATCCGTTTTTGCTTAAAAATATTTCAAGTTGCAAATCACCCCACCAGATGGTTGGAGCTATTGCAAAAACCTATTATGCTCAGAAAATTGGGGTGAAACCAGAAGATCTTATGGTTGTTTCAATAATGCCCTGCATTGCAAAGAAATTCGAGGCAAATAGACCTGAACTGAAAACCGCGGGATGCAATGATGTTGATGTTGTGTTAACAACCAGAGAAATTGGGAGGATGATTAAAACAAAAAATATTAATTTCACCAAACTAAAAGATGAAGAATTTGATGAACCTCTTGGAATTTCTTCTGGTGGGGGTGCAATATTTGGAGTGACTGGGGGGGTAATGGAAGCCGCACTCAGAGTTGCTTATGAAATTCTCACAGGAAAAATATTGCAAAAATTGGATTTCATTCAAGTAAGAGGACTTGAAGGTATAAAAGAATCTGATGTAAAAATTGGCAATCAGACAATAAAAGTTGCAGTGGTGCATGGGCTTGGAAATATAAGAGAATTTATTGAAAGTGGAAGATGGAAAAATTATCATTTTATAGAAATGATGGCATGTCCAGGAGGATGCATTGGAGGTGGAGGACAGCCAAGACCAACCACAAATGAAATCCGCAGGAAAAGGATGGAAGCGATTTACAGGCAGGATAAAAGTATGGAACTAAGAATGTCAAACAAAAATCCGGCAGTTCAAGAACTTTACTCAGAATTTTTGGGAAAACCTCTTGGGAAAATGTCAAAGAAATTATTGCACACTAAATACAAGAAAAGGAAAGTTAAATTTACTTAATTATCTCGTCAGAGAATTGTGAATTTAAATAATAATTTGGTAAACAATTATGACAACAATTGAAAATCTGACTAAAGCATTTATTGGGGAAAGTCAGGCAAGGAATAGATATACAATATACGCAAAGATTGCAAAGAAAGAGGGATTTGAACAGATTTCAGAAATTTTTTTGGTTTCAGCGGATAATGAAAGAGAACACGCAAAATGGTTGTTCAGAATGATTGGAGAACTAAATAAAAACAATGAAGGTGAAATAAAAGTTGATGCAGGGACTCCAACAACTCTTGGAAACACAGTAGAAAACCTGAAGGCTGCGATTGCGGGGGAGAACTTTGAACACACTCAAATGTACCCTGAATTCGCAAAAACTGCTGAAGAAGAAGGACTTCTTGAAATTGCCGCAAGACTTAGAGCAATTGCAAAAGCAGAAGAACATCACGAGGAAAGATACCTCAAATTGCTGAAAGAAATTGAAGGTAATTCAGTATTCAAAAAAGAAAATAAAGTTTACTGGGTTTGCAGGAAATGCGGATATGTTCACGAAGGAGAAGAAGCTATTGAAAAATGTCCTTCATGCGACCATCCAAAGAATTATTTTGAAGTTAAATGCGAAAATTACTGATTTTATTTTTTAATATATCTAAAATTGAATATTATTATTGGTAAGACTATGACAAAAATAAATGAAATATATAAATGCGAAATCTGCGGCAACGTTGTTTCAGTTATTGATTCAGGAGTTGGAGAATTAATATGTTGCGGTCAGGCAATGAAACTTCTTGAAGAAAACACTATGGATGCAGAAGGCAATGAAAAACATGTTCCTATTGTGGAAATTTATGATGGGGGTGTGAATGTAAAGGTCGGTTCTATCCCCCATCCAATGGAAGAAAACCATTACATCTGTTTAATCCAATTGGTGAAGGATGGCAAAGTATTGACTGGAAGAAGACTTAATCCCGGGGAAAAACCAGAAGTTAGTTTCTGCCTTCCGGACACAGAAGGAATCACAGCAAAAGCATTATGCAATGTTCACGGACTCTGGAAATCTGAATAAATTCAGTTTTGTTATTTATTTGTTCTTTAAATTATGAAATATTTAATAATCTGCGTTAATTTAATTTCAGGGTTCCCTTAAGATGATCCTTTTCTGGATGGGGTTTTTTATAATAAGTTTATTGATTTTAATTAAATCCTCTGATTATTTTACTGACTCTACCGAAAAAATAGGAATTCATTTTGGGATATCGGCTTTTATTGTTGGGGTCACAATTGTTGCAATTGGGACTTCGCTTCCTGAACTGATTTCGTCCATTATTGCTGTATGAATGAATTCTTCTGAAATAGTTATCGGGAATGTGATTGGTTCAAATATCTGCAATATATTTCTTGTTTTGGGACTTGCGGCAATATTCTCTAAAAAAACAATTAAAATCGGTTATGAACTAATTCATGTTGATTTGCCTTTTCTTGTTGGTTCCTCATTTTTACTCGCGGTAACTATCTGGGACGGAATTTTCACCTCCTCTGAAGCGCTATTATGCCTTGCCTGCTTAATTATCTTTGTGCACTACACAATCAACACCGGACAAACTCATGAAAGCCCAGAGATGAAAAAAGAAATGAAACCCAAACCCAAAAAAAGTAAACTGGATAATAAAACCGTGTTAATTCTTATTGTAAGTTCTGTTTTTATTTATCTTGGGGCAAACTATATAATTGAATCTGTTATTAAATTGTCAGAACTTCTCGGTATAGGTAAAGAACTAATTGCAATAAGCGCTGTGGCTCTTGGAACCTCTCTTCCTGAACTCATGGTTACTGTTAGCGCGGCGAGAAAAGGAAAACCTGAGATGGCAATAGGCAATATACTTGGGTCAAATATATTCAATACCTTTGCTGTAATGGGGATTCCGGCTTTAATTGGAACTTTGATTATTCCCAAAAGCATACTGTCATTTGGTCTGCCTATGATGTTAATAGCAACAATAATGTATTTCTTCATAACACAGGATAAAGAGATTACAAAATGGGAAGGGTGGTTGCTTTTGATATTCTATGTTTTCTTTATTGGGAAATTGTTTGGGTTGTTGTAGATGATTTATATATAATATTGCCTTAAGATTAAAAAAGCATTTTTATCATTTCTTTTGCCAAACGCCAATTTCTTCTCCTTTTAGAAGTCTATCAAGCATCTCCAATTCTTCATAAATTCCTTCAATTAAATCATAATTTTTCGCTTCTTCAATAGTTACCCAAGTATGTTCTGTGAGGGCCGGACAAAGTTTAATATTGCCTTCGTGATGGTCAGCAAAAAGGCTAACAATTATTGTTGGTATATTATCCGAACGTATATAAGAGAGACTTGTTAAATAACGAATATTTTTTAGAGTTAACCCAACCTCTTCCATAACTTCTCTTTTTAATACATCTTCAAAAATATTATACCAATGAGCAGAAGTGTCTTTTGGTCTTTTTATGTAATCATCCAGTTCTAATTTTCCTCCCGGAACAGTCCACTGGTTTGGAAATGCTTTTTCAGTCGGCGCTCTTTTTGTAATCAAAAATTTCCCGTTTTTTACAATGATTCCGGTTACAACGAGATAATGCGCTTTTTTTGGATCATACATAAAATTGTAAAATATTATAATTTAAATACTTTATTCTAACACCTGCTCGGCAGATTTATGGGATTTCTTATGAGTTTCAATCCTTATTTTACTGGACCTATTTCTAAAACCCAAAAGCAAAAGAAGAGAGGAAATACTCAAAGTAAGTTTCAATCCTTATTTTACTGGACCTATTTCTAAAACATTTCTTTTCTTTGCCACAAAATCAGAACCTTTAATGTTTCAATCCTTATTTTACTGGACCTATTTCTAAAACTTTTTTCCCAACCCTTTATACCTCTCATATTTTATTGTTTCAATCCTTATTTTACTGGACCTATTTCTAAAACTTTCTTGACTTAATAGGAACCGACTTAATTCACAAGTTTCAATCCTTATTTTACTGGACCTATTTCTAAAACAAGTAATTCATTCCGGCAGAATAACCATCCTTTTAGTGTTTCAATCCTTATTTTACTGGACCTATTTCTAAAACTCTTTCTTTAGTGTTGAGATAATTCATAAAAGATAAGTTTCAATCCTTATTTTACTGGACCTATTTCTAAAACTAAACTCTTTATTTAAATGTCTTCCCACTCTGGACTGTTTCAATCCTTATTTTACTGGACCTATTTCTAAAACAGAATTGAGAGAACATATATACAAAGGAGTATTATTGTTTCAATCCTTATTTTACTGGACCTATTTCTAAAACAAGACCTCTTCCAAACTTTGCTATCTTATATTTCAGTTTCAATCCTTATTTTACTGGACCTATTTCTAAAACCCTAAAAGAATCAAAAAGAAATGTCTTAATTGTGGGTTTCAATCCTTATTTTACTGGACCTATTTCTAAAACATAACTTAATTTGTTTAGATTGTGCAAAAGAATTAAGTTTCAATCCTTATTTTACTGGACCTATTTCTAAAACTTCAGAACCTGATTGTATGGAAATAGTAGAACAAAGTTTCAATCCTTATTTTACTGGACCTATTTCTAAAACGAAGAACCAAAAAAACCAAAAGAGGAAGAAAAGGTGTTTCAATCCTTATTTTACTGGACCTATTTCTAAAACTTTCAAGTTCAATAACCACTTTGTTAGTAATATCAAAGTTTCAATCCTTATTTTACTGGACCTATTTCTAAAACAGGATTACAATACCCGGACCAACAAGAGAAATTTAGTTTCAATCCTTATTTTACTGGACCTATTTCTAAAACTCGCTCTCTCGCTTTGTTTTTCGCTTGAATGGTCGTGTTTCAATCCTTATTTTACTGGACCTATTTCTAAAACTTTCTTTAATTGCATTTCTAATTTCCTCTTCAGTTCTGTTTCAATCCTTATTTTACTGGACCTATTTCTAAAACTATATTTTGTCTTAGCTCTTCAAGATATTCAATAATATTTCAATCCTTATTTTACTGGACCTATTTCTAAAACATTTGGGTTTTATCCAAAACCTCTTCAGCTTTATTATTTCAATCCTTATTTTACTGGACCTATTTCTAAAACAACTCAGCGTACGAATACACTTTCGTATTATCCTATTTCAATCCTTATTTTACTGGACCTATTTCTAAAACAGATTTATATCATATGTTCCCGCTTTTTCAACCAAATTTCAATCCTTATTTTACTGGACCTATTTCTAAAACATGCACGTAAGAGCAGAGAAGCAAGCAATACACATATTTCAATCCTTATTTTACTGGACCTATTTCTAAAACCTATTGACTATATATAAGAATAAAAATTAAACAAAATTTCAATCCTTATTTTACTGGACCTATTTCTAAAACAGGTTCTATTGATGTAAGAACAGGTTCAATAGTAGTATTTCAATCCTTATTTTACTGGACCTATTTCTAAAACATATGGAAAGTGATGAAAGATGTTGTATTGATACAAATTTCAATCCTTATTTTACTGGACCTATTTCTAAAACAAAAAAGTATTTCCTGTCTATAATCCCAACTTTGATATTTCAATCCTTATTTTACTGGACCTATTTCTAAAACTTTAATTCCCTCTCCACTCCTGCTTCTCTAATACAGATTTCAATCCTTATTTTACTGGACCTATTTCTAAAACTTAAATTGTTCATTCATAATATTCAACCCTCATATATTTCAATCCTTATTTTACTGGACCTATTTCTAAAACAGCACCTGAAACTTCCTTTTCTTGCTGTTTCGGGCGATTTTAATTCGCCAATTTCCTCATATATAGTTTTTATCATTTTCTTTATAAAGACATGCAAATTAGACGCAAATCCGCCTGTAACAACAATCAACACACCTCATCTTATAACTTGTTTTTTTAGGATATAAACCTTTTTGAACAATATTTAAAACTTCATTTATAATTTCAATTGCTCTCTCAAAGTCTTTTTCTTTAAATTTAATCTCTTCTACCTTATTATTACTTCTAATATAACACACAAAACCTCTGTTAACTCCAATATTATAAACTTCCCTCATCATCAGACCGTACAAAATTGACTGGAATTTGTGAGTTTTGTAAGTTGTTTTCTTAAATTCCGCAAATTTGAAATCAAATGGGGCGGCTGTGCCATCTTCAAGAAACAATGCCTGATCAACTTCTCCTTTGATATGATATTTTTCAGAAGACAAGTAAACCTCATCCTCTTTCCTTATACAGTTTAATTTTTTCCTCAGGTAATTCTTATTGAATTTCTCTTTTACTTCATGTATTTCTCTTCCTTTCAGAACTTTATATCTTTTCTCCTCATGCTGCGGAATCCCAAGACAATAGATAAAATATACAAATCTGGGGCAGAATAAATATTCAATAACATCCGAAACATTTATAAAGGCATCCCCCATTAAATAAACTTGGTAAGTATCTTATCACTAACAAGTTCCCTATCAAAGGATTTCCCTATTAATTTTGCTTTTTTGAAGTCCTCTTCGCACATCGGGAAAATATACACAGAATCTTCGTCTTCTATTAGTTCTTCGCATCTCAAACCCAATTCGTCTATCTCGTTTTTGTTTATGTCTCCAAGAAAAGCGCTCATCTGCACCCTGTATAATCCATAGTTTTTGCAGAATTTCGCAATATTATTTCTGATTCTATCCTCAGAAATATCATAGATTACCCAGACCAGCATATTAAAATTTAATTAACAAAAATAACCATACAGGTATGAAATACAGATTGTTTTTAAACTCAAAAATATCTCTTGTAACTATTATTCCAAAATCGCAATTATATTCTTTCATGAAAGTCCTAATATTTTCCAGTTCTTTATTTTGAATTCTGCTTTTGTATTTTACCTCAACAGGCACAATTTTTTCATTATTTACAATAACATCAATCTCCTGATCTTTTTTATTTCTCCAGTAAGACAGATTGAAATATCTGTTCAGGTGGTTGTATACAAGAGTCTCAGCTTTAAATCCAACATCAATAGGATGCAGGGCTTCGAATGAAATATCCGCAATGTATATTTTTGGATTCTTTTTAATTTGTTTGGAATCTGAAAAAGCGTAAGATTTCTTAATCAGGTAGCTGGTATTCAGATAAGAAATATAAGTTTTAAGAGTTTCATGTTTAATGCCATATAATTTTGTGAGATTATCAAAATTAATTATATTGCTGGTGTTCTTCACAAAATAAACAAACAGGGATTCCAGCACATCAATTCTTTTTACTTCAAATAAATTCACAATATCCCTGTAAAAAGTCAGATAAGTTATTGTTTTTAGTTTTTCTTTTAGGTGTTTTTCATCTTCGTAAGTTCCCGCAAAACCCCCGAATTTGAAATATTTGTTGAAATATATTTTTAGTTTTTCAGAGTTAATTAAAACATTATTTAGTTTTTTGGAACTTTTGTTTAAATCTGAAATATTTAATTCAGGGGAATCAATATTTATCTTGTTGTATTTCAAAAATTCATGGAATGAGAAAGGGTGGAGTTTTTTTATGGATATTCTTCCAACTAAACTTTCTCCCGCTCCTTTCAGGAGATACATACTTGAAGAACCGGATATTACAAATTTTAGTTTTTTTGTTTTATCATAGAAATTTTTTATCTGGCTGCTCCAGTTTTCAATATGCTGGGTTTCATCAAAAAATATGTAAACTGTGTTTTTTAGTTCTGTCAGGGATTCTTCCAGTTGGGTTTCCAGATAAATATCAATAAGATAGTTTATAATTCTTTCCTCTTTGTATACATAAGGGTCATCAAATGAGAAATAGAAAATCCTTTTTGGATTAACGCCTTTTTTTATCAGGTTGTCTATGGATTGCATCATAATCGTTGTCTTGCCGACCTGTCTCAAACCTGTAATTGCGCATATTTCCTGTTTTTTCAGGGTTTCCTTAATTTCTTTATAAATATCTCTTTCTATGAGGTTTTTGTCTAAATCAACTTTTCCGGTCTGCCACCAGGGATTGCTTCTTGCAATCTCCTTTATAAATTCTGTTTTGTCCATTATTTAGTTAGTATTTATATATAAAAAGGATTCCGTTGCAGTGGAATTAAAACAGGGAATAAGTTCCGTTGCAGTGGAATTGGCTAAATTCTTGAAATTGTTCCAAATCCTCTTGAGACTGATTTTTTAAATTTGAAAGACTTATAACAATAATTCATCTAAGAACATTATACATCCACCCATAATTCTTCCACAATATCTCTTCCTTTCAATATCTTACCTTCTTTTATTAATTTCACAAAATAAGGCTCTTTTTTAATTTTTTGGCTAAAACCTAATTTTGATAAAATATTAAGATGTAATTTTGAATAAGGGCTCTTATCTACTATTTCTTCTATTCTTTTTTTATCTTGTGGTATATCAACCACCACAAATATATCAGTATCACTATATTTATCATATTCTGGGGTGATGCTAGAACCATATTGTATTATAATTCTAACAGACTTTTCATTTAAAAGGTATTTCATCAAATCAATTTTTTCAAAAGAAACAAGTTGTGCTGAAATTTCCTGTAATAAATTATTAATCTTGCTCTCATTTAGCTTATATTCTACAGGTTTCTGTGAAATTCTAGCTACAATTTTTTGTTTTTCAAGCTCTTTTAATGCGTCTATTATAATAGGTTTCGAATATTTTAATTTCACAGCTATTACTTCCAAAGTTATTACTATATCTGGTTTAAAACAAGAAAGAACTTTGATAACACGTTTTTTCATAAAAATATCAATAAACTCTGTTCGATTGATAGATAATAACAACAATTCATTAAATTTACTCACCAGAAGATTATCTAAATTATAATCAACAATATATTTTTTATTCTCCTTAACTCGTTTTATAAATCCTTTGTGCTCTAATCTTCCTAAAAGTTTAGATATGTATGATTTTGAATATTTGAATAACTCTCTAATTTCTTTTTGTGTTTTTCTACCATGCATCAAAAGATATAACAATATCTTAATTTCCTTTAAAGACATAATTAACTTTTAGGAAACTTATATATATAAAGGTTTCCTTTTTCTTTACTTTTGTTCTAATAAAACTAACATTTTCTTGCCTTCTGAAGTTAAACAAAACATATTATCATTTATAAAGAGATATTTACAAAATTTTATACAATCCAGTATCTCTTTTATCCGAGCTTCATTTTCATTATTAAAATGATGTAAGATCTGTTTATAATTCTTTGATTCGTTCAAGAATCTCATCAATTTATAAAATAATAGATCTTGACGATTACTTAATTTCTTTTTTCCTTTTATAATATTTTCTATTCTCTTACAAAACTTTTTCTTTGTACCAATTTCAGATTCTTTCCTAACATATTCTTCATTTAAATTTGCTTTTTTTATTATACTCGTGGCTTCTTCGTGATATAATTCTGCTTCAGGATTATCTTCAGAATATATAAGTTTGTGCATCTCTGCATTTTCTAATAGACTTTTTGCTTTCTTCACCGATTTCTTCTTTGACATTTATTAACACCTTTTTTATTTTTAAAATAACTGATGAAATTGCTGTTTCAGTCAAATCTTTTTTAACACCTTTACTAACTAAACGCAAGCAATCATAATATTTTACCTTTTTTAGATTTTTAGTTAGCTCTATTTGAGTGAGACTTTGATGTAAATATAGATTAATTGAAATAATTGTCCTCAACATATATAATATAAGTTTTGCTTTTTCTTGATTAGTAATATTTTTTGATTTACTAGCAATAATACCTTCTTCTATTTCGGATAATCTTTTTGAAATAGACAATTTATCAATTTGAACATCTTTCCAAGGCAAGGCAACATATTTTTTTAATCCTCTAGCTCTAATCATTACACAATTTTTACAAATAGCATTTTCTATCACCGGATATGGAAACATATTTATCATTACACCCCTCATTACATTGGAAACTAAGGGATCAACTGGATGATTAACTAAACATATATCCACAGTTTTTTTTGGTTCGTATCCTTTTTCATTTATTCTTAATTTTGCTTTTCCTCTAAAACTCCCCAATCTAATAATTAATTGTTTTTCTATTTTCTTTTCTTCATTGTCTACAATTATATATCCTTCAAATTCTGTTTCTGGTGCAATAGAAAATAGTTGCGATGATTTTAATACCTCTGCTTTTCCAGTTGAACTGCCATAACCTCTAACTAAAAAACCATCTGAATCTCCTTTAACAGTTTCAGAAATATAATTTACATTTCCTTTGATTCTTGCTGGAGTGAGATAAAATCCCAAATCTTTTATAAAAGAATTTTTATATCTTGGTGTATTTCTACCACCATTTTCTTCAGAAATTATATATGGTTGGTTTATTTCTTTTCCTAAAGCATAAACAACAGCATGATTTATTGCGGTAGCATGTAAATATTTTGGTGTTATTGCTCCAGCCAACCCTTCACGAGAGTAAAACAAAGGGTCTAAAAGTTTTATTGTATATTTAAATATTATCATTATATTAATTTTTCTTTTTTCAATTCTTTCTTAAATTTATTATCTAAATCCTTATAGGCCTTATCAACTTTTGGTAATTTAGAATCCAAAGTATTCAATTCCCCTTTTATTTTATCAAGACCTTTACTTACTAAATCAATTGTATTCAAATCTTCTCTATCTGACAAATTACAACCCAATATCTCAGTTCTCACTTTTCCCCACTCAACAGTTCTTGCACCAAGTCTTGACAATCTGTTTATATTATCCACAACTATGGAAACAATTTCTGGGGTTGGGTCTCTTATAGTAATAACTCCTAAAAATTCTGTTTCTGCTGGAACTTTAATAATATTCATTAATGCTTGTCCAGTCGTTAAATTTTTTTCATCCACAGCATTTGCAGTATAAGGTTCTATTTCTTTTGTTTCTTCAATCGAAATAAAAGTTTCTCCTAAAATTCTTGCTAGAATATTATAATGAGCTTTTGTATTGCTTGTTTCGCCAGTACCTCCAAATATGAAGCAACTTGGACACCTCATACAAAGATTGTCTTTTAAATGGCAATTGGATTCTATGTTAAAACCTCTCTGTTTTTCCATTACAAGTCTTCTTAATTTTGCTTTTACTTTCCTCCAAGGAATTATGAATCTATTACCTAATTCTTTGTATTTATATGTTAAAACTTCTTCATTATCATTGCTACGAATAATTGCATCATCTAAGAATTTCAATTTTATAACTAATTGCAAATATCTACCTTTTGATAAAATTGTTGTTTCCTCCAACAAATCACTAGTTTTTATTTCAGTCATTTTTTATCACCTTCATTATTATTTTCTTTTAAATCATTTATAAGATTAGGATAACGATTAAAAACAAAAATTGCAGACAACAATGCGTTTTTTATCCTTATAAATTGTGTTATATTGGCTTGTTTCAAGTCATAGTATCTTTTTATCTTTAATTTAGCTTCCTTTACAAACTCTTTCAATTCTACAATATCTGTATTTGCACCAGCCTTAACCTCTGATTTTTCTTTAGCAATATTTTCTCTTATTTGTGCCAAAAATTTAGCAAAAGATACTTCAAAATCATTCCCTTGTAAAATTTCATTCATTGTTTGACTTATGGGTTTGGTTATTAAATGTTTAGTACGTGGTTTACTCCATTCAGTAGTCCAACAAAATTTTGGTATTCCTTCTGCAAAAAATATTGCATCATTTAATAAATCTTTCATAATATAAACACAGTTATTTATTTTAAATAGTATTTGATTAGAAGAATATACAAAACCAAAAAATGAGTTTATAAGTTTTTTATTGAATTTTAAACAAGGATTTCCCGATTTATCTTTGTCTTCCTGACCGGCATACCTAAAAGCAACACTTGGTGATTTTTCCAATAGATTTTTAGCAAAAATAAATCTTTTCTGTTTCCATTTTTTCTTATTTTGTTGTTTATAAAATAAAGTAGAGGCAAGTAGAATAACTGCAAGAGACTCATTGTATTTTTCTTCAGTAGTAATTACATTTTCTCCAAACAAACCAATTTGTTCCTCTGTACCTATACTTACTTTAAAACCTAATAGATTTAAAACATGGTATAAAGGTTCATATTTTACTTTATAATCTTTTGGACTAAAATCTTTCAAATCAACTCTCGATTCAATTTTGATTATAAGTCCTCTTTCTGTTTCTATTATCTCTCTATCTTTTAATTCGCCTTCTTTTTCTATGAAAGGAATTGGTATCAAAATTGGATTGATTCCTCTCTTAGGAAGCAACAACGCTCTAAGTTCTTCCTTTTCCTCAAATTTTATTATAGAACTTGGATTTGTAATCCCCGCACAAAGATTTTTTATAAATCTATATATTTTTTCATCTGTTTGTTTTATTTCATTTGGAATTTTTGATTCAATTTTGACATAAATCGCAGAAGAATCTGCACTCATATTTTTTCTTAAAATCATGTTATCATAAGCGCAAAAAATGCATGTCGCATTGGCTCCTTGTGGCTTTGCTTTTATTTGTGAAAACCCATAACCCCCACCTTTTTTAAACATTAAACTAGGTTTTGCATCCATAGCCAATATACAACCACATCTTTCGCACAAACCTTTACTTGAGTTTGTAGTTCTTTTATAAGCTTTATATCTTTCAAAAATCTCTTGTGCAACTTCTCTAAAATCTTTCTCTTCTTCAGCAGTAATTAAATTATCAATAGTACCCTTCAATTGTTCAATTTTTGCTTTATCTTCACTATCTTCAGCTATTTTACTTAGTACACTAAGCAGTTCATCTTTCCTTATTTCTGATAAAAATTTGTTGGAGATATTTGTATTATAATATCTGATGGGCGATATATCAGAAAGCCGTATTTTTTCAAGTAATTCATTTATTTTTTCTGTATTTATTGATGATGGTTTTTCATTAAAATATTCATTCCATTGTTCTTTTGCTCGTTTATGTCCTGAAGTATATAAACAACTTGATAGAAAATTCAATAGTTTATATTGTTTTTTCAAATTTTGAATTTCTTTATTTTGACTTAGATTAACTAAATCATATAATAATCTAAAAAACTGATTACCTTTTTTATCAACATTAGATAAATTCTCTTTTATTTCCTCCTTTTTTCTTTCTAACTTTAAAAATTGAAATGGAAATATTTGAGAAAGACCCCCTAATATGTTTTTTGTTGGATGATAAACCGGATAAAGTTGCATGGTTTCTTCAAAAAATCTATTTAAAATCTGGTTGGTAATCTTTTCTTTTTCTGGCATTTTTGCATTCTTACCAATAAACACACAACTATTATCCAATACTATCAAAGGAGTCCATCCATTTTGTTTATAAACTTTTATTCCTTCTTCAACAAAAAGCATTGTTGTTGGTGATGGAAATCTTGATATCTCGAAATAAGTCAAATCCGCCAATTTTAATTCACCTAAATATTCTCTAATCTCTTGGATTAAATTATAATTAACATTTTCCATAGATGCGAGATGGTCGCACCATTTCAAAATCTTCGTTTTGACTCCTACAGAGTTTGTTGTTATTTCATTAACATTTTTATCAGATATGCTGTGATGTGTTAAAATAATATCATAAATTTCCTTTATTTCTTCTTTAGAAAAAGAATAATTGGTATAAGCCTCAACATATTTTTTAATCTCGGTTAATATGGGTTTGTGCCCTTCTTTAATTGGTTTACCACCACCACTCTTAAACAGCTCCTGATATTTTGGATTTCTTTTTTCAAGGTCATGAATCAAACATGCCATTTCAAGTAATTTTTTATCGTTTTTGTTTTTCTTCAAATAAGGTATATATTCAGAGATTTCTTTAAATATATTCCAAACCGTAAAATGATGCATCCATAATTGCTCTCCATTTGATTTTGCCAGATAGCCTACCTGTGGTTCCAAGATTTTAATTACTTCTTCTTTTTCCATTCAATCACCCATAAAAAGTATAATCTTTATTTGAACTAATATGCAATTCTTCTTCATCAGACTCTTTATAATATTTAATCTTTACTTCATCATATTTTTTTTTCAATGTACCTTGAACTGCACCCCAAAATGGAAATATTTTATCTTGAAGTAACAATTCTTCTATTTTATCATTGTTTATATTCATCCTTCTTAATTCTTCTTTCTTTTCTGAACAATCTAAAGTTTTCCATTCATCATTATAACCCTTGATATCAATATCATACATAGCAAATAGATTGTGCGAATAAGTATAAACTTTTTTTGTTTTAACATCTTTCAATATAAAATTATAACTATCACCTCTAAACATCAAACCACCTATTTCTTGCCCAGTCGGATTTTTTAATGCTTTTTTTAAAATCTCTTCAAATTCTGTTCTTGAGTAAGAATTTAAATTTATTAATGGTTCAAACTCAGCACTATTTGAAAACAAAATTACATTTCCATTGCTTTTTCTCCCAACTCGACCAATTCTCTGAATAGCTGATGTCCACATAGACGCTTCTGTAATAAGTGTCTTAAAATTCATATCAATTCCAACTTCAATAGATGAAGTACCTAAAACAATAGTTTTGTTAGTTAAATCTAAATTTTGCGATTTCTCTAAACCATGCCACTCTTTAATTTCAAATTCTTTATTAAATTCTTGTTTTATCTCTGTTTTTAAATGTTGTAGTCTAAAAATAGAATCAAAAATAATCGCAGCAGGTTTTTCAATTTTTGGTATTAATTCTCTTATTCTTCGTAGAGTTTGTTTTCTATCGGTATATCTAAAAATATCAATACTCATTTCAAGAGGATAATTAAATTCTTTTCCATTTTCTTTTGTTTTTGTTATAGAATTTGAAAAACTTATATTTTTATATTTATAAATATTTTTAATCTGTTTTAATTCTTCGCTTTCATAAGGAGTTGCAGAGAGAAGAATTATTTTTGTTGCTATGGTCTTTAACAGATTTTCAATTAATTCAGGAAAATGTTTCAAATTAGTGTATGTATGAAACTCATCAAAAAATACATAACAACCTTGCAATTTATTTGCTATTTCTCTTGATTTGGATTTTGATTTATATCTTTTTAGATTTATTAAGATATGTAAAACATCTGGAGAGGTCACAATTATTCTTTTTTCACTCATCATCCAAGATTGTTCAAATAATTTATCCAATAACGCTGGTTTATTTAATTCAAAATTCTCTTCTTTCTTTTTAAGATATTCAATAATGGATTTTGATGAATAATTGATAATATTATTACCATCTTCTATAAAATTATCATCTGGCCAGACAGCAACTTTTTCTAATTCTTTTTTCATTGCTCCTACTTGAGCATCCATCAAAATCTTGGTTGGATATGTCAAAATAATCGGTTTATTTTTGAAAAAATCATCCTGAATTAAATTTCTAATTATAAAACTTTTACCGCTCCCTACGGGAGCTTCTACAGTTATAATTTTAGCATCAGATTTTTTTATTGCTTCTATAGTTTCTCTTTGAAAAGGTCTTATTCTTTGTCCATCTATAATTTCTTCTTTTACAAATCTTGGTCCAATTTGTAGATTTATTTGATTATTCATAACTTACAACTACTTAATTTTTATAACTTCTTTAAATACCCCAACACTCTAAGAAACATCCTCATAATCCACTTCCATGCCATCTTCCTTATTCAACCTGAAAAAGGAAACAAATCGCTTTATTGAATCCCTGTCTGATTCAACCTTTTTACCAATTTTCTTATATCTCCTGCGAAGATATTCTTCCATATAGCTCTGAAAAACAAAAGAGAAACCGGAAGTCATATTAAAATCCTTAAACGGAACAATACGGGTAAAAAACAGCAATCCCGGAGTAACAGTTTTACTAAGATTAATATCTATTAATTTTATATTATCTTTTTTATTTAGAACATCGTAAAGGAGTACTATATTTTCTGATTCTAAACTGGAAATAACCCTGAACAAAGAAGTGTAAGAGAGTAGCATAGCATCCAGAATAGTTTTCTCTATCCTGTTTTGTTCCCTATATTTATCTCTATAAATTTCTATTGCATTTTTGTTATTTTTCATTTGTTCATGCATGGTAAATTCCATTAAAACACCCATTTCATCTTCAGTTTCATATAACATAATATCGTTTTTCCGGGGAATGCCAAGCAACTTTGCTGATTTCATTAAAATCTCAGTATTAACACAGGAATCCAGAATCTTATGATTTAACTTCATGCCAATCTCTCTATAGGCTTGGTATTTTTCCAGAAGATTCATAACTTAATTTAAATATTAATTTACCCTCTTTGCCAAAAAAGTAGAATCATCTCCAAGATGAAATCTGAATTCGCCCTTTAATTTATCTTTCTCTTTTAATTCAAGCCAACCGCTACCGCATACAGGGTCATTTTCATCATTCCCTTCAAATGTAAATTCAAATCTTTTTTTAGTCTCATAATCAACAACTTTTCCGTCTATTCCCCCAGAAACCAAACCAAACTGGAATTTTCCAAGATTATCCTGCTTTATTTCAATGTAAGCCTGAACTTCCATATTAAAGTAATCTTCGTCCCATACTTCCATCTCATAAATATGCCAGATTCCTGTAAAGTCCATAATTTTATTTCCAGTTATAAAAGTAATACAACTCAATATATTGATTTTCTTTCAGAAACTCATCAAATAATCAACTTTAAATTTCATAACTCCTCAAACAATCTCTTAACATCTCCGGAATGTTCGCATCTTTTAAACCTACCCTCTTTCAAATCTTTTAAACCTCTATTGATACTGTCTCTAAACTCTTTATCATTATACAAAATTTCATCTTTAAGTTCCATAATAAAAAGATATTGAATAAAATAATCTTCACCGTTTGGCTTTTTATTTGCAAATCATAGTTCTGCAAAACAGTTACATTCTACTGATTATAATCTTTTTTTCCGCCTCAAATCCAAAAAACTGCAATTATTGACATTCAACTGTCAATAATTGCTTAAATATTGATATTTAACTATCAATTATGGTGGATGAAGTAACAATAAGGGAACAAAACCCCTGGTGGCTATCAAAAGAGAAAATCAAAGAAGATGAAAAGGTAAAAGAAGCCTTATCAAAGAAAAACAAGCTAATTTACTATTTTGAGGATAAATCAAACAAGTTAATATTTGGTCCGAGACAGATAGGAAAAACAACTTATTTCAAACTTCTGATTTATGATTTGATTTTAAAAAAGAAAATCAATCCGAGAAAAGTTGTCTATTTCAGTTGCGAGCCTCTAAGACATTTCGAAGAAATCATAGAATTAATCAGAAAAATTGATATGTTGATTGAAGGGGAAAAATATATTTTTCTGGATGAGATAAGTTTTGTTGAAGACTGGCAGAAAGCAATAAAATATATATTGGATTCGCCTTTATCAAAGAACAAGACAATTTACCTCACAGGTTCAAGTTCAATAAATCTCAAAAAAGAAAACTTTCCAGGAAGAAAAATAAAAATCGAGGAATTTCTGCCTTTAACATTCAGGGAATTTGTTAATCTTTTCGGAACCAAAGAACTTAAAAAGAGTTTAACAAAACTAAATTTTATAAATTCAGAAGAAATATTAACCAAAGCAAAATCTCTATTTTTCTATCAGGAAGAAATAGACAAACTTTTTTACAAATATTTGCAAGGGGGTGGTTTCCCAAAAGCTTTTTATGAATTGATGGAAGAAGATATAATAAAAGAAGACACCTACGAAATTTACTGGAAATGGCTGATAAATGATATCGCAAAAATAGGTCGCAGCGAAAAGATTACAACAGGCGTTTTGCTTGGTGTCCTGAAAAATTATTCTTCAAAATGTTCTTTGAGTTCTATTGCAAAAGAAGTTGAAATTGGTTCTCATGTCACTGTAAGAGAATATCTGGAAATTCTGGAAGACTTATTTGTAATCAACAATTTTTATACCTTTGACCTTAACAAAAAAATGATTGTTTACAGGAAAATGAGAAAAAATTATATCATTGATCCATTCCTTTTTCAGGTGATACAGAGAAAATTAACAGGTAGAAAAGATATTGGTGATTGCAGTAAACTTGTTGAAGGGGTCGTCGTTGAAAGCCTGTTAAGAAAAGTAAAAAACAAGCTTGAAGTTGGGTTTTACCACAACAAAAAGGAAATAGATGTTTGTTACAAGGATTTCGGGATTGAAGTTAAATGGCAGGAAAAAGTTGATGAAAAGGATTTTTCAAAAGCTGAAATTAAAAACAAGATAATTTTATCCAAAAATAAATTTGATGCAACAAAAGAGATATTAATAATTCCTGTCAGTTTATTTTTAACTATGGTATAAATCCTATTTTATCAGTTTATTGGCAATCTCGTGGCATTCAAAAGGAATTGTGTTTTTAACCCGAATATTCCTCCCTTTATATTTAACCGTTTTTTCAAATGTTTTATTCAGGTATTCCATCAAAACCACTTTGCCATCTTTATTCAGACTCAACCCCTCAGGAATCTTATCAAAATATTTCTCCTTAACCAGTTTCCTGCTGAACAGATACAAAACAGTTTCATCAACATAAACCCTGAACATCTCGATTAAATCAAAAACAAGGGATTTCTTGTTGTAATTATCAGTATGAACAAATCCAATATAAGGGTCAAGCCCTGAAATTATGCAGGCTTTCTCAACCATTGAATACAAGACCCCATACCCGTAATTTAACAAACAATTAAACTCATCCTTTGCGGGCATCCTGCTCCTCCCCTCAAACCTGAATTTCTCGGGCAATACAAAATTAATTGCCTCAAAATAATATCTGGATGCAATCCCCTCAAAACCAAGAAGACTCTGCCTGTTTTCTTCGACCTTTCCTTTGAGATTGCCTATTTTTAAAGAAATAGTTTCAATCTTTTTAATATAATTTCCCAATTCTTCTTTTTTCTCATTTCTTGTCTTCTTCAGTTTTTTAAGTAAACTAACCTGATTATCCAGTTTCTTCAGGTTCCATTTCTTGGCCATTTCAAACCCTTTTGAAGTATTGTAAATTTCCAGTTGTTTTCTCCTGATTAAAACAGTGCTGCCGAGTTTGCTGTGCCACACTCTCCCATAGGGATCCCCAAAGTGATCAAGAAACACAATATCAATATTATTTTCAACCGCAAATTTAATTGCATCAGTGGATATATAAGCGGAAGTTGTAACCAATATAGAATCCACTTTGTTGACAGAGACCTCAAAAACTTTTTCCTTTCCATCTTCTTCTATCTTGACAAGAAAACAATTGTTTTTCTTCCTGAGATAAGAACCATATGTATTAATTACAAGTTGCATAATTATATTTTTTTAATAGTTCCAAAACCCTGTGAAACTCCTTTTCCAAGACCAATAAATTCAGGCAACTCAAAATTAATTTTAAAATCGCCGGTAAAACCAATCATTGGTATCCCTTTATATTTTACCGGAACTGGTTTTACCTTTGTCTTAACTTTAAGTTCAGATAAAACAACATACTCGAATGCTTTTGCAACAGAAAGAATATTTCCAATCAAAATTTTATGCAATAATAATATCTGCTTTTTCTTGGGAATACTTTTATATTCCTTAAAATTCTTCTCATTCAAAGCAATCCATGGCGAAATAAACCTATATTTTCTCTCCTTCTCACTGAAACAAAAATTCTGATGGTTCTCAATTACCCTCTTTTCTGTAATTTTGTAAATATTTGTCCCAAGTTTCAACTCGTCAAGTTGATTATAAATATCCGACAAAGCAACAGCGCCTTCATTTAAACCAAAAATAACTGAGTTTCCTTCTATTACTTTGTATTGGACCAAAGGATATTTATACAAACAACTTTTCTCCAGATGATGATGCAAAATTGTTTTATCTTTAAATTTATTCCCAATAAAACCTCTAAGAAAAGTTCCTGATTCTTCAACAGTCTTGTCTGTTTTTAATACAAGGGTATAGGTTAAAAGTTCCATAATTTACAATATAAGACAATAGAATGTAAATAATTCATTAAAATAAATGAATATATATTCACTAACCTATAGATTAAAGAACCGATAACTATAAATACTATTTTGAATATATATTCATATGCCAAGAGGAGATAGAACCGGACCGGAAGGAAAAGGATCTAAGACTGGAAGAGGAGCAGGTTTCTGCACAGGAAATAAAACCCCTGGATATATGAACACTGGATTTGGGGGTGGACGCGGATTTGGAAGAGGTCTCGGAAGAGGATTTAGAACAGGTAATTCAAACACCGAAACTCAAACCAAAGAAGAGCAAAAAACCGCTTTAGAAACCAATTTAAAAGACATTGAAGCGGAAAAACAGGAACTTAAGAGAAGATTGAAGGAACTGGAATAAAAGTTTTTTCTTTTTTAATATTAATATGAATCAGAAATTAAAAGAATCGGTCGCAAATGCGGCAAAGGCTCTTGGAAACAGCCTGCCTGTATTAACAGGTGTTATTCTGCTTATTGGTTTAGTTAACACACTTGTACCAAAATCTATTTATTCAACATTATTCAGCAATAACTTCCTTCTTGACCCTATTATCGGGAGCGGGTTGGGAAGTATTCTCACAGGCAATCCTGTAACAAGTTATGTGCTTGGAGGAGAACTTCTTTTGCAGGGAGTAAGTCTTATCGCAGTCACTGCATTTATTGTTTCATGGGTCACTGTTGGAATAATACAACTGCCTGCGGAAGCAACACTGCTCGGAAAGAAATTCGCGGTGGCAAGAAACATTATCAGTTTTATATTTTCAATCATAGTTGCAATAACAACTGTGTTTACAATGGGTTTGTAACATGGGAGAACAAAGTTATTCAGGGGTTTATTTTTTATTAAGTGTCCTCGCTTTATACACCTTAATTGGAATATTCAGAATTGAATCAATCCTCCCCTCATTGATATTTTCCCTTTCAATTTTCAAAAATGTAATTCCTGTTCTTGTTCTTATTTTTGGTATAATGACCGCAATGGACTATTATGTGTCTCCTGAATCAATTAGCAGACACCTTGGAAAATCTTCCGGATACAAAAAATGGGTTTTTGCAATTATAGGGGGAATTATTTCCACAGGTCCGATTTATATGTGGTACCCAATGCTCAAAGAATTAAAAAAACAGGGTGTTGGTTACGGATTCATTGCAACATTTATCTACAACCGGGCAATTAAACTTCCTTTGCTTCCTATAATGTTACTATATTTCAGCGTACAGTACATTGTTATATTAACTCTGGTAATGATTATTGCCTCCTTGATTATCGGCCTTATATTTGAAAAAATAGAAGATAGATTATGAAAATAGCAATCTCTTCAGAAGGCAAAGACGAAAACTCTCAGGTAAGCCAGATGAGCGGCAGAGCTCCTTATTATCTAATCTTCGAAAACAAAAAACTCATAAAAACAATTAAAAATCCTTTTAGGATGGGGGGCGGAGGCGCAGGATTTAGCGTTGCGGAAATGCTTTCAGAAGAAAAAGTAAACCTTGTAATAAGCGGTAAATTCGGCGGAAACATGGTCTCAACCCTTGAAACCAAAGGAATAAAATCTAAAGAAATGTCAGGAATAACAGTAAAAGAAGCCCTGGAAAAAGCAGAATAAAATGCCAAGACCAAGAAATCGCAGGAGAATTGGTTCCAAACCAAATATCACTTATTTTAAACCCGCGGGTGTAAGGATGATGGACCTTGAAGAAATTACTCTGAATATTGATGAATGGGAGGCTGTAAGACTAACTGACTTTCTTGAAATGGAACAGATAGAATCCTCAAAAAAGATGGGAATTTCCCAACCAACATTTCACAGATTATTGAAATCAGCAAGAAAAAAATTAACTGAAGCAATTATTAAAGGGAAAGCCATTCGCGTTGAAGGTGGGAATTTTGAGTGATTTTATTTCTTATTCCTCAATCTCCATCTATTAATCGGATAAATTATCAACCCCGCCGAGAATGCGGTTATGAATTGCATCACTCCGAAAGCCGCAAGGAATGCAACTGGCACAAAACCCAAACTGTACAACACAGATGCAGATGCTGCTAAGAAAATTGCTTTAAAAATACTTCCATAAACGGCTCCAACCAGATAATGTTTTTTATCTTTCAAATAAAATTTCTTCACGCTAAAAATTAATATTGCATTTCCAATCCAGATGAATGGTAGCATTAACAATAAATAAACTGTTAATGAACCAAATAAAAGACCTGTGGTTAATGCCCCAAGACTTGGAAGAAATATCAAAGGTAACAGGTTCTTCCCTTTTGTATATAATGCCCCGGTAATCAACATTGAGTTTACAACCGCCCCAAGTAAAAATTGGGACTGAAATAAGAAGAAGGGTGTTAGAAAAGCAATCATTGAATAAGAACCAATCTCAAGCAGGTCTTTTGTTCTTGACTGGTGGATTCCCGCTCTTAAATTAACCAGACTTGTCAGGTTTTTGCAAATTCCTGTGAATTCCATAATTAATAGATTAATTGATATTATTTAAGTTTAATCAAAAATTAACTGAATTTTATTTAACTGTTAAAAATCCCCACCAAGGCAATCTCTCATTAAGAACATTTACTTCTTCGCTTTCCGCATCAACAGTTAAATAATTTTCAACATCCACAGGAATCAAACCAAATAATCTTCTGTTTTCCATAGTCTTAATCTTATAAACTAATCGGTTGTTTTCTTTTTTTAATTCCATTTCTTTGGCTCTAAGTTTAAGTTTTAACGCAACATCGCTTGCAAGAAGTTTTATCTCAGAATTATTCATCATAAGAGTATTGTTCCTTATTTCCAATCCTGAGGATTTAATTTTAATATCCCCATCATGAATCATCACCTTCAGTTTTTCAGGCGCTATTGTCAGGTTCTTATTTTTTATCATTATAGATATTTTCTTATTGACTGAATTAACAACTACATCGCCAACTTTTATTTCATTTGGTTTTATTTCAATTTCATCTGCAAGTTCCTCCATCTCGTCTGCATTAAGTTCATCTTTGCTTCTTATCAATTCTTCTATAAGTCGGTCTATCTCATTCCTAAGTTCTTTTAAATCACTTATCCTATCATCTGAATCAATTTCCTCTGACATTATTTTGCTGATTTTTACCTTGTAATAACTGGAAATCTCTGCCCCTGAAGAAATTACAATTGGCTTTGCTTCAACAAAATCCTCTGTGGTTGCAGAACCTCCGCTTCCTCCGCCTGAACTTCCTGATTCAGAACCGCCGGTGTTTGAGTTCATCAATTTGCATTTTGTCCGAATCCTGTTAATCTCTTCATTAATTTCAGCAATTGTTCTTTTGATTCTCTCTCTTCCATCTTCTGAATATCCTTTATCCTCAAGTTCAGCGTCTGACAATTTATATAATAATTCATAATGTTTTCTCTTCTCAACATATTTTTCAATTTGAGAACATATATCAATATAAACAGGTCTTGATTCAACCGCCTCTGCGGTTACAGTCTGTTGGTTCCTGCATCTTTCCATTTCAACATCTGTTTCTCTTTTTACTGCTTTTATCTTTTCATATAATTTATTTACCAAATCTTCTTCCCCGCTTTCTTCAGCCTCTTTAAGTAAAACCATTAGTTTCTCTAATTCCTTCATCAATTCAGAATTAATAACGCATACTCTTCGCGTATTTGTCAAAGAAACCGAACCATCTGAATTAATAATTGTTGATATCACGCTGAGACCTGAGCCCCCTGAACCGCTACTGCCTGAAACAGTTAACCTTGGTGAGATTATCTGGGCTGTGACATTTTCAGGGTCATAAGAAATCGCAGTAGGGTCTTCATCTCCTCCATCAGAAGAAGTATCATTATCATCTAAAGCGACTACTGCGGACATTCCAAATATTAAAAATATTAATGTTAAAATAATTAATAGTTTGTTTGCCATAATTAAAACAACAAATATTATACTTAAGAACTAAGATTTTCCAATTTCTGAAAATGATTAATTGTATTGTTAATTTCCTTCCTCCTCTTCTCTGCCATCACCAGTTTCCCAGTCAACAACTTCTATGTTATTCCAGTTACCATCTATTAGTGTTTCAGTTGGTTTTTTCTCTCTGCAATTTATTAGATTATATAAACTAGTTAAGTCGCCTACAATTCTTGATTTATTAACACCTTCCACCATTTTATTAAATTTAAGTTCATAATTTATTGAACTTGAATCTGGTTTCAGAGTAAGGTCATATAGTCCATCAACAGAATATTTTAAATTACCATTGTCGCTCCCCATTTCTCTTAAAACATATCCGCTTGATTCCATCATCTCAAGTATATCCTCAATTTCATGTTTAACTAATTCTTCATAGGTCTGGTCTGAAGTATCTATAGAAAGTGGGAATTGTTCCAACAATTTTATTGGTTCGCCTTCCTCTTCCTTATCATTGAGTTCTCCCGCTCTTTTCAAACCATTTAAAAATCCGTCTAAATCAGAACCATACTTCTTCTCTAACCCATATACATCTAAATCAGTTGGTGTATAAACTAAATTACCTTTTATACAAATTCCTACAGGATTATAATTCTGAAGAAATGCTCTGGGAACCAAACCGGCGTTACTAACCATATTTTTATTTACTTTAAAGTATTTAAATAAAATTATTTTTTCAGACTTGCCAAAAATGCCTCAACCTGAATCAAAGGATTTGAACCTTCCACAATCCTGAATTCATAGTCAGCGAGAAGTTTAATAACCCTGACCTTTTCATCGTCCCCAATTTCCAGTTTAAATATCTGGGAATAAATTTGTTTTAAAAGAGCATCCGGACTTACTCCCTGCTCAATCATCAAATTATAAAGTTTCTTTCTTGATTCAAGAAATTTTCCTTCCAGAGCAAATTTTAATAATTCCTCAATATCTCCGCTCTTTGCTTTTCCAATTACTTCAAGAACTGTTTCTTCTGAAATTTCCTTGTCTATTGAAGCGCATGCCTGCAGAATATTTGTTGCTCTTCTTAAATCACCCCCGCACTCGCCAAAGATTTGTTCTATGGCACCTTCATCAACTTTTAAATCTTCCTTTTCAGCGATTTTCTTTACACATTCTTCAACATCATTTTTTGCAACTGGTTTAAACCTGAAAATCACGCACCTTGACTGGATTGGCTCAATCAACTTTGAAGAATAATTGCAGTCCAAAATAAATCTGCAGGTTTTTGAATAATTCTCCATTGTTCTCCTTAAAGCCTGTTGGGCATCTTTCGTGAGCGCATCTGCTTCGTCCAAAAGAATAATCTTAAACTCAGCTTTTCCTATTGGTTGTGTTCTTGCAAAATCCTTAATTTTCACTCTGACAGTCTCAATTCCCCTTTCATCAGATGCATTTAATTCAACAAAGTTGTATCTATCTCCGAAAAGCTCATTAACAAGGCATAATGCGGTTGTTGTCTTCCCTGTTCCCTGCATACCCGCAAACATTAAATTAGGAATAGAACCTTTTGAAACAAACGCTTTAAGTCTTTTAATAGTATTCTGCTGACCAAAAACCTCCTCAAGTTTCTTTGGTCTGTATTTTTCTGTCCAAAGTTCAAACATTATTATAATTGTTTAAAAATATAGGAACGATTTGATTATATTAATTTTCTAATAAAACTATGGAAAAAGAAATATATCCTGTTGTAAGATATACTACTCTAAAAAAAGGGAGATTGGAATACCACTCTGCTTATGACTGTACACCCCTACAAGTAACTGATTTAAGGAGTGGACCTTTTACAAAAGATATAATATATCCCAAATCTCTCCGATAAACCAGTCTAAAAATCAGGCAATCTCTATAGATTAATTATTCCAGTTCATAATTATGATTTACTCGCATTCCAGACTTTCGTCTTTTGAGCAGTGTCCCCTGAAATTTAAATACAGATATCTTGATAAAATTGAACCAAAAGTCCAGCAAAGTGTAGAGGCTTTCATGGGGAGTATGGTTCACAATACTCTTGAAAAACTTTACAAAGATGTGAAATTTAAGAAAGAAAATTCAGTTGAAGAAGTGATTGAATATTATAACAAACTCTGGAAAGAAGGGTGGAGCGATTCAATCAGAATAGTGAGGAAAGAATACAAAGAAGAGAATTTTCGGAAAATGGGGGAACAGTACCTCAGAGATTACTATAAAAGATATTACCCTTTCACAGACGGAAAAATTATCGGTATTGAGAAAAAAATAATGATTTCCCTTGACAAAAAAGGGGGGTATCAATTGCAGGGATTTATTGACAGGCTTATGTCAACCGGTGACGGGGAATATGAAATCCACGATTACAAAACAAATATTGAAGTTCCGCAGGTGGAATATCTGAAAAAAGACAGGCAACTTGCTCTTTATGCAATAGCAATTATTGAAAAATATCAGGACGCAAAAAATGTAAAACTAATCTGGCACTTCCTGTCAGGGAACAAAGAAATTGTAATTGAAAAAACAGATGAAGAACTGGAAAAATTGAGAAAAGACATGATTGAATTAATTGATAAAGTTGAAAGCGAGAAAGAATTTAAACAAAAAGTATCCGCGTTATGCAACTGGTGCGAGTTCAGGGACATCTGCCCTGAATGGAAACATATGGTAAAAACCGAGAACCTTGAGCCAAATAAATTTCTTGAAGACTCTGGGGTGGAATTGGTGAATAAATACGCAAAACTAAATGATGAAAAAAAAGAAATTGTTGAAAAAATTGACAAAGAACTTGAACAGATAAAAGAAGCCATTGTAAAATTCTGCGAGAGGGAAAAAGTAAACTCTCTTAATGGCTCGGATTATATAGCAAGATTGTGGGCGAAATATGTTGCAAAGTTCCCAGGAAAGAATGATGAGAAAAGGAAGATTATTAATAATATCCTGAAAGACAATAACCTTTGGGATGAATTATCGGAACTGGATGCATTTAAATTATCAAGAATATATGACACATTACCTCCAGAAGTAATCAAAAAACTGGATGAATTTAAGAAAATGGAGATGATTGAGAGGGTTTATCTTAGGAAAAAGAACAGTTGGCAGACTCCTTAAAAATTATTATTATTATTTATGCCGAGATGGCGGAGCGGCCAAAGCAATAAATAAATCCAACCTAACTATTGCGGTCATACGCGGCTGGCTTGAGGTCATTCCTTCTTTTAGAAAAAGAAGGTCTAACAACCCCAAGAAAACAAAATTCGCATATCACGTTTGCTCACTTGTTTTCCTTCGGAAAACGGTGCACCATTTTTCTTTCAGAAAAATGATTGTTGCAAACGAGCGATTATTATCGGGGTAAACTCAACAAGATACCAGTTTCCCGAAAGGGAACGCAGGTTCGAAGCAACCTTTCCTACTTTTGTGAAGCAAAAGAAGGAGGTCTGCACCCAAAAACATGAATTAAGGTGTATATCGGAAATCCTGCTCTCGGCGTATTATTTTAAACAATTAATTCTTAAGAATTTATAGCCAATTCTACTTTAATTTCTTCCAAAAATATTATATGAGACTATTGATTGTGAGGCACGGGGAAACCGAATATAATACCAAGAAAATATTCCAAGGGATTATTAACGAAAAACTGAATCAAAATGGAATAGATCAGGCAAACAAACTAAGCGTCAGGCTAAAGGATGAAAAGATAGATTTAATTTTCTCAAGCACTTTGGATCGGGCAAAGAAAACCGCTGAGATTATTAATAAATATCACAATCTGGAAATTCAATTTAAAGATGAATTAAAAGAGAAAAATTTTGGGGATTTGCAGGGAAAACCTTGGAAAAAATTGATTGAAATTGTGAAAAAAAGTGGGGTGGAATTTCACAAATATAAACCTCGGAATGGAGAAAGCGGGGTGGAAGCTCAAAAAAGAATCATTAATTTTCTGAACAAAATTCTTGAAAAATATCCTGAGAAAACAGTTTTATTTGTAACTCACGGCGCAGTGATTATGGAGCTATTGTTTCACTTGACTAAACTGCCAAGAAGTGAATCTAAAAAAATTGAACAAAACAACACAGCATTAAATATAATTGAAATTGACACCAACAAACATAAAATCCACCTTATAAACTGCACAAATCATTTAGATTAAATTATAATTGATTTAGATTAAACTACAATTGATTTGGCTTTAAAAAAGGACCGTCAACGCAACTCCTGTGTCCTTTAGAACTTGCGCAGGATCCGCACAAACCAATCCCGCATTTTGTTATGAAATCAACTGAAGAATAAAGTTCCCCGCCACAGAGTGACGGGGTATTTAAAAATTAGTTAAAATATTTACTCCACCTCTCTATTATATCCATAGTGATTCACTTTCTTAACCATTAATATTTTTGTTTTTAGTGGATTTCAATCCCCGCCACAGAGTGACTGGGTATTTGAGAATAAATATAATGAGTTTAAAAAATTGGTTTATACTCTTGATTTTTTGGTTCTCCAAACATATCATCTCCTAAATCCCTTGGTTCACCATAGGGATTTATTATATATCCGCGATTATCCAGACCTGGACCTATTCCTCCAGAAACATAATCAGTTATCATAGTTCCTGTGACTATATTTACTTTATTGCCATATTTCTCTAAAATTTTTTCAATGCCATATTTAGAGGAAATTGCAAACATTAATGTTAAGGTATTCGGAGTGCCACAACAATCTTTTTGGGCTTCAAGTATTTCCAAACTTCCAATAACACTCCCTCCAGTTGCGCACATTGAATCTGCAAGTATAAAATCAGTACCATTAATGTCAGGGATGCGTAAATATTCCACACATGGTTTCAAAGTCTTTTCGTCACGCCTCGCCGACATATAAGCAATCTTATCGCACTGGTAAACTTCATCCACACCATTTCCTAAAGGTTCACCAGCACGCAAAAGAGACATAAGTGATGGACTAGTTATATCATAGCCATCATCATTAATTATTTCGCCCATGGCACTTCCAAGTTTATAGACTTTTTTCCTTAAGCGAGAGTTTACATTATTGTTATCTCTTATTTCTAATACCAATTTTTCTATCTCCGGATATTTTCTATCTAAGATTTTTACATCATTCATACTATCACCTATTTTTCCTGCCCTGTAAAACAGGATCACCAACACCATACTGTTTATTTTTTTCTGCGCGATATTGCGCACTCCAGGGTCCGCATCCGGGACAATTTTTTCTCCATGAATTAAGTTCCCAGGACTGGTCTAAATCATTGTAATCTTTTTGAGTCAATTGCATTACATTGTACTTTTTTGCAGTTTCGGTGTTGTTATCTATATAATGCAAGAACCCGCCATCAGGGCAGACTTTGATATCACCGTTTGCGTCTATCCTTAATTGTGAAAATTCATTGCATTTCCAGTCAAGAGGTATCGCGTGTGATTTTATTGCTTCAAGATATGAAGAAGGTGTTGCAAGAAAATATCCCTCATCTTTCATATCAAAAAGTGTATCAATTAGCTTATCAAATAAAAGTCTGTGTTTTTCAGTTATATTTCCAGAACTGTTTTTCGCTCTATATTCAAAAGAATGATTTCCTCCCCATGAACTGAACATATATTCATAACTATTTCATTTTCAGTAAGGTACTCAAGTAAATCGGGTATTGTTTCCATATTCTGCGGCATAATAACTGTATTTGCTCCAAGAGTTTCAACTCCAGAATCTTTTAGTTCAAAAAGCATTTTTAACCCGGGAGATGATTTTCCGGTTAAATCTTCTGTTTTTAATTTATCGGAATAGTAATCAACACTTGCAAAATATCCTTCAAGACCCGCTTCAACCAATTGCTTCTGAGTCTTTTTATCAAATGAAGAATTTGAAAGCAAGGTAAATTTGATATCTGTCTCATCAGTTATAAAATCCACAAGATTAGCAAGATATTTTTTAACAGTCCATTCACCACCCAAACCTTTCACAGTTTTTATTCCAAATTCATCCAGCTTTTTGAAAGCTATCTTCCAATCCTCAAGACTAAGGGATTACCTCAAAATAAAATGCCAAACTATATAAAGTAAAACTTTCTATATTTTTATGAAAAAAGAGGATACAGACGGACTTTGGGTTGTTGCTTTATCTGAATGCAATGAGGTTCAAAGAAGAAGATTATCTGGAGTAAAAGCTCTTGAGATTGGGTGGGGAGGCGTTTCCAGAGTTTGTGAATTAACGGGCATGTCCTATCATACTGTGAGAAAAGGAATAACCGAGATTAAAGAAAAAAAAGAACCTTCTGCAAGATTGAGAAAAGAAGGCGGTGGGAGAAAAAAACTCAGGGATAAAAATCCCAAACTCAAAGAAGATATAGATAAAATAATGGAGGGGAATACTGCGGGGGATCCTATGAAAACCCTGAAATGGACCCATAAATCCACTTATTCAATTGCAGAAATTTTAAAAAGAAAGGGTCACTTTATTTCTGAAGATACGGTTGGAAGAATACTAAAAGAAGAGAGGTATTCTCTTCAAACAAATAAGAAAATGCATGAAGGAAAATCACATCCAGATAGAGATGAACAATTTCGTTATATCAATAGCAAGGTAGAGGAATTTTTCAATAAAAATCAACCCGTCATTTCAGTTGATACAAAAAAGAAAGAACTTGTGGGTAATTTTAAGAATACAGGACAAGTATGGACTAAAAAAGGACAAGCTGAACATGTCAATGCGTATGACTTTCCAAGTTTTGCTGAAGGAAAAGCAGTTCCTTATGGAGCATATGATATTACCTTAAATAAAGGGTTTGTTAATGTTGGAATCAGTTATGACACTGCTGAATTTGCTGTCGAAAGTATTCGGCAGTGGTGGAAGCAACTCGGTAAAAAACATTATCCCAAAGCAAAAGAACTGCTCATCACAGCAGATTGCGGCGGAAGCAATGGATACAGGAATCGCGGATGGAAATATTTTCTCAATGAATTCTCTAAAGAAACAAATCTCAAAATAACAGTCTTGCATTTCCCGCCAGCAACAAGCAAATGGAACAAAATTGAACATAAGCTATTTTCATTCATAAGCAAAAATTGGAGAGGAAAACCACTTATAGATTATCAAGTGATAATCAACTTCATAAAAAATACAACAACAAAAAATGGGCTTGAAGTTTTTGCTCGTCTTGATAAAGGAAAATACAAAAAAGGAAGAAAATTTTCAGATAAAGAAATGGAAAAAATAAACATCGACCATCATTTATTTCATCCTGAATGGAATTATGCAATCAAACCAAAATAGGCAAGTTATTTTGCGGTGATGCCTAAGCTCTTCGCTGAGATCAAAAGGTACGTCCTTAACAAGTTCGCAATATCCGCATCTTAAATTACAATCACGTGTTCCAAAAACCTGCGCTTCTGTTACTTTTTTATTTGACATATTCTCCTTAATTAATATCTATTTAAATATAATAAACTTTAATATGATATAAAAATCGATGAATTACTTATTTAAATCCTTAACTATTTTTACCTTGCGTCGTAGGCTTCTAATATTCCTCCATAAAGTTCTTTAGTAATTTGTTCCGGATTATCAGAATTAAAAATTCCTCTTCCAATCACAAGATGGTCTGCTCCAGATGATATTGCAGATTCTGCATCTTTAAAAACATTTCCTGTTTTCTGAGGTCCTGCTCCCGGAGAAACTATTTCACCATCATCAATAATTTTTCTGTAAACTTCCAGTCTTTCTGGTTTATTTGCCGGCGCCACAAAATACCTGACACCTAAATCTATTGCATCTCTTGCCAATTCTTCGCATTGCTCATGGCTGGAATACCTTATTGCCCCTGGTTGCGTCATCTCAAGAACAATTATAGGAACAATATTTTGTTCATAACAAGTATTAACAAACGCCTCTAATGAACCTTGTTTATAACCCTCATTTAAATCTAAATTAATAACATTAGAGCCAGCACCAAGAGGACTTCCTATATATGAATCAAATTTCCCATCTTTTGCCACTCTTTCAACTTGACCTACTATAAAATCAGGCACATCACACCCATCTTTCTGTCCATCAAAAATAGTTGGCATTCTTATATCCGCCTCATCAAGAACCCTTCGCATAGTTGAATATCCATATCCATCCCTTATCTCACTTCCTATTTTAAACCCAGTTATCTCATTTGTAAGATTGTTAAGTTGATACATTTCCATTAATGCTTTTCCTAGAGGCATATCCATTGCAGGAACAATCCCTGGAGGATTTTTTAATCTTTTATCCATACTAAATTACCTCAGAAAACTTTAAAAAGATCATATTTTAACTCCATACTCGCACAGATAATCTTCAATTCTTCCCGCATCAACATCTGAAATTTTTTCTGTTCTGGATAAATAAGTTCTTATCTCATTTATATTCACTATTGAACTTACAGGTATTCCGGTTTTTTCTTCAAATTGTTCTATTGCGTTTGTTCCGTCCACCCCGGTTTCCTGCCTGTCCACAGCAATAACTAAACCAGTATATTTAAGATTATCAGCAAGACTATTCAAAAGATTAACAGAATCATACTTTGTATGTCCTGTTGTAAATACATCGTCCACCATAATAATTTCATCACTATTGTGTATGCTCCCAATAACCCGGTTTTTTTTCATTTCCTGTTTTGTGGCTTCACCATGACCTTTAGATTCTTTCCTGTCAAATAAATATCTTTTATTTAAATGAAAATCTTTATCCAGAGCAATTACAGTTGCCACTGATAAAGGAATTCCTTTATAAGAAGGTCCAAATATTAAATCATATTCCTGCGGCTCAAATGAGTCCGTGATTTTACTGGCGTAAAAATAACCCAAATTCGAAATACTTCTTCCATCATCAAATACTCCGGTATTAACAAAATAAGGGGACTTCCTTCCGCTTTTCAACACAAAATCCCCAACTTTAAATGCATCCTTTTCCACTAAAAAATCAATAAACTCTTGTTTATAAAGTTCCATTATATTAATTACTATTAAAATATACTGACAAAATAGTTCAATACCAGCAAAGTCCTATTATCTCAAACTGCCTGATTTCCTTGCAGTATTCGCGGTCATCATTCACAACATTTATTTTCACTCCGTTCTTTTCATATTCTTCCAGAGCATTTTCGTATTTAGGAACAAGACTGTTAAGAACCAAGATTTCATTTATTTTATCTTTGTTTTTTTCAACCTCAGAACCGTAACAAACTTTATCCGAATGTTTTTTTATTTCAATGAGGAATTTTTTCACGGTCTCCGCTTCTTTTCTGTCTTTGAATTTTCCTATAACCTGTTTGATGCAACCTCTTGTTAACAATTCTTTGAACCCTCTTTCTCCGCCGTTGGATAAATTATCAACTATCATATCTTTATCAATCAACTTTGCAACCAGATTTTTTGGTTTTCCCGGACCAGCAAGCACAATTTCTGCGTTTTCTTTTTTCAGGGATGAAGCAATTTCTTTGTAGTATTCTGTCTCCCTTCCTTTTGAAAGAATTTTTTTTATCTCTTTTAAATTAACAAAATCATACATCCTGAAATCAGCTTCTCCTTTATCAACAACGCAGGTTAAAATTTTATAATTTTCAGGTTTTGGCAAATTATTAAATCCCCTATAGATTTTTATTTTTGAATATATTTTCAAATCAAGGGAATGGTATTTGTTTTTTTCTGTGCCTTCAGTAATTTTTCCGGTTAGTCTGACTCTGTTTGTTTCCCATTTCTTTTTTTCAACTTTTATTGAAAGCAGTTGGGGTATTTTTTTGCCTTTTAATATTTCCCCGGCTTTCTTAATAACTTTTGTCCTTAAGGTTCTCTGCTCAACAACCATATTTCCAAGACGGGTGAATAAAAACCAGAGATCGTTTAGACTCTCGGGAATTACGGATAAACTGTCTTTTTCTTTTTTTAGAAGTCTCATAATTAGATTAATTTAATTTTTCTATGTTCTTCGGGAATTATCTATAAAAGCATTCCTGTTGCGTGTTCAGCATTGCCTATATTACTGCCAAGACCTTTAACTAACAGGTCTTTCCCAGATTTCAGGTCTGTGAGGGATAAATCAGAAATAGTTGAGGGATACTCATTATAAATCATCTTGCTTGGGAGGAAACCAAGAGCTTTCCTTTTGAATGTCCATGAAGAATTAGAATAAGGATTCACTTTGAAACTTATCTTTTCCTTATTGCTTTCCCCGGATACTTCAAAAACAGGCAATTTTCCTTCAATTCTTTTTACTTTCATCTTTTTGAATTTATGCAATTTTTTGCTGTCAAAGAAATATAATTGTTTTTTTATTGACTTCCCCGCAATCCTTGGGTTGAAATAAAGAATAACGCCCCCATTATCAAAATGGAATGAACCCCAGTACCATGGAACTGTGGGAGAATTCACATAGACTCTCTGGAAATAAGCAGTCCCAGTAATTTTTTCGTTTTTTATTGTGCCTGTTAAATCCATTCGATTCACTCGGATAATTGAATAACCTTTTCCGAAATATTCAATATTGCTTCTGATTGGTTTTATAAAACTGTGGTCTCCTTCCCTCTTTGCAATAAATTTAAAATCATCCCCGATTTTAACTACACTGTTTGTTTTGTTTACCTGATAAGAAGTTGGAATTTTTGTGTCCGAAATAATTTTTTCATCTGAAACTTTTAAGTTGCATTGCTCCATAATTAAATTGTGGTTCATCTTTTTTCCGTCAAAATACCACGCAGCAACAGTGCCGTCAAACTTTGATTTATCTATTGGCTGCCTGCAGGTAACCGTCACCCCATTGCACTCAATAATTGGGTTATTTTTGGAAGACCACAAAATCATCAACTGTCTGGGCTTTTTGCTCTTCGGAGTTTTTATGTAAAACAACCAGAACCACCAAAGCCACGCTCCTTTGCGCAATGGTTTATTTAGAACATTAAATATTTCACTCTCAAAATCCTGAACTTCCGAAGATTTGGGCTTGGATTTCATTTGTTCCCACCCGGATTTTTAGATTCCATTATAATAATCGGTTAGATTTAAAATTAAGGGATTGTTGGTTTTTAGGTTAACAATCAATATAATTCTCTGGATGTCTTTCTCTTGATTCTTGAACAGAATCGGCCATTCTTTGTTTATAATTGACTCCAAAATCTTTAACAAATTTTTTATATTTCTCATTTGAATCTCTCATTTCAGAAATTCTTAAATCCAGCTCTCCACCCGTAAGTATTTTTAGTTCGATATTATTAACGATATAATCTCTTGCTTTATAATATAATTCATCTGAATCCTTTGCTATATCTGAATCAACATCAAAACCGCAAGTAGGGCAATTATACCACCGTTCATTATGATATTGTGTGTGATATTCCATTTTGGTTCCATCAATCGGACATATTACTTCTCTACGAAGTTCCTCTGGGATAATTCCTGTTACCATAATATAATAGAAAATTTTAAATAAAAACCTAATATGGACGGACTGGGATTTTCATCACCTTTTCCAATAATACATTAAGGATCATTTTCACCCGATATGTTTTTGGGGTGCAGACCTTTTTAATTTACACATAGAAAAGGGTTGCTTTGAACCCAGGGCCTCCCGATTGCCAACCGGACATTCTACCAAGTGTCCAAAACTGCAGTTTTGAAAGCCTACCAAGCCATTCCAAGGGACTTAAGCGAAGGTAGGGTAAATGATAAAACTGTTTGCAGTTTTACTGAACTATCCGCCCATAATTTAATAAAATTTAAATTTATCCTGACCTTATTTATGAACAAAGACCTTATTGCCCAAATCTCCAGTTTAAACCCAAAAATAGGAAATGAAATAACCGTGAAACTGAATGAATTTAAGAAAACCCGAACAAAAGAACAAAAATTCACTGAACTAAGTTTCTGCATCCTTGTGGCAAATACATCTCTCGCAAATACCCAAAAAGTTTGCAGGGAAATTAAAGGAAAAGAATTATCCGCCACAGAACAGGAATTGAGAGATGAATTAAAAAAAGCCGGATATAGATTCTACAACAAAAGAGCAAACTATATTATTCTGGCAAGGGAATTTATTGAAGAACTAAATTCCAAATCAAATACAAAAGATGAATTTGAAACAAGAAAATGGCTGGTGAAAAATATAAAAGGAATTGGGTGTAAAGAAGCGTCTCATTTTCTCAGGAATATGAGGTTCACGGACTTTGCCATCCTTGACCGGCATATAATGAAAATCCTAAAAGAATATAAAATAATCAATGAAATTCCCTCAACAATCTCAAAGAAAAAATATCTGGAAATTGAAAAGAAATTAAGGATTATTTCTGAACAATTAAATATAACTCTTGCTGAACTGGATTTATATCTTTTCTACCTTGATGCCGGAGTAATCTGCGAGAGATAAAAATAATGTGACTGAAACCACGTTTTTTTAAATAAACTAAAAAATATCCTAAATAAAGGTTCTTGTAAAAAAGGAAGTCGGTCAAATAAATATAATACATTTTCCTGTAGCTTTTTAATTTTTAAAAGTCTATTTAATTCGACTATCTTATAATCAGGATTAATTATTTTTCTGGCAACTTCTTCTCCGCTCGTTAGAGCATAAGAAATACCTTCTCCGAGATTCGCAGAAGTCAACCCCGCAGCATCACCGACTAAAAAAATATTATCAAATTGGATTCCTTTAAACAAACAATTGACAGGACCCCCTTCATATCTAGCATTGCTATAATCTAAACCATAATCATCCAGAAAATTATTGAGTTGTATTCTAGCATCCGCAACGGATACAAGTTTTGGATTAAAAAATATACCCGCAGAAGTAAATTTCTTATGCGGAAATATCCAACCATATCCTGAAGAAATTAGTTTGGGATTTATAAATCCTATAAATTCATCGCACATCTCTGGAATGATATATTGAATACCCATATAAATTTTATTTTCAAGACCTATATATTTCCTAACTACGGAACTGGCCCCATCCGCACCCACAAGATATTTAAAATGGAATATCCCTTTGGAAGTTTTTATCCTGTTTTTCTCTATGGATTTGACTAGAGTTTCTTTCAGGATTGTTATATTTTTGGAATCTTTTAGTTTATTCAACATGTATTGCCCTAAATCATACCTGTCAATAATCTTGATTGGAGTGGATAATTTTATATCATATTTCCTTTTTACCACATACATTTTTGCTTTTTCAAAAACTCTTGTTTTATTACTGGGTATATCAAAATGAGCATCTAAATTTGTTAATCCCCCAGCGCAGACTTTAGGTCCTATAATTTTGTTTTTCTCAATCAACAAAACCGACAAACCGGAATTTTTTAGTCCCTCAGCGCATTTTAAACCCGCTGGTCCAGCGCCAATTATAATTACATTATATTCATTTTTCATACTTTTTGGATTTATGGACCTGAAGAGATTTTCAACCGGCAAACTGACTGATTCACCAAGCTTTGAATTCGAAGAGCCAAATTAATTTTTCCTAAAAAGGCTCACTCTCGACCTCCGGCTTCTACGCCTTATAAGAACATTGTTCTTACTCAAACCTCCTTTTACAAAAGTCTGGCCTTATAAGACCGGCGCTCTAACCAAGCTGAGCTACAGGTCCATTATTAATGATTTATTAAAATTACTTTATGAAAGAATTGCTTAAATTAGCCGATAAAATCAAAGATAAAGATCTTAAGGAAAAAACCATTGAGATACTTAAAAACCTGCATTTAAGCAATAAATCCCTTAAATACAAACCTTTAAAAATTGAGGAAAGTCCTGCGGGATATAAAGGATTTGAGCACCACATGGAAGAAGGCGGACTTGTCAGGCACACAAAAAATGTCACAGAAATTGCCCTGAAAATCGCCGAATCTGTTGAGGAAAAATATGGGGTTATTAATTTGGATTATGTGATTGCCGGAGCATTGCTCCATGATTTAATGAGGGTATTTGATTTCAAAAAGAAAACTGATTCTTATGAACTGGTTGGAAAATTACTGGGACACGAAGAAATGATTGGTTGCGAATTATACGCAAGAAGTTTCCCCGAAGAAGTTGTTCACATTGTATTAAACCATCTGAAACCCGAAGGATTAATTATCGAAGCTTTAATCGTGCATTATGCGGATTCAATTGATGCTTACACAGATGTTTATCTTAAAGAATCTATGAAATCAGTTCTCGAATCAAAATTATGAAAGCCGAAGCAGTGCAGTTCCTCAGAAATTTAAAAGAAAATGTTAAAATAATTTCTCACAATGACGCGGATGGAATCTGCTCGCTCGCAGTCCTGTTAAACTTTCTCAACAAAAGAGGAATAAACGCAGAATATGAATTAACTGAAGTGCCGATAAAACATGTTGAAAAAGGAGAGACTATGATTTTTCTTGACATCAGTCTTGACAATGCATTAAGATTTGCATCAGAAAAAACACTTGTAATTGACCACCACCTTTTTGACAAAAGACCTGACCTGCCTTTTTACAATCCAAGGGAAACAGATGAAAAAAGTTACATCCCGGCTTCTTATCTAATACACGAAGTATGCTCAGAACTTGAAAATATGGAAGAAGTAAAATGGATTGCATGCGCGGGAATAATCGGGGACAAAGGAGATAAAAATTCAGAGGTCTGCAAAAAATTTGTTGACAGTCTTGATAATTATAAAAATCTCAGCCTTGTTTCAGATTATATTTTCTCCGCAGATCTTGTGGACAATATTGACGGGGACAACAAAGCTCTTGAGATTCTTAGAAATGTTAAATCTCCAGAAGATTTATTACACGACCCTTACCTGAGCGAATGTTACGATGATGTGCAAAAAGAATTATCTAATTACAAAAATAAACTGGAACATGAAGATAAAATTATTTTTGTTGAAGTGGAATCCAGATACAATATAAAATCAATAATTGCAAGCCGTCTTCTTGAAAAAAACAAAAATATAATTGTTGTTGCTTATTCCACCTACAATGACGCTTACAATATAAGTCTCAGAACAAACACAGATATAAACCTCGGGGCAATCTCAAAAAAAGTTGCTGAACTTTGCGGAGGTGATGGGGGAGGTCACGAAAAAGCCGCGGGGGCAAAAGTAAGCAAAAATAAGTTTCCGGTTTTCAGGGAAGAATTTGTTTCTGAGGTTGAGAAGTGCGTATAATTTATTCATTAGGTTCTATAACCAATTCTGGAAATTCTTCCAACCACTCAGAATTCGCCTTTATCAGCTCATGTATCCTCAGAGAATATATTTCTTTCTTTTTAGAATCCTCTTTCTTTAAATAAGAAACCATTTTTTCGTCCAATTCATAACCATGACCCTCGCCGAATTTGTTTCTTCTCATCTCGTTAATAAATTCATTGTCTCCAAGATTAGTAAAAATATCATAAAAAGGTTTTTCAAATTTCAAGTCGCCATTAAAATATATTATTTCTTTATCCCTAGTTTCAACGGATTTTATTCCAGCAACAGCCCCAATAAATGGTTGCAGTTGTCCTAAATAACCTTCAAAAACACCATCGTCATATTGACCAGTAACCAATCCAAGACAATCATAGGGATACACTGAATCGAGTTTTGCATAAAATCCCTTTTCGCCCATTGAGTCAACAGTAATAACATAAATCACCTTGCCAGTCTCCTCCCCCATTCTCCTAAATTCTTCTTCCACTGAGGTTTCATTTACCATACTCTATAGTAATATAAAATTTTAAATATTTCACAAAATTAAAAAAAATTATTCCTTCTTGATAATCTGAAATTCAATTGCCTTTTTGTCAAATTTTCCGAATTTCTTTTCTCCCGCTTCCATTGCAGCAACCGCAAGTTTCCTTGCGTTTTCTTCATTCATTCCATCTTTGTAATTTTTCTTAAGATACTCCTGCGCTTCTTTTTCTCCCCTTCCTGCCGCCTTGGCTTTCCACCTATTAAGGTCGCCTGAAGGTTTGATTATATACAATGTTGGTTCATTGTTTACTCCGCCCAATAAAATAGACACCCCATAAGGTCTTGCTCCCGCAAACTGCGTAAGCAACTGCATCCTGTCAGCGGCTTTTTTTGCAAGAACAAATATATCTATCGGTTCTCCATAAGTCAGTTTGTTTATCTGCGCCTGCACTCTCAGGAAATCAATTAAAAGTCTTGCGTCTCCTGTGAAACCGCATGCCGCAGCGATAATATGTCCGTCTATCTTTGAAACTTTTGTTGATTTAGAGGGTAATTGCAACTTGCCTGAAGTGGAATATGCGGCAAGGACAACTCCGTCCTTAAACGCAACACCAACATTTGTTTTCCCGAGTTTAACTGCCTGCAAAGCGTATTCAACCTGATAAATTCTGCCTTCAGGAGAAAATACTACTGTAGCGCGGTCATAACCCATTTGCGCGGGAACTTCTGCTTCTGTCATAATATTGATTAAATATAATAAATAATTAAACTAATCCTTTAGTTAATAATTCTCTATAAACAGGTCCGGAAGGACTTAATTTACTTTCCATTAATTCAAAATTGGAAACACTAAAATTATCTTCAAATTTAATTTCTTTCATTTTATCCAAAAATTCTTTTTTGTCTTTTATAGATTTCACTCTTGCGATTGTGAAATGGGGTTCATAATTTTTCTCAGGTTTGAACCCATATTTTTCAAGTTTCTGGTCAATCTGTTTTTGCAATTCTATTAGCTCATTTCTTCCATTTTCAATCCCTAACCATACAACTTTAATGAAACTTTCATTTGGGAAAAATCCCATATTTTTGAGGGAAACCTCAAATTTCACGCAATCAACTGTTTTTAAAATCTGCATGATTTCCTCAACCTTTTTCTCATTCACATCCCCTAAAAATTTCAGAGTTAAATGCAGATTTTGTTTCCCCACTTTTCTTATGCCTTTTTCCTGAAATTCTTTTGTCATCTCTAAAATTTTATCTTTGATTCTGTCAGGCAGGTTTATTGCAATAAAGGCTCTCATAATTAGTACTTAAGAAAAATCAAGATGAGATATCCGTGAAGCTAAAATTCCGAGCTTACTTGGTCTTAATCCATCATAATTATTTCCATAGAAGTCAAACCAAGCATTATAATCAGACTGAGAATGTGTTGCAATTTCCATGGTTTTATCATTCATTGACTTAATTTCTGCATCAAAGTGATTTGATTGCCCTTGATTGTATCCCTTAATACTTTTTTTAACAATATCTGATTCTACACAAATTGGGTATCTCCCATCAAATCTTAATCTATATACCTTCATAGTATAGTTAATTTTTATAATATTTAATTGTTTTTGGTTGAGTATTTTAGATAAATTATCTTTTTTCAAGAATGTATAAATATTTCAGATAAAGTTTATTTTTGATTCCTTTCTGATAAGGTAAAATAATCCGCTTCCTAATTCTAAAATATTTCTCCGCAACTTTCTTAACTTCTTCTTCGGTTCTGTAATGATGCTGAAAAAAATCTTTTCTTCCGGTCTTCAGGAATAAATATAAATCATACAAATTGCTCAATAATAGATTTCCTGTTAAAAATTTGTCAACAATTATAAATTTGCCCCCAGTCTTCAAAATTCTGCTGGATTCATAAAGCACTGAATTTATGTCTTTTACGTGGTGCAAACCCATCTTGATAATTACCAAATCATATTCTCCGGATTTTAAGGGAATCTTTGAAATATTTTCACTCATTATTTTTACCTTTTTGTCCTTCCTGAATTTTTCTTTACAAAGAGCAATCCTTTCTTCTGAAAGCTCAATACCAATTATCTCTTTTACTTCTGATTTAAGTTTTTGGATTATATCGCCTCGTCCACAGCACAATTCCACAACTTTTTTATTCTTGGCTAAACTGTGAATTCTATTGTCCATATCAAATCTATTGCTATCCATAATTTATGGAACCCAAAGAAAGAATTAAGGAAATAATCAGAATCCTGCAGAAAAAGTATAACACAGAAGTTAAAAGAGGAGAGCCCTTTAAGATACTTGTAAGTGTTGTATTATCGCAGAGAACTCGGGATGAAGTAACTGAATTGGCTTCGGAAAAATTATTCAAAGTAGCGGATACTCCGGAAAAGATTCTTAAATTAAGTGACAAAGAAATAGAGGATTTAATTTATCCTGTGGGATTCTACAAGCAAAAAGCCCGGGGAATAAAGAAACTTTCAAAAGAACTGCTGGATAATTACAATGGAAAAGTTCCAGACAATCTTGAAGAACTGGTAAAACTCCACGGTGTTGGGGATAAAACCGCTTCCTGTGTCCTGCTCTTTGGGTTTAACAAAAATACAATCCCTGTGGATACTCATGTTAATAGGATTTCAAAGAGACTTGAATGGGTTGATGAAACCCTAACTCCGGAAAAAGTAAGAATGGAACTTGAAAAAATCCTGAAAGGAGATGAACGGGATATTGTTAATCAATTATTCATTCAGTTCGGGAGAGATATTTGCAAGCCAATAGGTCCGAAATGCGCGAACTGTCCTATTGAGAAATATTGCAACCATCCTGAAATAATATCAAAAAATATTGATTGAAATTTGTACTTACTGCGGAATGATACTTTAAATACAATATTTATATGGAACTAAAAATGAGGTTGGTCTAGAACAAACACATTTATTTTACCAAAATTTCATTTTTACTTTTTTCAAAAAAATTTAAAAGAATTGGTTCAATGAATTCATTAAGGTAAGAAATATTTTTGAATATGTCTTGTTCTTCATATTCTTGTTCACCTTTTCTTACATTAAATGCCTTTTCAACAAGCTTTTGATATTCACCAATATTCAACTTCCTGGAACTATTTAATACATTCTCAAAACCGATTGGAAAAACTCTGAGTTGCAATATCTCTAAATCTCTCGTAGCAAATAAACACGATTTGTAAAATTCATAAGAAGCAGTTTTTTTATCCCCATTTCTATTGGAATGCATAGATGCAAAAGCATAGCCTAAATTAAATCTCAAATCCTGAATCAAGTCGATTATGTTTATTTGCGGAGCTTTCATTTTTTCTATAACTTTTTCACCAGAAAGAGTTTTTCCTGCTAAAATCAATTCACGCAAATAGATTTTCTTTTGAAAAGGAGTATCTATTTTTCCATATAAAAATTCTTCATATTCAAAAGGGTAAATATTGAATCCCTCTTTACTAATAACCTTTTTAATCTCACTTCTTCTAACACAATTATCTTTTGAAAAAAGAACACCAATTTCAAAATCGCTTTTTTCTGTAAAATCATTTCTTGCTCTTGAGCCATATAAAAATATTGAAATTGGGTTAAATTGTTTATTAAGCAAATTGATAACTTCTTCCATAAATTATGTAAAATTTAATTTGTTTAAATACCGCAAAAGTCAAGTTAAGATTTCAAACTCAATCACCAAGAAGTCTCTTCTTCGAAACCTCCCTTGAAAGTTCATCAAGCAAATCCGAAGCAAGCATACTGTCCCCAAAATTCCTTCCCGCCAGTTCTCCTGCTTTTCCATTAAGATGTGCTGCGCAACAGGCTGCTTCAAAACAACCAACCCCTTTTGCAAGAAGAGCTCCTGTAACACCCGCAAGAACATCTCCGGTACCTCCTTTTGTCATATAAGGAGAGCCGGTTTTATTTAAATAAACCTGAGTTCCATCTGAAATTATATCCACATAACCTTTCAACAAAATTGTTGTTCCTAAGTTCTCAGCGAATTTCTTCACTTGCTTTTCTCTTTCTTTTAACATTCCTGAAACTTCTTCCCCAGTTAGAATAAAAAATTCATAAGCGTGCGGAGTGATGATAAATTTCTTTTCTCTCAACAAATTTTCTCCCTCAGTAATCGCATGAATTGCATCAGCATCAATCACGCAAGGCAATTTTGTTTCAGATAAAAACTGACGGATTGCTTTTAAAGTATCTTTCTCCCTTCCAAGACCGCCCCCAATAACAACTGCAGTTTTGTTTTTAGAAATTTCGTGGATTTGTTTCAGGTGTTCTTTCTTCAAAAATTTTCCTTTCAGTTGATGTGTAATCAAATCAGGAGAAAAACCCGCAACAATATTTGCAGATCTTTCAGGCGCAGCAATTTCAGCCAAATCCGTGCCGCTTCTAATTGCCGCCAATGCATTAAACGCAGGGGAACCTGAATAAATTTCAGAACCTCCAATTACCAGCACAGAACCAAAATCATATTTATGAACATCATTCTCTCTTTTCCTGTAAATTTCCTTCAGAATTTTTTTTATTTCAACCATTTTTTAGTTAAAAGATCTAACACCAAAATAAACAACACCAATAAAGTTGCCACAATGCCCGCAAAATATTCGCCCATTCCAATCATCAAACCAACAGCTGAAGTTGTCCATAGAGAAGCGGCGGTGGTTATCCCTTTTATATTTCCCTTTGAACCTATTATAGTTCCAGCTCCGATAAAACCGATCCCTGTAACAATCCCTGCTGCAATTCTTCCTGTATCCACGCCAAAAACTATTGAAGAAGCTGTGAATAAACACGCCCCTAATGCAACCAGCATATGAGTTCTGATTCCCGCAGGTTTATGGGATTTTTCTCTTTCAATCCCGATAGTACCTCCGAGAATAATTGCAAGTAGAAATTGAACTACAAGTTCGAGACTCATCAACATAATATTACCTAATTAATAGAATAACTAATAAATATAATGAAAGTAGCAATAAACGGATTTGGAAGAATTGGAAGAAATTTTTTAAGATCAACATTAAACGACAGCGAGTTTAAGAAAAATTTTGAAATTGTTGCAATAAATGATTTATCGGATTCAAAAACTCTGGCGCATCTTTTGAAATATGATTCTGTCCACGGAGTTCTAAACAATAAAATTGAATCAACGGAAAACACAATAAAAGTTGACGGAAAAGAAATCAAAGTGTTTGCTGAAAAAGACCCGGTAAATTTACCATGGGGACAACTTGAAGTGGATATTGTTTTGGAATCCACTGGATTTTTTAGAGACAGGGTTGGAGCAGGAAAGCATATGGTTGCTGGAGCAAAAAGAGTAATTATTTCGGCTCCTCCAAAAGGAGAACAATTCATAAAACAGATTGTTCTTGGAGTAAATGAAAAAGAATTTGATAAAGATGATGGCGAAGACGCAATACTCTCAATGGCAAGTTGCACAACAAACTGTCTGGCTCCAATGGTTCAGGTTCTTAACAATAATTTTGGGATTGAACAGGGATTCATGACAACAATCCACGCATATACCAATGACCAAAAAATTCTGGACTTGCCTCAAAAAGATTTAAGAAGATCAAGGGCATGTGCAGTATCCATGATACCAACAACAACCGGAGCGGCAAAAGCATTGGGCGAAGTCATTCCTGAAATGAAAGGAAAACTTGATGGTATGGCTATTAGAGTTCCTGTGCCTGACGGTTCAATAACAGACTTGGTTGTTAATTTAAAAACCGAAACCACAGTTGAAGAAATAAACAAAAAATTCAGTGAAGAAGCCAAGAGATTAAAAGGTATCCTTGAATACTCAGAAGAACCTTTAGTGAGTATAGATATTGTTGGAAATCCGCACTCATGCATCTTTGATGCTTTGTCAACAAAAGTAATTGGTAAACAAGTTAAAGTTCTTGGTTGGTATGACAATGAATGGGGGTATTCCAGCAGAATGGTTGATCTGATGAAATTCATAAACAAATAATTTTATTTTCTTTTGAGGGTTGGTTTAATTAATCCTTTCTATAAACTATTGAAAGATCTTTTGTGTCTGCTATCCAATCTATATTAATCCCAATATCTTCAGTTTTATAAGTATTTGGTTTATCCATAATCTTGGCTCTAACATCTTTTAAAGTATCCTCTCTTGTTATGGGCACTTCTGGTGGTTTCTGGGTTTTTATGTGATAATGCCCCTCCACAGAACCCAGCAATATTGAAACTTCTTGAGAAGGCACTTTATAACTAATCCTAGGCCTCATTCCTCCCAGATAATCTTCGGGTTTTCCATCTTCCAGAGTAAGATGAACTAAATAATTTTTAACAGACTCCTCGCATTTGTCGCCTATTTTAGGCATATCTAAATCTAAGTTCTTTAAGTTCTTTAATTCCTTCTCAAGAACATTCTCAAACAATTCATGAGGTTCATACCCGCACTTATCTGCTTCCATTATATTAATCACCACTAATATATAATTATTTAAACTATTTATAACTCATTCCATTCTAATATCCAGAATTAACTCTAATAAAATTAAATAAATAATAAATCAAAAAAAAGTTCAACTGTATTCTCTCCATGTATTCCCGCATTTAGTACATTTATAAAATCTGGTTGGCGGCTCATCAATACTCCTTGTCTGCTGCATCCACCAGAATGCTTCTTTGTTTCCGCATTCAGGGCATAAGTTTTCTGTTGTTGGTAATTCGTCTTCTTTTCCATCTATAATTTTTATTTTATTCTCTTTGACGATTTTTTCAGTAATCTTTATTTCATTGCCTTTCTCAGATTTTTTCCCGCAACTCCTGCACACAAATACTGTTCCTGTCTTCGTTTTCTTTGGCATCAAGATGCCCCCGCATTTATCACAAAACTCCATTTTTATATATTCAAAATTTTAAATATTAGGTACCTTGGGTAACCCAAATAAGGTATTTTCGCGTTTACCACACATAATAGCTGTTCTTCTGAAACCGGGGGGTCTATAGCATCATTATTATCCCCTTTTAGAGTATAACAGGTCTTATCTTCAATAGGTATATGGTAAGGATTTTCTCCCCTGCAATAACTGTCATTAATTCCAATTACTCGGTGAATAATCGGATACTGCCTCATTCCTGAGTAAATAATAACATCATTTAGTTCGGGCACTCCTCTGCTGCAGATAATCAAATCTCCCGGGTACATATAAGGCACCATTGATTCAGACACAACAACATCTATCGGGTGCGAAGTGCCCAAAGCAACACCCACCAACTGATAAAAAATGAATACTGCAAGAACAGTAAATATAACATCCCAATACTCAAATTTTTTAAGCGTTTCCATTACATCCATTTTATAATTAGTGTAAATGCATATATAAGAATTAAAAAGTCTGCAGTACTTGGCAAAGTAAACATTCTATTGCTATTTTCCAGTGAAAACATTAACTAATTAAAAAACAATCCATAAGAATTAACTTAAAAAAAACATAAAATCCAATAAAAATAATATTTTCTGAAGAAAACCCCAAAAAAGAGTATTCTTAACTCTAAACATTCAAAGAATACCAAATAAAATCTATAATTTTCAAAAAACCGAAACCTTCTCAAAAATCACACCAAACAGTTTTGCAGTAATCACGTGCTTCCCAAAAGGCACACTTGAAAACACAGATAAACACACAAAAATATCTGCCAATAACCACAAATTATAAGTCAGTACGGCAAACAAAAAGTAAAACACCCGAATGGCATAATTCTTCGATGTTGTCTTAGCCATAAAACCCTTCTCAACCCTATATCCTGTTTCTATACTCCATCTCTTAGAATACAAATGAAATAACTTCTCGCTAAAACCAGATTCATTTTGATTAAGAATAATGTTAGTTGCAAAAGCCCTCTTAATACCTTCACTAGCCTCAACAATCACAAGGTTAAAATTAGCCAGTTTTTTTCCATTGCTCATCTCATAATCCTTTACAATCAGGGAACCTGGAGAAACATTAAGCATTTTAACAACTCTCCGATTTTTTGTTGCTGGCATCAAAAATTTCACATTTAACTCTTTGAATTTGTTTATCATTTCAACAGAAAAAAATCCTCTATCCACATATACATTCCTAATCTTGACTTTCCCTTTTGCATATTTTATGAGGATTTCCACCAACTTGGAAGATATTTGCATCTCAAAAAATCTCACAGGCAATGCCAATAAAGTAATTCTGTTGTCTTTCTCAACTATGGAAATCGTTATAAATCTGTACCCCCAGCTTGTTCCTTTTTCAGGTTTCTTTCCAACAATATCTGGAGAAGGTTTCCCATAGTATGGAATATCAGTGAAATCTATTGCGACATCATAAGTTCTACGCTTCAATATGTTTTTTGATTTCAACAACTTCCAATAATTCTCAAATATAATCATAAAATCCCTTTGAACCTTATCCAAATCAAATTTACTGAAATGATGTCTTATTGTTCTTCCAATAGGTGCTTCCCTTCCAGTCTGTTCCCTGAACTGATCCACACCACCATTCATAAATGTTCGATTAATTCCGCTATGAACCAATATATCCAACAGGGTATTCTTTTGGTATTTTGTGTTGTGGTGCATTTTCAATGAAATTAGATCGTAAGCATTCTTTTTTAGAAATTTGCAAATCTGTTTTGTTTTCTCGTTTTTCCTATTGTAAATAGTCTTAGAATTATTTGTCTGTTTTTTTGGCTCGTCAGGAATCTCAGGAAAAAAATCAAACTTGTTTCCAGTTTCATTTAATATTTGAGTTATGTTTGAAATTGAAATTCTATTTTCCTTATTTAAAATATGATTATAAAAATAACTTACTGTTCTCTGATTTGGCAGTTCCAACAGGTTTTTTTCGTCTTTGAAGAAGCCCAAATCAAATGCTTCTTTTTCATGTTTTTTTAAGTAGTCCAAAGCTTTCTGCGTGGACTTCAATTTTTTCGCATCCCGAAGAAGCAACAGTTTAATCATCGCCTCTCCAGGATACTTGACGTACCTGTGTTCAGGGTGCAGGGAACTCAAGTTCAGACCTTTCAGGAACCCTGAAATCCCTATAGAATCTGCTCTCTTGAGTTTCTTCAAGGCTTGGTAGACCTCGTTTTCCAGTTCTTCTTTTCTTAACATTTTATTTACCCGACTATGTGTTATTCGTCTAATATTATATACATAGAAAACTTTAAATACACTATGTATTAATAGACGATTATTATATATTCTTATTAGACGAAAAACGCTTATATATATGAAAAAATAGTATATTATTATATGGAGAAAGAAGTAACCCTGCCAAAAGACATATTAAAAGAAGTCCATGTCAAAGGAACAAAAAGCTTTCAAAAGGAGGTAAAACTCATATTTGACAAGAAACAAGCAATGGTCAGGTTCCCCACAGTCCTCACTTCTGAATTGGATTTGAAAGAAGGCGACAGGATGGTTGTCAGTATTGACCAGTCTTCAAAGCAGAATATTAAGATTATATGTGAATTAAAGAGGAAAAAATGACAAGAGAACTTGATTCAATAGAAAGGCAAATCCTCAAGGTATTGATAGAACATAGTTATTATCTTACCACTACAGAGGTTTCCAAGTTGTCAAAAATCTCTTGGAATACTGCCTACAACCACCTTAAGGATTTTCACAGAATGAAGTGGATTAATATGAGAAAAAGGGGGAACAGGAAGTTGTGGAAAGCAATAATTAAATAAAGGGGGTATTTTTCATATATGGTTGTGTTTACAGGTGTTGTTAGATAACTTTTTAAATAAATTAAATTATCTTTTTATGGGGACAAAAGAATTAAGAAAAAGAGAGATTTGGCAAGTTGATAGCGGGGTAAAAGCTGGGGTTGCGGAAAAGAATTTTTATGAAATTTTTTTAAAAGAATTTGAAGGTTCAGATTTTAGAATAAGGTCAAAACCAAAGGAATTTAAAAATATATATTCTAAAATACAACTAAGTGAAAAAGTTTTAGCTTCTATTTACAATCCCGATGAAACCTGGAAACATGGAATACTTCCAGATTATGCTATAGATAACATCAAAACCAAAAAAACACTATATGTGGAAATCAAGAGGCAAGATGGCTGGGTGGAAGGAAAACATCGTAAAGTTGGTAGAGGAAATGCACATGAAAGGTCATGTAAATTTTTTACACCTGGCTTACTAAAAATATTAAGAGAACGAGGAAAATTAGGTGATGATGTTTTACCATTTTGGGTTGTCTTTCAAGGAGATATTGCACGTGACCCAAAAAGGGTAAGAGAAATAACTTGTTGGTATGCTGAGAAATCTAATCACTTCTTTTTGTGGAGCAATCCTGCAGATAACAAATCTTTAATTGATCATTTTAACGATAAATTAAAACCTCTTTTGATATAAAATATCTCCTATATTTCATATTTAACTTTTTTTTAAAAAAGTAGGATTTTTCCATTCAGACGTGGAATCAAAATAATTATAATTAAAGTTATATTTTACTTCATCTAAATCTTTTCCAGATTTTATATTATCCAATCTTTTTTTTATTATATCAATAAAATCTGCATTATTTTCAATTAATATACAATTTCTATTTTTTTTAACAGCAACTGCAAGAGTAGTTCCGCTACCTCCAAATAAATCCATAACTAAATCTCCTTCTTTTGTGGTCATTTCCATCAAAAGATTAAGTAAGACTTCGGGTTTTTTAGAATCTTTGAAATCAATACCTTCACCACCTTCTTTATATACATTTGTGACTATATCTGTATAATCAATATGATTACTAAATAATATAGGTCTTCCTGCACTTTCCGCAGGTTGAAAATAAACTCCACTTTTTCTTTTATGATTCCCTGTAATAAACCATCTAAAACCTTTCCATTTTTTATCCAATCCATATACTTTTATTAATTTATCCGTTCCTAATTTTTTTAAGTGTTTTTCATAAACTTCCCCAGACCAATTTGCAGTTGCAATCTTACCTGCAATAATATATCTTCTAAAATTTTTCATTGAGGGTTTATCTTTAATTATTTCATACTGATTAGTTTCATATATTTCGATTTTCTTACCACCAACATTCTTAACAATCGGCTTATCCTCTTTTATTTTTATTTTATATATAAATTTTTCCATACGAGGCTTACCCATTTTATTTATAAATCGAGTAGTTTTATTTTTCCTGTAAATCAACAAATATTCATACACATCATGAAAAGTTGCATTTATCATTAATTGTCTTTCATGGTGTCTTATTTTAATTGGAAAAATTCCAACAAAAGATTCTTTATTAAAAACCTCATCCAATATATTTTTTAAAGTAAATAATTCCATTTGATTTATTGAAATAGCTAAAAATCCATCTTCGGTAAGATATTCATATGCCTTTTTTATAGTATTGAATATATTTTTATCCCAATTAGAATTAGTGTCTAAATAATTTTTTCTGGCACCTCTTGACCTTTTTGTATTGTAAGGAGGGTCTAAATAAATTAACTTCACTTTGTTTTTAAAAATTCCATTAAAAGTTACATACCAATCTTCATTATTTCCTCTTAAAACCAAATAATCATTATTTAATCTATCTTTTTTAGATAATTCATTTTGTATTTCTTCCAACTCCATATTAACTGATAATTTTTTATTCATTTTAACCACCTATTTTCTTTATCCTTCTCGGAGTATCCCAATAAGGAGATTTACATTTAGGGCAGACTTTTGGTTTTTCCTTTTTATTTCTTGCTATCCATTTATGATTACACCTTTCACATACATAACACTCAATTTTTGCTATTCCCATATATAGTAATAGATTATATAATATATAAAGATTTGTATCATACTATATAGATATTTCACAACCGAAAAGTATATATACTTATATAGTATATTATTATATGGTATATGACAATATAATTGCTAAAACAACCCAAAACAAATTCGGGAATCTTATGGAGTTAAGAGATTATTTCTCAGATGAAATAACCTGTATAAAACATTTAGAAACTATGAGATGGAATAATGAGCCTGTTTGTCCTTACTGCAATCATAAGAAAATCTACAAATTCAAGGACAAAAAAACCTATAAATGTGCTAAATGCAGAAAGAGGTTTAATGTAAAAGTCAGGACTGTATTTGAAGACACAAAAATATCACTTCAAAAATGGTTTATGGCTATTTATTTTATAACTTCTCATAAAAAAGGTATATCTTCCCTGCAATTAAGCAAAGATATTGGTGTTACTCAAAAAACTGCTTGGTTTATGCTTCACAGGTTAAGATATGTTAGCAATACGAAAGAATTTAATTAACCTCTAAGTAATACAGTAGAGGTAGATGAAACTTATATTGGGGGTAAAATAAAAAACAAACATCACTCAAAGAAGATTGCAAATGCACAGGGAAGGAGTTGCAAAGATAAAGTTGCAGTATTGGGTATTGTTGAAAGAACAGGATTTATAAGAACAAAGGCAATTTCAAATGTAAATCACCAAACAATTAAGACTTATATACTTAGTAATGTCAAACTTGGAAGTAAATTAATTACTGATGACTTCAGAGCATATAGAGGTCTTGCGGATTTCTATTTTCATAGCACTGTGAACTATTCTAAAGGGGAATATGTTGTTTCAAAAACAATACACTAACACTATTGAAGGGTTTTGGTCATTAATGAAAAGAAGCATAATGGGAATTTATCATTTCATAAGCAAAAAACACATAGAATTATATCTTAATGAATTTACTTATAGATACAATACAAGAAAGGAAACAGAAGAAAACAGGTTCAATATTATGTTAAATAATTGTAATGGTAGATTAAAATATGGACAACTCATTAAATAAAAATAAAAGCAAAGAAGAGCCGATTAATTTAGGAACTAATTTTAATGAGGCTCTTGAAAGATTGCTTAGGGTTAAGGTTGATAAAAAAAGTAATTTATATATCAAATGAATGTTTATTATGATTAAAAACAGAGAAAAAATTAAAAGTTCTGCAAAGAGAGAGCGTGTTTGGAATATTGTTTTTGGAACTGTGGGTGGTGCTATAGTTGGTGGTGCTTTTTTTGGTCAAAATGGAGCCTTACTTGGTGCTATAGCTGGAGCTATTATAATGGCTGTGTTTACTGAATAAAATTATGGAATATGATTATGGATTATTTGTTCTATTAGGATTTCTTTTGATAGTAATAAGAGTTTATTTATATAAACAAAAAGTTGAATTAATTTCTGTGTTTAAAATATTGTCTTCAGTGGGTCTTTTATTTGTAGGATTAAATACATTGACTTTTATTATAATTAACTATGAAATATTTCCTAATTTTAAACTCAGTCCCCCCATACTTATAGCTGTAGCTTGTCTTTTAATATACATATCAATTTTTGAAATACAAAAATTAATATCTAATAAAGATTCTAATCTAATTGGGTCAAATTAGAACAATCAAGTTATCAGAGGGCTGGTAATTTTCTGTTTTTTATCTTGTTTTATCATATATAAAACATATCAAAAAAGTATTATGGAAATACCAAAATCAGAGTTTATAAAAAAGAAAATAAAGGAAACTCTTTGGAAGGATAGAAAATATATTGAGGATTTAATTAGAATTGAAAGGTATGCACTTGGAGAATATTTTGGCTGGGTGACAGGTTATATTGTGGCAGACCTTAAAGAAAACTATCCTAAAGAATGGGAAATTATCCACCAAGAATTAAACCCCAAAGGATATAAAAAGATGCTTGAACAGGCTAAAAAAGAAAGAGAAAATGAAAAAAGAGAAGGTATAAAAATCAGAAAAGAAGAAACTGAAGAAGAGAAAAGAGATTTAAGAGAATGGAAAAAACTAGGTGGAAAAGTTTAAACTTTGATTGGGTCAAATTAGTATATAATTACCTAAAATATATATATTTTCAAGATATGGTTTAAATTAAGGATTTAAGCAATAATATATAGATTATAATCAAAATAATTTTGAAAAGTAAAAAAGATGTTTATATATTTAAGAAACTCTACCGAGAAAATTCTCTTTCTGTAACAAATTGATTATAATATGAATCTATTATCCTTAAAGCCTCCTGAGAAGATTTAATATTTACTGATTTTACACCCGTATAATGTTTATTTTTTTTATATTCTGGTAAAAGTTCTTCAGTAGTAAAAAAATAAACCATACGAGGACTTTCACTTGTTAAAGTAATTGCAAATAATAATCTTTTAGTTACAATATCCATAGAACTTAGAGCTGTAGATTCTTTAATTTTTTTTATAGAAGCACTCAAAACTAACTCAGATATATCACCTTCGCTAATAAGCTTATCAAAATCTTCCTCTAAAATTATATTATGGGTTTTTTTATGATCCAAAGATGATGCTTTTATTTTCATCAATCTTGAGAATATGCTTTTTTTATTTGGACGACTCATACAATATTCTATGAACTGTTTATCCATAAAGATACGATGACTATATTTTATTCTGCCCATTTTTAAATTGCCCCTCTAAAAAATCATCATCCACTATTTTAACTTCTGTTATTTTTATCGGTGAACCTATTACTTTAGTTATCTTTAATAATTCGTCATCTTTTGTATCCATTATCAATTTTTTTAGTTCTTCATTTTCAAAATTGACATCTGAACTCTCACTTATAAAATCTTTTATTTCTTCTGCCAATTCTATCTCTTCAATTTCTATTAGCCCCTCCCCATTCAATTTTTCTAATGCCATATATATAATACTTATATAATTTAAATTATAGAATAATTAAGACAAAATAAGACACTATTTTTGACTATTTTGATGTTTTATTGAGTCATTATGTAAAAAAGAAGTAACCAAAGAATAATATTCCAACTAATTACGTCATATAAACTTTTTTTTTGACAATTTCATCATAACTAAAAATTATTTTTCTTAAATATACCAGAGAGTATTTTTATATATGGTTCAGAACTATTGGAATTACACCGCTCAGGAGAAAAGAATAATGGAAAATAATTTTGAAAAAGAGTGTGTTTCAATACAAAAGAATAAGTGATTCAAACCATCCATTCTCCATAAGGGATTAATAATTCTTTTCATCAAAAAATTAATACTTCTTTTAAGATAAAATTATAAGTCACAAAATTAAATAAGTTCATTAATATAAAAATAGTCTAATTATGCATAGTAATAAATTATCAAGAGAAACAATATCCCTAATAAAAGATAAAGTAAAAAACGGAGAATCCAGGTACAAAATCGCCGAAGAGTTAAAACTAGACCCTAAAACAATTTACAATCATACCGAAGATATGCCAAAATCCAGGCAGGGAAGAAAAATCTCCGAAGAAGACCGAAAGGAAGCAAGAGAACTAGTAAAGTTGGGGATGTCCAAGGCAAATGTTTCCAAAACCCTAAATATGAGTTATTTAACTGCAATGTCAATAACCGCAGACATAAAATCAACAAACGATATTAAATCAAGATTTTTGATGGAGCTGATAAACAAAGGATTTATAATGCCTAAAACCGCAACCGAAACAATCTCTTATTTCAGGACTTTTCGTTCTCTGAAAGACAAGATTCCTGTCATTAAACTCAGGATGAAGGAAAAAAGATGCCTGAGAATCATTTACTTTTTAGAGGAGAAGAAAGAAGAAGCCTTCAGAGGGTATTTGGATTTGATTAGTCAAAAAATGATGGATTTTAAATTAATGGCGAAGATTGGTTCTGCTTTTGGGGTGAAATTGTCTGTGCAGGATAAGGTTGGTAAAAAAAGGAAAGTTAAAATTAGTAAAAGTGAAAAGTCAGAGGGTGAAAATCGAGAGGTAAATGGCGGTCAAAGCAGTATTTTGGATTTCATTGGTAAGTTTTTACATTGCCGTCTACTGGTCTGTTCTTTTTTTACCAAAAATATAATACGAGCCCGGCGCGATTTTCGTTTTCCCATCACCAAATAAAATTTTGGTTGAGACCTTTCCTCTATTTGCGAAGCAAATTGAGGTGCCGTCTGAAAGACGAGCATTTGCTTCACCTATGAAAAGGGTTGCTTCGAACACGCGACCTACTGGTTAAGAGCCAGTCGCTCTACCAGATTACTCTAAACCGAAACTTTTTAAAAGCCTGCCAAGCCACTTCAAGTGGTTTAAGCGAAGGCAGGGTAAATGATTAAACTGTTTGCAGTTTAACTGAGCTACGGGCCCATAAAGATATAATTAAGTAAAAATATAAAATACCTGATAATTCTTATATCAGTAATTAATCTGATTGTTTTAAAAATTAAATAGTAATTTTATGCCCTGGTAGTCTAGTGGTTTAGGATACTGGCCTGTCAAGCCAGCGACCCGGGTAAATTCGCAGTAACATTTAATTGTTATTTGTGGTTTACGAAATCAAATCCCGGCCAGGGCGTATAATATTATTATATACCTTGCTCACTTTAATAATATAACAAACACTTTATCTACCATAAACAGAATATAATCTTTGTGATAATTCTTCCAGAGATTCAATTTTTTCCTTTGATTTACCCCTATAATATTCTGCTAATAGGGGAGGTCCTAAAGCAAGAAGTAAATAATTAGAACCAACACACGCTGAAAGAAAAATTCCACCCAATAAACCTAATCCTCCAACCTTTGTACCCCAATATGTTTTAATATCAATATTCGAAATCTTATCCCACAAAGCTCTATTAACAGCTTCATAAGGAGCATTTAATGCAAATTCCACAGGTTCACCTATTTCAGTTTTATCTAAAGCAGTAATTACTTCCTCTACATTTCTTAGTCTATATCCCCCTCTTCTTTCTTCTACAGAAAGAGGTATGAGTGCCATAAGAAATCTGACATTAAAAACTTTAAGCCTATTAATTTAATGGCAAGAAGGAAAGTAGTACCTCTTAAGAGAAGAAGTGAAGAAAAAACAGATTACAGGAAAAGACTGGCTCTCATCAAATCAGGAAAACCCAGAGTTGTGGCGAGAATAACCAATAATTATGTAAATCTCCAGTTAATTGAATATAATGGCTGCGATAGCACAAAAAACACTTATATTTCAAAAAAATTATCAGAATTTGGATGGACTTATTCAAAAAAGAACACTTCCGCCGCTTATTTAGCGGGAATTGCATTTGGAGCAATCTGCAGGAAAAATAAGGTTAAAGAAGCGGTTTTTGATACAGGCATAATCCGAATAACCCAGGGAAACAAGATTTTCTCAGTATTGAAGGGTTGTCTGGATGGGGGATTAAATATACCTCATTCTGAAGTCAGATTCCCTTCTGAAGACAGAATAAAAGGGGCTCACATTTCAGAAGAGATGTCAAAGAAATTTGATGAAGTAAAGAAAAATATTTTAGATAAATATGCAAAAGAATAATATGGAAGAAAACAAAAAAGAAGATATTAGTCCTTCGGACAATGAAAAAAAAATTACTGAAGTTGAAAATAAAACAACTGAAAAAGTAATTAAAACAGAAAACTCTGAAAAGAAAAAAGATACAACTAAAACTGAAATAATTAAAGAGAAAAACGATGCGAGTAAAACTGAAAAAATTAAAAAAGGCGAATCTGATGAGATTACAAAACCTGAAACTAAAACTGAAGTTGAAACTAAAGCGAATGATGAAAAAAAACCAGAAGAGAAAGGATTTCGAGGTAAAAGAGATTTTAAAAAAGGTCGCGGATTCAGAGATGAACCTAAAGAAGAACCTTGGGTTCCAAAAACAAAACTCGGAACTCAGGTAAAAGATGGCAAAGTGACTTTAGAAGATATTTTTAAATTTGGACACCTTATAAAAGAACCCCAGATTACCGATTTTTTAATCCCGGATCTTGAAGAAGAATTAATTCTTATTGGAGGAAGTCCAGGAAAAGGCGGCGGTATAAGGAGAAGTATGATTAGAAGAACAGTCAGAATTCATAAATCCGGAAGAAGATTAAATTTGGGTGCAATGGTTGTTGTTGGAAATAAAAACGGTTATATTGGAGTTGGATTTGGAAGAGCTGCCACAAATAAAGAAGCAATCCAGAAAGCCGCAAGAAAAGCAAGGATGAATATATTCCCGATAAGAAGAGGTTGCGGTTCAGCAGAATGTATGTGCGGAGAAGAACACTCAATACCATTCATATCCTTTGGAAAAACAGGTTCTGTTCTCGTAAAATTAATGCCTGCTCCAAAAGGTTTGAAACTTTGTTCTCCTGAAGAAATAAAAAAAATGTTCAGGCTCGCCGGAATCAAAGATATTAGAATTAAATCAAGAGGTCAGACAGGCACAAGGATAAATTTCATTTACGCTGTTGAGAATGCTCTTAAAAATTTGAGCAAGAGTAAGTTATAATCCTTATTTTCTATTGCTGAAAAGATTATCAAAATATATTTCTTTTGTTACAGAATCAAAAGGAGTTATTTCAGATTTTTTTAGTTCAAGATAACCTTTATAATACATTTCTCTCAATTTTCCGAACGGTTGATTGTTAAATTCTGATTTTTTTACCAATCCATATACAGTCTTAAACATATCATAAAGTTCCTCTGCTTCTCTAAACATTGATGAGTAATCAACTATCACAGGCATAATTTAAAACACATTAAAAATAGAATCAACTATAGATATGCGATATTCAAAAATGACGCAACTTCAATATGCCTTGGAAAACAAAATTACAAAAGAAATGAAGATTGTTGCAAAAAAAGAGAATATTGATGTTAATCTATTAAGAGAAAAAATAGCCAAGGGTCTGGTTGTTATCCCCGCAAATATAAACCACCAAAATTTAAATCCAATTGGAATTGGTTCCGATATGAAAGTGAAAGTTAACGCCAACATTGGCACTTCTTCCATGAAATCTGATTTAAGAACAGAACTAAAAAAACTAAAAGTAGCAATTGATGCGGGGGCTGATACCATGATGGATTTAAGTACCAGCAGTGATGTGGATAAAATAAGAAAAAAGATTATTGAAAAATGTAATGTTCCTCTGGGCACTGTCCCGCTTTATCAGGCAGCAATAGAAGCTGGTGAAATTAAAAAGATAACCAAAGATTTATATCTTGAAGTTTTTGAAAAACAGGCAAGAGATGGCATTGACTTTGCCACGGTTCATGCGGGAGTAACAAGAAAATCCTTTCCATTAATCGAGAAAAGAGTGATGAAATGCGTCAGCCGCGGGGGTTCTTTTTTACTGGAATGGATGAGCTACCACAATAAAGAAAATTTCCTGTATGAATATTTTGATGAGATTATTGAAATTGCCAAAAAATATGATGTTACCTTAAGCCTTGGAGATGGACTAAGACCTGGGTGCCTCGCTGATGCCACAGATAAAGCGCAAATTCAGGAACTAAAAACCTTGGGTAAACTTTCAGAAAGAGTAAAAAAAGAAGGGGTTCAGGTGATGATTGAAGGACCTGGACATATTCCTTTAAATGAAATAGAAAAAAATGTTGAGTTGGAGAAAAAATACTGCAATAACTCGCCTTTCTATATTCTTGGTCCCCTGCCAACAGACATAGCCACAGGTTACGACCATATCGCCTGCGCTATTGGAGGGGCATTGGCATGCTGGAAAGGAGCGGATTTTATTTGCTATGTAACCCCGAAAGAACATATTGGATTGCCTAATGTTGACGAAGTAAGAGAAGGCGTTATAGTGACAAAAATCGCCGCCCATATTGCGGATTTAGCAAGAGGAAACAAAGAAGCGGTTTCAAGAGATTATAAAATGGCAAAGGCAAGAGAAAAAATCAACTGGGATAAAATGTTAAAATACGCTATTGACCCAGAAAAGTTTATCAAGTTAAGGAATCAGGAATGCTTAAAAAATCCTGAACTTAAGAAAGAAAAATATTGTTCTATGTGCGGTCCATTTTGCGTTTTCAAGGTTTATAAAAATAGAAAGAAAAAATAACCGTAAGATTAATTTAACCTGGAAGACAAAAAAAGTTTTCGTAGCGGAGAAAATGCTTAACCATCTGTATTTAAATTATCAATCATAACCACCATCAACTTTTAAAATACTTCCTGTAATATAACTGGCGTCATCAGAAGCTAAAAATAAAATGGATTTTGCGATTTCTTCAGGTTTGGCAAATCGTTTTAAATGAAATACCCAATCGGGGCAG
>JAGLVB010000013.1 GCA_023134135.1 Candidatus Aenigmatarchaeota archaeon
GGGGTTAATTGGCAACAAGTCTAATCTTTCTGGATTCTTTTCAGTTCCAAAATAAACTCTGACTTTGAGAGTCTTATATTCTTTAACCAACTGATAAAATAATTTCATTGTTGGTTTTGTTTGCTCGTTAATTTCTAGTTGATTAAATTTGTCTTTGAATGCTTTAATTAATTGCTCTTTTGTGGGTTTAGTGGTATCATAACCCATCAGTATTTTAATCTCTTTAAGGTCTTTCAATGAACTTATTATTTCAATTAAACCTTCCAGATAGAAGTATCCCACAGCACACTTAAAACTTTCAGAATCCTGTGCAATGGATTTCAATACCTGCTTCATATTGAGAGATTTGACTCTCTTGTTATCGACAATTTTTCCGTCCCTCAATATTTGACTAAAATCCGCCATTTTTCTTCCCCTTTTCTAATTCATGCACCATAAATTTATCTATTTTTCGAGATAAGATAATTGAATTTTCTTCACAATACTTCTTATATGCATCATAAAGGTTTTCATCTAAACTTAAGGCCACAGTTTTTCTTCCCATATGAATATATATAAATTCATATAATATAAACTTTTCTAATTTGTGATAAAAATCCCCATAATTTGAGTAAATATGAGCCTTCGGCTTTGGTGTAAAGAACTCCCCCCGTCCTACGGACAGATTGTCTGCTTCGCAGAATATAACAGGAAATGGAAATTTTACTCTTCGTCGCTTCGCTCCTCGTCATCTTTCAGATGAGAATATAACAGCAGATATACGACTCCACTTCGTTCCGTCCAAATTTTTGCTTTGGAACAATTAAGGCTCGCAAAAACTTCGCATATCTGCATATGTTCAATCAAGATGATTTCCGCAAACTATTTGGTTAATCTATCTATATACAATAACAAACAAATTATTCTATGCACTTGATAATTACTCTAAGTCTTTGTATCCTGATATCTTACGCGTTCAGCTTAATCGCCAATAAATTAAAAATATCTCCTGTTGTTTCAATGATTGTTGCCGGACTTGTTATAGGTTCGTCCGCATTAAACGAGATTATTCTTGGACCTAACATATCTTATGTTTTAAGTATAGGTGATTTTGGTCTTCTTTGCCTGATGTTATTTGCGGGGATGGAATCTTCATGGAGTATGTTATACAAAGAAAAAAAAGAATCCATAATTATTGCTGTTTTTGCAACATTCATTCCTCTCCTGCTCGGATTTTTTACTTTCCTTTTAATGGGCTTCCCAGTATCAACTTCACTGATTGTCGGCATCTGCATGTGTATTACTGCGGAAGCAACAAAGGCAAAAGAACTTCTTGAACTGAAAAAACTTAAAACAAAAATAGGATCTTTGCTGATGGGCGCCGGAATACTTGATGATTTAATTGGAATTACTTTATTTATTGGATCTGTCTATTTATTTACAAACACTTTAATAACAAAAGATATCCTGATTGTTTTTGGGGGTCTGACCGCTTTCTTCATAGGCATATTCATCCAAAAGATTACCGGACCTGAAAGATACAAAATACCCTACCTTGAAAATTTCCTGTTTTTCTTCATAGTTCCTTTTTTCTTTATTTCTGTGGGTCTTTATTTTAATTTAATTGCGCTAACTCTAAACCCCTTTCTCCTGACTGTGATTATTGTCACAGCCATTGTCGGTAAAATATTAGGAGTTGTATTCACAAGACCATTTATTAAATTGCGCATAAAACAACTCTATCTTGTTGGGTGGGGTATGAATTCAAGAGGGGCAATAGAGCTGGTGATTGTATTTACAGCTTTTAAAATAGGGTTGTTAGATCCAACCTTGTATTCCGGTCTTGTTGTTATGGCTCTAACAACCACATTTATTTTCCCTTTTTTTATCCGCAGCATGGTCAGGAAAAATCCTGGGATAATGGACTAAATATTCAGATAAGCGCAGATTTTCTCAACAACCTGTTCTATATTATATTCAACAGTATCAATAATTAAATCATAATTCTCCGCATCAAAAATATCCACAGAATACAACCGAATATATTTCTCTCTTTCTATTTTTTCTCTTTTCTCAATTTTTTCTTTCGCAATTTCTAAACTTAAGTTATCTCTTTTTACAATCCTTTTTATTCTCTCATCCAAAGGAGCTTTTAGCCATATTTTTAAATCAGAGTTTGCAAAATGAAAACCCATTCTTGAATCCAGAATTGTGTTCTGTTTTGTAGCTCTCTGTTTTTCATCAACCTCGGTATCCAAATCCAGATTTTTCTCAGCATATTCCAAAAAATCTGTTAAATCTATTTTATGTTCTTCCGCCAGTTTCTTAAATATTTCGCCTGTAGAATTATAAGTGTAATTTAATTTTTTAGCGATTTCTTTTCCTATTGTTGATTTCCCTGAACCAACTTCCCCTGAAAGTGTGATTATCATTTTATCTTAAAATAAATGTAAAATGGGATCATTAACCCACGATGTTTTTGGGGTGCAGACCTTTCCTCTATTTGCAAAGCAAATTGAGGTGCCGTCTGAAAGACGAGCATTTGCTTCACCTATGAAAAGGGTTGCTTCAGACTTTTCTTATAAACCCGGGTTTTGGTTTATATAGCACACCCTCCCTCTCAAGTTTTTGCACCATATCTCTCACCTCACCAAGACCTTCTTCCTCCGCTAAAGCCTCAATATCTTCCATTGAAACCTCTTTGGAATCTTTTTCAAGTTTATCTATAATATCCAGCAATATTCTTATTTTTGACCTTTGCGTTCCGGCCACAGAATTTTCCATCCTATCAATATCCAGTTTATTTGTTTCAGCATCAAAACCAAGTTGTCGCAATGAAATCTGCATAATTCTTATTGCCCTATCCGCATCTTCCTTTATTGTTTCTGTTCTTAAATTTACTTTTGCTGAACCCTGGGCAAGTCTTATTAATGCCTCAAATTGCCTGAAAGTTATTGGAACTATTCTATCCTCCTCAGTAAATTTGCTTCTCATATCTATAAAGAAGTTCTTGAACACTTTTAAAGTATCTTCGGTTAAAATAACCTCTTTTACATGTTGTTTTGAATAAGCTATATATTTTTTTATAAAAGAATGCGGTATTTCAGGCTCAATAGAATTTATATCCAGTCTGGCTTTTAAAACATGGTCCACAAGTTTCTTATCTGCGTCCACATCAGGCACATCCCTTAAAGCAAATTTCAAATCAAACCTTGATAATAAAGTTGGTGGTATCATTATCTGCTCTGCTATGGGGGTATAAACATCAAATCTTCCAAGTTTTGGGTTTGCCCCGGCCAGAACGCTTGTCTGCGCAGGAAGGGTGGCAATAATAGTGGCTTTCGCTATGGAAACCGTTCCCTGCTCAAGAGCTTCGTGCATTGCAACCATATCCTCTTTATCCATTTTCTCAAATTCATCAATCGCCAGCAAACCTTTGTTGCAAAGCACCAAAGCTCCCGCCTCAAGAACCCAGCCTCCAGTGAATTCATCCTTTCTCACAGTAGAGATAAGTCCTGCTCCGGTAACACCTTTTCCTGACACATACTTGGAACGAGGAATAAATTTGGAAACTAATTTAAGCAACTGGGATTTTGCTGTTGCGGGGTCACCAACAATAAGCAGATGGATATCACCCCTTATATGAGAACCATCAGGTAAATCTGCATGAGTCCCTCCGAAAATCTGCAATAAAATTGCTTCCTTTATCTCCCTATTTCCATAAATAGAAGGGGCAAGTGAATCAACAAGTTTATCAAAAATATCCTTTTGTTTGGATAATTCAATAATCTTCTGCTCATCCTCCTTGCTTATATTTATCTCCTCAAGTTCCTGTTCTGTGAGCTCAATATAATTTGCTTCCAGATAAATATCTGTTTGTGTGGATTCAATTCCTCTTACCTGTCTTGAAAGTTCTTTTAAAATACCATTTAAAATTATCCGGTTTCCCGGGTCGGTCTTTCTCTGCATTTCCGGGGTTGTTAAATCTTTCTTTAAAAAAACTTTTATCTCTCCGGGCTTTTCACCTTCAGTAATCTCAAAAGGCTCCTGGATAGTAACCCATCTGGAATCATACATTTTCTTTTCAAGTAATTTAAATGAAGTTCTCCTCTTGCAAGTTGGACAAAGATAAGGTTTCACAATAGTTGAACCCCGCTGTTCCAGAGAGAATTTTTCCCCGCATTCCTGACATTCATGCAAGGTTTCATAAATTCTTGGTTTTACTTCAGAAGCCACCTTAACCATCCCCTCAACACAGAGGAATTTCTCCATATGCCTTGTCCTTAAATTCCTTATCCTTTCCTCCTGTGATTTTGGGAGATTTTTAAATTGCAGTTCCACCTCAACTTCGAGCCCAAATTCTTTAACACCTTCATTAAATTCCTTTATTATTTCCTGTGGTTTTTCAAGTAAATCTTCCGCTAGTTTATCATCATATTTATCCAGTTCATTAAAATCAATAATAACTGATTTCCCGTTTGTTGCCGCAAAAACCAGCTTTTCCTTGTATTTCCTTAAATAATCATCAATTTGCTCCTTTAATTTGATATTTCTCTCCAGATCCATTATAGAAATTATTTTAAATTGATAGTTGATTTATTTATTACATTGTAATATCCAATGTTTTTCATAAATTTTTGGTTTTTATTCATAATTATCACTTTACTTGATAGTTTTATTTATGTCTTGTAGATTTGACAGAGCAACTTATATAATTAATTGCTGTGTTATATCAATTTCTCTTTGTATTTTCTTATAGACAATACAGGTTGCATAAGGTTGTTCTTCCTGTTTTTTCTTTGGAAAATCACTAAAAAATTCATCTACCATAACAACCGCATATGCCAGATGTTCTAGGGTATCTATCAAAACAGCTTCTTTAGGTGTTTTATTATAGATTTCCACTTTACTTCCAACTCCAAGTCTGAATAATTTACAAGTATAAATACAATATGAATCTGGTGACCTCTCCTGTCCCTCCCAAACACAACTCCTTTCCAATAAATCATTGCGGTTTCCGGAATGTATTCGACGATCCCTATCGGCAAGTACACCAGAACATTGCCTGTAAGGGTACTTACAATACCGACCATCAGGATTTATTAATTTTACATCTTTATGTTCCCTGTCTTTTTTTGTAACGTAATACTCAACCCTAAATACTTCCTCTAAGTCTTCTAATTCTCTCATTAATCTATTCCGTTAATTTAATTAATTTAAGTATGTGGTTTTATATCCCGAATCTTTTAGAAAATAAATATAACGGTAATTATTTAAATTTTAAATAATATAATGAAATATAGTGCAGTATATGAACTTAAGACCTCTGAGATTAAAGATTATGTTATATTCCCTGTAAATTTAAAAGAAAGTAAAGAATTTGAAGCCTCTACAGATGAAGAAGCTCTTAAGATTGCGCAATATATCGGGTATCATATGGCAAAAATCATAAACCCAGAGGAATTTGATATAAAAAAAGTATTTCACAAACTAGACAATTTTTCACAAGTTACAATTAAGGATTTATACAATAAAGAAACCAATCATAAATTAGACCTTCCAGTTCAAGAAAGCCATTATGCTGATTCTCTAATTATAAAATCTATCAGGTCGCATGGTAAAGATTGTCCTGTTGAAATTGTTGGGGTGAATTCTTACCTTTTAGGTCCACATAGTTTTATCGCAAAAAAAAAGTTGCCTGTTGATTCTGCAGATAGAGACTTAAAAGAACTTTATTCCAATATTTACAAACCGCTTATGAAAGATGAAGATTTACTTAAAAATTATGGAGAACTCATTTATCCGGAAAATAAATTAATTATAACCCCCGATACATATATATTCTTTCTTCACGTAGATGTACGTTTGCATACTGACAATCCTATAAGATAAATGTTATAAATCATTCACAATCTCCACATATCCATAAGCCTCTTGAGAATTTCAAATCATTTGTGAATTTGCCGCAAACCTCACATATTCCCTTTACTCTTTTCTTTGCTTCCCCGCCTGGATGGATTCTTAACCATTCTATTTTATCAAGTAAGAATGTTGGTAAAACACTCATAATATCTTTCATAGTGATTATCCCAATAACCTCTTTTTTCTCTAAATCAATTACAGGTAATCTTCTTATTTTATTCATCAGCATTTTATCAGAAGCATGTAAAAGGTCCTCATCAGGAGAAACATATTTTACAGGGCTCTCCATTATATCCTTTACTTTTGTTTTTGAACATTTATTCTTTGCAACTGCTTTTCTAGTAATATCTCTTTCAGACACCATCCCTATTAATTTACCTTTATCAATTACAAGAACATTAGCTACTCTGAATTCCTCCATTTTTTTTGCAGCAGACTGGATTGTAGTATTTGGCAATACTTGAGCTAATTCAGTTGTCATTGCATCTCTTACCCTCAATTTTTTCCTGAAAAAAGATCTTAACATAATATATATCAACAATTATAAATAAGTAATTTTAAAATGATTAATTAGTCGTCAATTGTCTTATTTCAGTTGGCTCTTTTTTACCCGCCCCTCTTATAAATTCACAAAGTCTGCCTGTTCCCGCCTGCACAAGCCGTTCATCATGAGTAACAATAATCACCTGATCAAGCAAATCTACTACCTTTGTCCTGAATATCTCAGTAAGATTATCAATGGTATTTGAATCAAGATTATGGGTGGGCTCATCTAAAATAAGAATTTTCATATAAGGAGCCAAAACAACCGATAAAGCAATTCTCAATACAATAGACGCAATTGATCTTTCTCCCCCAGAAGAAAAACCTTCTACATTTATCCATGTGTTTTTGAGGTCGCAAAGTTGCAAAAGGTAATCCCTATCCTCTATTTTAAACCTAATTCCTGTATAATCTTCATAAGGGTAAACATAAACCCATATCTCATTCATCACTTCATTAAGAGTCTCAATAAATTCTTTCCTAAGAACCTCCTGAACTTCAACAAGTATATTTGAAAAATCAGACAGCGCAGAAGAACCATATTCTAAAAATTCTATTTCTGCCTTTGTTTTTTCAAGAAATTCAATCTCTCTTACCATTTGTTTCATCATTTCCTGTTTTTCAGTTTTCAATTCTTCTTTGTGTTTATAATTCAGTTTTAACTCCAATAAATTTCTCTTCAACTCTTCAACTTCTTTCCTGAGATTCTCAAACTCGGTTTCATTAAATGAAACCTCTTTTATTGCTTTTTCAATCAAAGTCTTTTTTTCCTCGCATTCTTTTAATTTTTGTTTTTTTATCTCAAGTATCTTCCACTTCCCTAAATTCACTTTTAATTCAAGAAATTCTTCTTTTAATTTAGAATAATCTATTTTATTTGCTTTAAGCTCTGCCAGCATATTTTTTATCCTCTCGTACTCTTCCTCTGTGTTTTCAAGTTGTTTTAATCTGTTAATGAAAAAAATCGCTTTTTCCTTATTTTTACTTTCTGTTTTAAATTTGGTGTTTATCTCAGAATGTTGTTTTTCAAAATTAATAATCTCTTTGTTCAATTCGCTTAATTCCTCTTTTTTGGATTTTATCAGTTTTTCTTTTTTTTCCTCATTAAGTTCCGCGTCGCAGGTAGGGCAAGTCCCTTTTACTTTATCTAGATTTTTAATTGCTTCCTCAAGCGTCCTCTTTCTTAACATCCCGCCAACCAAAAATTCTTTTATTTCCTCTACTTTTGTTTTCAATAACTCAAAGTCATTCTCATCAAATCCCACAATGAACTCCTGCGCGATTTTTTTATCTGTTAAAGAATTGTTAAGTTCTTTTAGAGTGGATTCAAGACCTGAAATCTTTCTCTCGCGTTCCAGTTCTTTCTTTTCAACTGCTTCAAGTTCTGATTTTTTATTCTCAAATTCTTTTTCTCTCTCGAAAATATTTCCAATATCCTCTCCCTCCAAATCGCTCCTGAAAACCGAAATTTTTGCCTCAAGTTCAATAAATTGTTTTTTCCGGGACTTAAATTCTGATTTCAATTTCTCAGATTCTTTATAAATTATTTCATTTTTAGCCAACAAAAGTGTTGTTTTCTTTATCTCTTCCTCTAAACGCAATCTTTCAGTTTCCAAATAAATTAAACTCAACTCAACCTGTTTTTTATTGGCTCTCAACTCCTGTTCTTTAATTGAAATAATTGCATCTGATTTTGCGGATTTAAGATTTTTAAATTTGTTTATGATTGAATTGGTTTTTGACCTTGCGGACTCAAATTTAGACAATTTCAATAAATCATCAATATGATTCATCCTGTTCCCCGGCGGGATTGTGAGAAAATAATCCATCTGGTTTTGCTCCGCGTAAATCACTTTTGAAAATAAATCATAATCTATTTTAAGAATATGTTCGATTGCTTCAGTAACCTGCGATGGGTTAATTGCAATTAATTTGTTATTTTTTCTTAATTCTGCGCCTGAAGATTTACTTATATAAATCTCACGGGAAATCTCATATTTATTATTATCCATTTCAAACCGCAGGATAATTTTAGCGGATTCTTCTGTGAAAGGTTTTGACATTATCAGGTCTGAAATCTTTATCTTCCTCTTCTGTAATTTTGGTATTGTCCCATATAATGCAAAACATATTGCATCCAGAACACTTGATTTTCCGGAACCGGAAATACCTATAAAAACATTGTTTCCTTTTGAAAATTCCAGTTTCGTTCTCTTATGAGACCGGAAATTAAATAATTCTATTTCTGTAAACATAATTTAATAATTATAATTTTCAAGTGTATTTTTGTCATTTTAGTGAAAATTTATTTATTGAATAGCTCATAAAACAAATAACAATTTATATTTAAAATTTTAATCTAAATTTATTAAGTAAGTGGTTAATTCAACGATTCAAAAGGTTATTAACTAACGAACTAGTATATAAAATGGCAGATAACGAAGTTTTGGTTGGAAAAAAGCCTTTGATGAGTTATGTCCTTGCAGTCATAACCCAATTATCAGAAGCAAAAGGGGAAGTAGTCATAAAGGCAAGAGGTAGATCAATCAGCAGCGCAGTGGACATAGTGCAGATAGTGAAGAATAAATTTGCAAAAGATGCAAAAATAGGTGAAGTGAAGATAGGGACACAGGAAGTAGAAGCAAAAGAAGGAGGAAAAATAAATGTTTCAACAATAGAGATTTCAATAAGCAAGTAATTTTTGTTTTTATTATTTTATGTTTTCAGAAAGAAAGTTAATTAGATTATCCTTACTTACAATAATAATTGGTTTAACCGGACTATATTTTATAGGTCTATTTGTAGACCCTGAATTTGTTGAAATTGATCATATTGACGAAAATATGGCAGGAAAAGTTATTTCAACAGAAGGAACAATCTCAAAAATTGCTTTTATTGAAAAATCAAAAACTTTGTTTTTGGATATTAAAGGAGATGAAAAAACCCTGAAAATTATTATTTTTAATTCTGAAAGAGATCTCTTTAAGAAAGGTGATGAAATTATCCTTAGTGGAGAGCTGGCAACTTATAAAGGAAAATTGGAATTAATCGCTAGAGATATTGAGAAGATTTAGCAAAACTTAAAGTAGGGATTTATAACCAAGACTGGAATTTAGAACTCTTCAGCAGATTAACATATATTCTTAATAATATACTCTGAAATAAAGGAAATCTATCTAAAAATTCCAGCCGGTTATCTCCCTTTTGTTTAATTTTTACAATTTTATCAAGTTCTATAGTTTTATGATTGGGATTAATAATTTTCTTTGCAACTTCCTTTCCACTAGTCAAAGCAAAAGAGATGCCCTCTCCGGTGGCTGCTGAAGTCAATCCTGCGGCATCACCTGCTAAAAAGATATTGTCAAATTTAATTCCTTTGTATAAGCAATTTGCCGGAGCCCCCTCATATTGAGCTTTTTTATAATCCACTCCGCAATCATCCAAAAATTTGTCAAGAATTTCCCTTGCCTTATTAACCTTTAAAAATTTTGGATTAAAAAACACCCCTGCAGAAGTATAGGTCTTATGGGGGAATACCCACCCATACCCGGAATAAAGTGTTTTTGGATTAAAAAACCACTTCATTTTTTTGTATTGTTTTGGGATTATGTATTGTATTCCTATATAAATCTTATTTTCAAGTCCTAAATATTTCCTGACAATTGAAGCCGCCCCATCAGCACCCACAAGATATTTAAAATGAAATGTCCCTCTGGAAGTTTTTATCTTATTTTTTTCCATTGATTTAACTAAGGTTTTTTTTAAAATTGTTATGTTTTTTGTATTTTTTATTTTGGTAAACATATATTGCCCTAATTCATATCTATCTAAAGTCCTTATCGGATTATTCATGGAAATTTCATATTTTTTATTTCCTAGAAATATTTCTAATTTATTAAATATTATTGTCTTGTCTTTTGGATAATCAAAACCTTTTGTTAATTGAGTCAAACCTCCGGCGCATATTTTAGGTCCTATTATTTGGTTTTTTTCAATTAATAAAACCGATAGTTTTGTGTTTTTTAATTCTTCGGCGCATTTTAATCCTGCTGGTCCCGCACCAAGGATAATCACATCATAAGTATTTTTCATTTTATTTCAGACAACTTTTAACAAATCCATAAAATAAAGGAGAAGGCTTTAATAAATTAGATTTAAATTCAGGATGCGCTTGTGTGGCAACGAAAAATTTATTGTGCGGTAACTCAATAAATTCAACAAGAGGTTTGGTGGGGGAAATACCTGAAAACACCATTCCTTTCTCCTGAAGGATTTTATGATATTCCGGGTTTAATTCATATCTGTGCCTGTGTCTCTCAGAAACTTTATTTTCTTTGATAAGATTAAATTTATCATATAAATCATAAATTTTTGTTTTTTGTTTTAACTCAGCAGGGCAAGCCCCAAGCCTCATAGTCGCTCCAAGTTCCTTTATATTCTTCTGCTCCGGCAATATATCTATAACAGGATATTTTGTGTTTTTATCTATCTCTGTTGAATGCGCTCCTTCAAGTCCGCACACATTTCTTGCAAATTCAACAACAGCTAATTGCAAACCTAAACATAAACCTAAAAAAGGAATATTATTTTTCCTGCAAAAATTTATTGCTTTAATTTTCCCTTCCACTCCTGAAGATCCAAATCCTCCAGGAACAATAATTCCATCCAAATCTGAAATTTCCTGTTCTATTTTTGTTGAATCCACCCAGAATATATTTGGTTTTGTATTTAGAGCCACACACGCGTGTTTCACTGCCTCTTCAACAGAAATATAAGAGTCTGTTAATTCGAAATTTCCCGTGCTTATATATTTTCCAACAATTCCTATATTCACCTCATTTTTGGTATTTTTCAATATATCTACTTTATTTTCCCATTCTGATAATTCTGCATTATTCTCAGTTAAATTTAATTTATTTAAAATCTTTTTTGCAAATTCCTGTTTCTCAAAAACAAGAGGTAATTCATAAATTGTTTCCAAATCAGGATTGTTGATTATATTTTCTTCTGAAATATTACAGAATAAAGATATCTTTTCTTTCCTCACATTATCTAATTCCTCAGGAGACCTGCAAACAATAAAATCCGGGAAAATTCCTAATTCCCTTAATAATCTTACAGATTGTTGTGTTGGTTTGGTTTTTGGTTCACCAAGTTTTTCAGGGATGGGCACATAAGAAACATGAATAAAAGCAACATTTTCCTCGCTCTGTAATTGCCTCGCCGCTTCCAAAAACAAAATATTCTCATAATCTCCAACAATTCCGCCTATCTCTATCAAGGTAATATCTGCTCCAGATTTTGTTGAAACCTCCTTTATTCTCCTCTTAATCTCATCAGTCACATGAGGTATTAACTGAACGGTTTTTCCAAGATAATCACCTCTCCTCTCTCGGTTAATAACCTCATAATAAACCTGACCTGTTGTGATATTGTGTTCTTTTGTTAGCGGAAATCCAAGAAATCTCTCATAATGTCCCAAATCCTGATCTGTTTCCCCGCCATCTTCAGTTACCCAGACTTCCCCGTGTTCTGTGGGTCTTAATGTTCCTGCATCAACATTCACATAAGGGTCTATTTTTATTATTGTTGGTTTGTATCCTTTTGCTATTAACACCCTTGAAAGTGATGAAGTTACAATACCCTTTCCCAAACCTGAAATAACCCCGCCGGTTACAAAAATATAATTTGACATTTTTAATCCATTTATATATAGTCTTTGTAATTATATTACACTCAAAAAATTTGGGTTTAATCTCAAAATCCGTGCGGATAATGCTCTTTAATCATATCTTTAGAAAAAGCAAGTTCCACAACATCATCCATTTTTTTGCTGACTGGTAAAATATAAGTTTCGCCATATCTGACACCTTTTCCGGTTTTCACAAAAGCGACCATTTTATTAGGGTAAGTTGGATGGTGAACTAAATAATCCTCAGCATTAATAGGATATTTATTTTCTCCAAAGTTTTTTGTTCCATCACTAAACCACCCAACCTGATTAGCCACTAAAGCCCCTTTATATTTACCAATTTCTCTTCCGGCTTCCTTTAATAAATTAATTGAAGCTCTTAAACAGGCTATTTCATGTGTTTGCCTTTCTCTTTTGGTTTCTTGCTCTCCACAAATACCTTGGTCTCCTATTTCCTTTATCAAATAGTTTTGCCTAGAATAAAAGGGATGTAAATCAAAATATACTGCATCACCTGCAAACCTCAAAGCAGACATCGCATCAGGAACCTGTTCAGTTAAAATATCCCCAACAATAATTTCATTTATTCTTGTATTGTGAATAGGATTTAAATTATAATTATCTAATTCTTTTTTATGAGAATACACAATCTGATAAGAAGTTTGATCTTTCTCATTAATCATTACATAAGACAAATTTTTCTTTCCTTCCTGAAGATTAAATACACCTTCTTTGTTTAAATCCCCATTTGAATCTCTGTTTAAATTTCCTTCTGAAAAAAACAAAATTCTTTCAGCAGGTCTTCCTCTACCCTTATTTAAACCATTTGTATATTTTTGCAACATTATTGGTGTTCCGGGTTCTAATAAATTATCCAATTTTTGCATATATTCAATAAAATTTTCTCCATCAATTTCACTTTTTCCTTCTGATGTTATTAATTCAATACCCATAAATATTAAATATTATAAAAATTTAAGTATTTTGTTGTTGCACTAAACACTCAAAAACCAAATGTTTTTGGTGCGCAAAAATCTCTGATTTTTGATTATTCAATCCTTTAGAGAGTTTAACAAAGTATTAAGAGATTCCGAAATCTTGCAGATTTTCCATTTAAATCGAGTTATATTCAACTTTTTTAATTTAAAATTTGTGTTTGGAATTGGGTTATTACACTGTAATAATGTTATAGTTATTTTTGTTTAAGAGTTTTATTTTTGTCGGGTTTTCACGATAACAGCTTTAATTACCCTATACTCCTTAGCATTCTCTTGATTATAATATGGTTTGGTATAATTACTGAACACTGTTCAATTATAAATAATCAATATATTTATTATGGTAAGACCGCAGGATAAAAAGAAAATAAGTAAGTTATTAAAAATTTTGATTAAACATCCGGAAGGATTGTGGTTGAGGCAAATTTCAAAAGACACTAAAATTGCGCCTTCAACAGTGCATTATTATGTAAACCAGACTTTATCTGAAATAATAGAAAATATTGGGGTAAAAGATAAAAAAGGAAAATATTTCGGACTGAGGATTATAAGATTAAAACCAAAAATTATAGAAAATGCTGAAAAGGGGGGTTTGGATAATATATTTCATTTTCTCAAATTATCCAAAAAAATATGATTTTTAATAGAAAATAATATAAATATGGTGTGAAGTTCACGTGAACCTAATATTAAAACGTGAACTTAAAAAAGGAGAAATGAATATTATATGAAATTGATAAAAAGATTATAAATTATATTTGAAGTTCACGTGAACTTGGGTTTCTTATATTAATTTATGTGAACTTAAATCCTAAATATATTGGTGTTTAAAGCCAAAACAATAATTTTATATAAATTTTAAGTAAGTTCACGTGAACATCCTCTTAGAGTGTGAACTTGGTGTGAACTTGATAAAGTAAATTAGATGATAATTTGAAGTTTATATGAACAAAAAATATTAATGTGAATTAAATATAAACTTAATAAATTATATCTCAAGTTCACGTGAACTTGAGTTGTGTATGTGAACTTAACGTGAACTTAAAAATAGAAATATGAATTTGAAATGAAATTCACATGAACAAAGAATACTAACGTGAACTTAAAATAAATATATTGATTTTGCGTGAACCAAACATGAATTTAGTATTTAGTTCACGTGAACTTGATTCCCGAACGTGAACTTAACGTGAACTAACCAAACCATAAAATCTAAAGTAAAACCATAATTTAACAAACCACCAAACAATTTTTTTATATATTATTTAAATAACTATATATTTATTGTACACAATAAAATCCCTGAAGTTCACGTGAACAAAGAATACAAACGTGAACTTAATGTGAACTTAAATCCTAAAAATCTTGGTGTTTAAAGCCAAAATAAGAAGTTCTCCTCAGCAAGATAATATTGTGTGAAGTTCACATGAACTTAAATATTATGGGAGAAATAGAAAATTATAGAAATTGGTTGGAAAAACAAGGTCTATCTAAAAATCCTTTCACACTTGAAATTAATCCCTCACTTCTTGTTGGATATGAAAAACAAATAACAAACCTTCTAAAAAATATAGAACAAAAACAAAAATTAATATTAATCAGCGGCGCAACCGGAAGCGGAAAAACAAGCTTGATTACTTATTTAATTTCCAAAAATAATAAGTTCATTTTCCTGAGCAAGCCCCCAAGACAAACATCTCAGTTAATTAATATCTCAGATAAGTTTATTAAAGAATTGCCTTTATTTTCAAGAATATTTATAAAAAAACCAAAAAAAATTGAAGATGTCCCGCAATTTTTGAACAATATTATAAAAGAACCTAAAGTGCTCTATATAGATGAAATACATGAAGCAAGTATTGAGGTATTGGAATGGTTTAGAATAATATCAGATCAGGTTCAAAATCTATCAATAATTTTCTCAGGTCTCCCAATATTTGATGAAATATTGACAAAAAACCTGGAAACCCTTAAAAAAAGAATTATTGAAAAAATAGAACTTAATGCTCTGACAAAAGAAGAAACAGAACAATTAATAAGAAAAAGAATTGAATTTGTTGGGGGGAAGGGTATAAATCCATTCACACCAGAAACTATAGATTATATATATAATAGAACAGGTGGATTTCCAAGGGATATTATAATTCTATGTAATAAATTGTTAAATACAACCGCAGAAAATAATACTGAATATATAGATATAAATTTAATAAAAGAAAAACCTGATAAAATTGAAAAAGTAAATGATTTTGGAAAACTCACAAATTTATCTGTAAAACAGAAAAAAATAATAGAACTTATCCTTGAACACGAACCAATAGCGCCAAATAAACTTATTGAATTTACAACAGAATATCCCTCAGAAAAACATGCTTTGAGAGCAGTAAATAATTTATTAAAAAGACTTATATTTGAAGGTTATGTTGAAAGGAAAAAAACCGGAAAAACATATATTTATAATCTTACACCCTCAACACGAACTTTATTAATAAAATCTTAGTCCTACCCTTTAGTTTCCTATGGAACTTAAAAATAATTTTTTTGTCGGCAGACACATAAAATCAAAATTAAAAAAATAATTTTTTCATATTTTTATTAATTTTTAAAAATATTTATAATAAATGTATTATATAACTATATATTATAGATATTACACAGTAATAATTATCAATAAATATAATTATAATAAGTCCAGTGGAAATGAGGGGGTCACGTTACCATACTTAATAATATATTCTCTTGTCGAGAAGTCTATATATAGTTCCAAAGGAAATATAGGTATGCAGGAGAAACTTAGAAATTATTTTTCAGAATATCTGAATAAAGAAAGTTTTTTTATTGACAAAAAATTATTAACTCATAGCTATGTGCCAGAAGAGATATTACACCGTGATGAACAAATTTCAACAATCGCAAAAATTCTCGCTCCTTCTTTGAAATTAGAACAACCTTCAAATTTATTTATTTATGGCACCACAGGAACAGGAAAATCAGTGGCCATAAAATATATATTTAATGAAATGCTCGCGGCGAATACTTCAAATTTTAATGCGATTTATGTTAATTGTAAATTAAGGAAGGTGTCTGATACAGAATATAGGATGCTGGCATATATCCTAAGAGAACTGAATTTCAAGGTTCCGGACACAGGTCTGCCAACAGAAACATTATATACTAAATTATTTGAATTAGTGGATTCAAAAAAACAGATAATTATTCTGGCTTTGGATGAACTTGATGTTTTAATAAATAAAATAGGTGATGAGATTTTATATAACCTGACAAGGATAAATTCAGAATTAGTAAATTCAAAAATAAGTATTATTGGAATTTCAAATGATATTTCATTTACTGATAAATTAGACCCAAGAGTAAAAAGTTCTTTATCCGAGGAAGAAATTATTTTCCCTCCTTATAATGCCCCCCAATTAAATGATATAATTGAACAAAGGGCAAATAAAGCGCTTAAACAGGATGTTTATTCTGAAGGTGTTATAAGAAAATGCGCTGCCATAGCCGCTCAGGAGCAGGGAGATGCAAGGAGGGCTTTGGATATGATAAGAGTTGCTGCGGAAATTGCTGAGAGGAATGATGAAATAAAAATCACTGAAAAACATGTGGGTTTGGCAGAACAAAAACTTGAATTAGACCGCGTTGTGGAATTGGCAAAAATGCAGCCAAGACATTCACAAGTAACTCTTTATTCAATATTGAAATTATTTGAAAAAAGCGAGGATAATATATTAACAGGAGATGTTTATGAAATTTATACTCAATTATGCAAGAGAAATGGGTATAGAATTTTAACACAAAGAAGAATATCTGATTTAATTTCAGAACTTAATATGTTAGGTATAATTTCAACAAAAGTTATTTCAAAAGGGAGGTATGGGAGGACAAGGGAAATCAGGCTCGCAATTGCAAAAAAACCCTTTGATATTTTAAAAAACCATTTTTCCACATTATTTGAAATATGATATTAACATATGAAAAAATCCGGGAATTAAAACAACTTGAAAAACAAGATAAATTACAGGATTTACCTGAAAATTTTTCAATAGCTGTTGCTGAATACATTAATTTGAAGAAAGGGTCAGACGAAGAGGTTTCAGCAAAGAGTTTAATTAAGAGTTTGTATGATTTAAGAAAGAAGAAAATTATTAATTTAGCGGGATTATTTTACAAAACAGATAAAATTCCAGAAAATATAGAGGGTATGGAGGAAGAATTATATTTAAATACAGTAGAAATAATGAGAAAATATAACATTTCTTTTGAAGGATTATTTAATAAACAATCTGAAACCGAAAGAACAGAATCAAAAAATAATAAACAATATTCTCAGAGCACAAAAACTAAAAATATGTTTAATTCTCTACAAATTAAAGAAGATACCGCAAACAAACCTTATGATAATAATTCACAAGAAAATAAATTAAAGGTTGTATTTTTATCAGATATACCTGAAATCATAACCCCTACAGGGGAAATATGTTCTTTCAAAAAAGAAGAAGAAAAGGAACTTAACACCGAATTTGCAATACAGCTTAAAGAACAGGGGTTTTGTAGATTTAAATAATAATTATATATGGATGTTGTAGTATCTGCGGTTTTGGTTCTTGTGCTTTCTTTATCTGTAGTTGGCATGGTGATACAATATGGCGCTCCTTTAATACAGGAACAGAAACAGGAGATGGATTTTGAACAGGGAAAAAATCTGGTAAATTATCTCTCTCTCACAGTTTCTGATTTAATTTCAGAGCCTATAAATTCTTCAAGAGTAATTGAATTGAGCTTAAGAAAAGGTAAAATAGAATTCTTAGATAATAAAATATCTTTTTACCTTGGGTATCAAGAATACAATAAAGAGTTTTCAAAAGTAATATTCTCAGAGATAGATATTCTAATAGGAGAGACAAAAGTAAGGCTTACTAAGAAATTGAAGGACGAAATAGAAGTGGAATTAATAGGTTAATTCTTAAATAATTAAGGTCTTACTATATAATTTAGTGTGGGTTTTGTTTATTCCTCAATAGGTTTAATACCCCGCAGCTCATTCACCCTTTAGATGATATATCATTAGCAAAGCTAACGAATGTGCTGCAAAGTGAGTGGAGCGAAGGGCGATATTTAAGTTAATTTAAGAATACCCTCAATATTTTTAAAGATATAATTTGGTTTTATTTTTTCAGCGGATTTTTTATTTAACACCCCTGTAAGAACAGCGCAGGAGTTTATTTTTGCGTTCTTTGCCATTTGAATATCATAAGGAGAATCTCCAATAAATATTGTTTCATTTTTCTCGATTTTAAGGTGTTTTAAGATTTTAAAAATCATTTCAGGGTCTGGTTTGGTTTTTTTAACTTCTTCTGAGCAGATATGATAATCAATATATTCACTTAAATCATATTTTTCAATGATTTTATCAACAAGATAATTATTATTTCCTGTGGCAATCGCAATTTTCATATTTTTTTGTTTTAATTGCCTGAATGTTTTTTCAACAAAAGGAAATAGTTTAAATTTTTCAATACCAATTTTATCTTTTTCCATCTTAAAATATTTTATTATTTCTTCTTTATTTTCCGGAGTAAAATATTCAATAATTTCTGTATAAGGTTTGCCAAATTGATTTTTAATATCTCTTTCATTAACTTCCATTCTATATTTTTTAAATGTTTTTTTGAAAAGGGAAGCCCATATATTAATAGAATTTGTTAATGTTCCATCCAAATCAAAAATAAAAGCTTTAAACATAAAAAAAGTAAAAAATTAAGAATACTTCTTTAGTTTTTTTTCAATCAAACCTAAACCCTCTTTAGCGTCGCTTATCTTTTTCCCGCCAACACAAACAATACTCCCGCTTGAGAATACAAGGAAAGATACTTTTGGTTCTGTTAACCTGCATATAAGACCTGGGAAATTCTCAGGTTCATATTCTGAGTCTTCCATCTTAAAAGCAAGATTTTCAAGATTTAAATCATAGCCTAAAGTGCCTACAGCAACGATATTCTCAATTTTTGTTTTGTATTTATCTTCTATTTTTACACCAAGTTTTTTTATCATTTTCATTATTTTTTCTATTCCTGCTTTGGCTTCTTTCTCTGTTTTTGAACCAACACACACAATAGTTCCTGACCTGAAAACAAGAGCTGTGATGTTTGGATCTTTTAATCTCATTACGAGTCCGGGAAATGCTTCTGGTTCATATTCTGCATCCACATATTCCTCTGCAATTTTCGTTAAAGGAAATATAGCTTCTACATGCGCGGATACGACCACATTTTGAATTTTTATTTCTTCCATTATAGAAACATTAAAATATTAATTAAAGCTATATATAAGATTATTTAGTAAAGGTTATCTATTTTTTAATAACTTGTTTTGTTAAATCAATTATTTCCTTGATATTGATTACTTTAAGGAAAATCAACAAACCGACAAATAAAATAATGGAGGTGGAAAAACAGATAATCACTTCGAGAATTAGATTAGAGGTGATAATCAAATTCTTTAACAGATAGATGGATAAAAGTGAAACAACTCCTGAGACTAAAGTAAGACCCCATTCCCTAAAAGGAATTTTTATTTTTATTAATTTTCTTAATTCCACAAAACTGAATAAAAACATTGTGATATAAGTAATTAAAGTAGATATTGCAGCCCCGGTAATCCCGATTATTGGAATAAACACCAAATTTCCTATTAGATTTAGTGTTGCTCCCAGATATATTATTTTTGTGTATTTTTTAGGTTTACCCAGTCCGTTAAAAATAACCCCATTTATCTGGACTATTGAGAAAAAGAGAGCTCCAATTGCAAGGATTTTTAAAACATCTGAGCCCTGCGCATAAAAAGAACCGAAGAATAGGTTAAGAAGTTCTTTTGAGAAAGAGAAAGCCATTAGAGAAAGTGGAATTATCACAATCCAGATATACCTGTAAATAAGGGAAATTCCTTTTTCCAGACCTTTTATTTTTTTGGTTTTTAATTCCACCACAAGTGGGAATAAAACTGTTGAGAATGCGCCTGAAAAAAACCAAAGAAGTCTTGCTGTTGGCTGGGCGGTCTGGTAAATACCAACTTTTTCCAAACCAAGAAAAAATGTAATTAAGATTGTGTCTGTATCTCCTATAATCATACCTGCGGCTGAGGATAGCATTAGAGGCAATCCATATAAAACCAACTTTTTTGACAATTCTTTATTGAAGCTTAGTTTTACTTTAGGAATTAATTTCAATACTAAAGGGGAGAATAAAAGAAATACAAAAATATAGGAACACAGGAAACCGATAGCAGGCGAAAGATAAGAGAAATTTAATAAGATAAATAAATAGGTAAAACCAAACCAAGACCATAACCTGCAGAATTCCACAAAAGCATACATTCTCATTTTTTGGAAACCCTGAAGCACCCCATAGAAGGTACTAAAACCAACCTGTACAAAATAAGTGATTGCGAGTATTTTTAAAACAAAGACTCCTTTTGAAATATCACCTGAAAGATGAAGATAATTTATTGCGAAAAACTCAGCGAAAGTGAAAATAATACCTGTAATAATCAAAGCAAATATCATATGAACAAAAAATACAAAATAAATAGAACTTTTTAATTCTTTAAGTTTGTTGCCTGATTTGAATTTTGAGATGTGGTAAACCAGACTCCCGGATAATCCAAAATCATTAAATAAAGCAAATAAACCAACTAAAGAAAGACAAGCATAGAATAACCCATAATCTGCGGGAGTGAGATTTGAAGTAAGGATAAACCTAAGGGAATAAGAAGCTATTGCTCCAAGGATGCTAAACAAGAAGATGAAGAAAGCTCCTGAAGCTGCTTTTTTCAGATAGTTAACCATAATAACTTATTCTGGTTTTTTAGATGGTTTGAAAGGATTAATTTTTCAGAAATATATTTATGAGATTGTCGATAATATTGGGAACAAGACCGGAGATTATAAAAATGTCACCGGTTATCAGGAAATGCAAGGAATTAGAAATAGATTATTTTATAATCCATACAGGACAGCACTATTCTTATTGTATGGATAAACTCTTTTTTGAGCAGCTTGAAATCCCAGAGCCAAAATATAATCTGGAGGTGGGTTCAGGGACTCACGGGGAGCAGACTGGAAAAATGCTTGCGGGAATAGAGAGAATTTTGCAGAAAGAGAACCCGGACGTTGTTTTAGTGGAAGGTGATACAGATACTGTGCTTGCGGGAGCTTTGGCAGCGCATAAATTGCAGATAAAAGTAGCTCATGTTGAGGCAGGTTTAAGAAGTTATGACCGGAGAATGCCTGAAGAAATAAACCGGATTTTAACAGACCATTGCTCAGATCTGTTATTTCCCCCAACAGAAAAATCAAAAGAAATTTTGTTAAATGAGGGGTTTGATGAAAAAACAATATTTGTGATGGTATAATCCTAAAAGCAACAGAAAAGAGGACTCTTTAGTCACATATAAAGAAGCAGAGCCATTTACAACAAAGATTAAGACAATTGACTGCTCAGATGCAGTTAATGACTTGAAACACGACCCAAAAATAACCACCGAAGAAGGGATTAAAAGAACGATGGAGTGGATGAAGTGGTTTTATCGGTTGAATTGAACAGATAATTTAATAAAACCATTTGTTTAAGTTTATATATAAAATTATATCCTATTATGGTAGTTAATACAAATATTAAGAAATTTGAAAGAAAAATTATCTCTAATAATTTTAGAGAGAATAATATTATAGAATAATATGGAAGCAGAAAGGATGAATAGGGGTGTTAATATTGTGGATTTGGAGAAAGATATTTCAAATACAAAGCAGGTTCTTGAACTTATGAAAGCCCAGATAGCAATGCTTGGGGAGCAGATACCTGTAATAGAAACCGAAGAGCAGAAACCAGAGGAATTTCCGGATTATAATGAAAAAAAAGTTCTTGTAACTGGAGGAGCCGGAGCAATAGGCACAAATCTTTCAAAGAGATTAGCAGAACTCGGGGCAAAGGTGACAATTCTTGACAATCTTTCTTCAGCTTATGAATGGAATATCCCGGTTCACAAAAACATAAAATTTGTAAAAGGAGATATTCTTAATGATGAGGATTTGAAAAGAGTTTTCAAGGAAAAGCCCGATTACATTTTCCACTTAACCGCGCATTTTGCAAACCAAAATTCTGTGGACAGCCCGGAAACTGATTTGATGATAAACGGGATTGGAATTCTGAAAGTATTGCAGTACGCCAATCTAGTAAAAGTAAAAAGATTTGTTTATTCTTCTTCAGGTTGCGGGGTTTATGGACTTGATTCAAAAATGCCTTTTGAGGAACATGACATTTCTATAAAATTGCACACACCTTATCAGGTAACAAAATTACTCGGTGAGTTGTACACAAATTATTTTTATAATTTATATAATCTCCCAATTGTGAACGCAAGATTTTCTAATGTTTTTGGTCCGGGGGAAGTTCCGGGAAAATACAGAAATGCAATTCCAAATTTCTTTTACTGGGCGCTGAACGGGAAATCAATTCCAATAACAGGAACAGGAGAAGAGACAAGAGACTGGACTTATGTGGGAGATATTGTTAATGGATTGCTTGCGATGGGTCTTGAAGAAAAAGCAATAGGCGAATCAATCAATCTTGGTTCCGGGAAAGAATATAAAATAATAGATGTGGCAACGGAAGTGAATAGATTAACCGGAAATAATACTGGGATGAAACAGGTGAGGGGAAGGGACTGGGATGTTAAAAAAAGACTTTGTTCTTCAGTTGAAAAGGCAAGGAGAATTTTAGGTTATGAACCAAAAACCGCATTCGAAGAAGGTCTCGGAAAGGTTTATAAATGGTTTGTGGAAAATAAATATAATATAAATAAATCAGTTGAATTCTAATATGAATATTTTGGTTGTTCAGGAATCAGATTGGATTGAGAAAGGACCGCACACAACTCATCATTTATTTGAGAGATTATCAAAAAAAGGTCACAGAATAAATGTGATCGATTTTGAAATTTCATGGAGAAATCACAAAAAAGAAATAAGCTCCAAAAGAAAAGTTTTTAAAAACCAACATAAAGCGATAAAAGAGGGGAACATTACAGTCATAAGACCCCCAATTATAAAACTACCTATTTTAGAATATCTCTCTTTGTTATATACACATAGAAAAGAAATAAAGAGACAAATAGCAGACTTTCATCCGGATGTGATTATTGGTTTCGGGATTCTTAATGCCAATATTGCGGGTAAGTTAGCAAAAAAGAAAAATATTCCTTTTGTATATTATCTGATGGATTCTTTGAATGAGTTGGTGCCCCAAAAGATATTTAAACCCATTGCAAGAATAATTGAGAGTAAAAATATGAAACTTGCGGATAAGGTAATCTCTTTGAATGAATGTCTTAGAGAGTATACAATAAAACTGGGCGCAGATATAAAAAAGACCGAGGTAATCAGGTCAGGTATTGATTTAAGCAGATATAATCCAAAAATTAAAGGGGATGAAATAAGAGAAAAATATGGGATTAAAGATTATGAACTGGTTTTATTTTTCATGGGCTGGCTCTATGATTTTTCTGGTTTGAAGGAAGTTGCTGTTGAATTGTTAAAATATAAAAATATAAAAATTTTAATTGTTGGTGAAGGCGATGCTTATAAACACCTAAAAAAAATAAGTAAAGAAGCGGGAGATAGGATAATTCTTACAGGGAAACAACCCTATGAAAAAATCCCAGAATTTATATCTGCTTCAGATGTTTGTTTGCTTCCCGCCCATAACAATAAAATTATGCGGGATATAGTTCCTATAAAAATGTATGAATATATGGCCATGGAAAAACCAGTTATTTCAACAAAGTTGCCTGGAGTTATATTGGAATTTGAAGAAAATAATGGAGTTTTATATGTAGATAAACCAGAAGATGTTGTTGAGAAAGCCCTGAAATTGGATAAAAAACACACAATCAAAATAGAAGGAAAGAAAGCAAGAAAATTTGTTGAAAGAATGGACTGGAGTTTATTGGTGGATAAATTTGAAGAGTCTATTCTTGAGGGTGTGAATAAAAAATCAATCCAAATCAGATAAGATATATTTTACAGGTAGTATATTTTTTTCTTTATTAATTTACTCAACCCTATAATTAATCTAACAACTTTTTCAGAAACATTTGTATCTCTATAATTTTCAGGACATAAAAATTTAACTCCCCTTTTCTTTTGATCCACAACAATTTCTATAGAATTCAAAATTATTTCAGAGTCTATACCCGTCATTATTACATTTCCTGTGTCATAGACTTCTTGTTTCTCATTACTCTCTCTTATTACCAGAGCCGGCAGTTCCATAATCGCGGCATCTTCATGTATTGTTCCGCTGTCGGATAAGTTACAATATGCATTTTTTTGTAATTTTATGTAATCAAACATACCAAAAGGATTATTTAGTTTAATTAATTTATTTAATTTTATTTTATTTTTGTTTAGTTTTTTCTTTAATCTGGGATGGGTGGAGATTATCAAAGGATATTTGTATTTTTTGGCTATTTTTTCCAAAGCTTTTAAAATATTTAATAAATTTTCTTCATTATCTAAATTTTCTTCGCGGTGGATACTTACCACAAAATATTTATTTTCTTCTATATTTAACTTTTTTAGTATATTTGATTGATTTATTTTTGACTGGTTTGCCATTATTATTTCAGCCATTGGAGAGCCGGTTACAAAAATATATTCGGATTTCAATCCTTCTTTTAATAAATTCCGTCTTGCGTGTTCTGTATAGGGTAGGTTTACATCAGAAGTGTGATCAACAATTTTTCTATTTATTTCTTCAGGAACCCTGTCATCAAAACATCTATTTCCGGCTTCCATATGGAATATTGGTATTTTTAATCTTTTTGCAATAATACAGGATAATGCCGAATTTGTATCTCCCAATATCAAGATGGAATCGGGTTTTTCTTTCAGAATTATTTTTTCTGTTTGCGATATTATTCTTCCAATCTGTTCCCCAATTGATTTGCTTTTTACATCAAGAAGGTAGTCAGGTTTCTTCAGATTTAATTCCTTAAAAAAAATATCATTTAATTCATAGTTATAGTTCTGATTGGTATGGACTAAAACATGGTTTGTGTATTTTTCCAGTTTTTTTATTGTTTCTGATAATCTTATTATTTCTGGTCTTGTGCCTAAAATACTCATCACTTTTAGTTTACCCATAATATCATTCTTCAAATTTAAATGTATCGGGGTCACTTTCGTCGTATTCTTCACTAATAATTATTAAAATCTCACAATCTTTCGCATTATTTTTATTATTTAAAATATGATTCTCAAAAGGATTCACTTTAACTAACTCTCTGTTTGAACTATCCAATAAGATGCATCTTTTACTTTTTTTATTAACCTCAGTTAATAATAACTCGCATTTACCATGCAAACAACAAAACCATTCCACTTTTCTTTTATGATAATGATTGCCTCTGGAGTGTCCGGGTTTAATAATAAGAAAACTAAGCTGACCAAAAATTACTTCATTTTTCTTTGCAATTTCCTGAAATAAACCGCTTTCATTTTCATGTACCGGGTTCATTATTTTATTCCTTTTTATAATAATTTAAACATTTTTCAAGATTTTTATGATAACCTAATTTTTCAGTTAAATATAGATAAATTTCTTTTATTGATATAATTTCACCTTTAGGTTTTTTATAGGAATTGAATTTAGGCAATAATAGTTCATTAATTAAATCATCAATAAATATAAATTCTCTCTTTGTGTTTTGACTGTTGATAGTAACGGCTTGATTATTGGTAATCTGGTAACAAAATGTTGCAACCACGGAATTATAGAAGGGTTTGCCGCCAGGTCCATATACATTAGGTATATCAAATATACACCATTTTTTTGTTTTTTTTATCAGTTCTTCTTCTATTGTTTTTGTGAATCCATATTCAGAATTTGGGTTGGATGTTGCTTGTTTGCTGGACGAAAATATTATTTCAGGATATTTTTTTTCAACAATCATTGCAAAAATTAAATTTGCGGTGGATATAATATTATTTTGCAATATTCCGCCTTCTTCTTCGCGATTTTTACCTGCCAGATGATAAATTCTGTCGCATTTTAAGATAAATTTTCTTACTTGTTTTAAGTCTTTTAAATCACCTTTAAAAAGTATTGGGTTTTTTATTTTTTTCTTCAAGTGGCTTCCTATAAAACCATTCCCCCCAGTAATACCAATATTCATAAAAGATTACTTTGTTTAATTAATTCTAAAGTCTGTTTGGCATTATATCTAATTGTATTTGCAGATGTGTAGGGTTCTGGTCGGGTTTCACGTTCTCCTTTAAAGAAATAATCTTCAGTTTCAGTTTTTTGTTTTGGCACTCTGACGAAATTAATATTGTTTTCGGTCAGGTCTATAGAACGAAACACTTCATCTGAAGTTAATAAAGTTTCATGCATTTTTTCACCAGGTCGGATTCCAATAGTCTTTTTTTCAAACTTTCTTTTAAAGTGAAGTTCCAGTGCTTCGGTTAAGGTTCTTATTTCACAGGAAGGAGATTTAATTACAAAAAGGTCTCCTGACTTTCCATCAAACAAGCATTTAAGTGCTAAATCTACAGCTTGGTCAAGTAATAGCAAAAATCTTGTCATATAGGGATTGGTAATTGTTAAGGGTTTATTTTTTGATATTTGCTCCAGGAATAAAGGAAGTACAGAGCCCCTAGACCCCAAAACATTACCATATCTTAAGCTTAGACAGATAGTATCTCCTTCAAAAGCAGCAACTACTTTTTCCCCCAAAGCTTTACTCATACCATAAGCATTTATAGGATAAACGGCTTTATCAGTGCTGAGATTTACCACTTTTTTTACACCACACTCTTCTGCAGCTTCCAAAACGTTTTTTATACCCAGCACATTTGTTTCTATCACCTCCTCTGGAAAATTTTCTCCAGTGGGAACGTGTTTCAAAGCAGCTGCATGGAAAATATAATCAACATCTTTAAAAACCCTACTTAATTTCATCCTGTTTCTTATATCACCGATTATATATTTAACATTTTTGTTTAGTCTGTTAACCATCATATCATGCTGCTTTTTTTCATCTCTGCTGAATACAATAAGTTCTGCATCCAAATCCAGCAACTTGTCAAGTAAAGCATTTCCAAATGACCCTGTCCCTCCAGTAATTAAAATTCTTTTACCAACCAATTGCTTCATAATCTATTAAATTAAATTTATTAAAATAAAATTTCTTAGTATAAATATTATGAAAATCCTACAAGTTACTAATTTTTTTAAACCTTCATGGGAATCCGGGGGTCCGGCGAGGTCCTGCTATGAAATTTCAAAAGAGTTGGTTAAAAGAGGACACGAAGTAACAGTTTACACAACAGATGGTTTTAAATACAGGCTGGATGTTGCGAAGAACAAACCTGTAATTGTTGATGGAATTAAAGTTTATTATTTCAGAAATTTATCAAACTACCTGAGCAGAAACTTTGTTTTACCAATTCCCTATTATTTGCCTTTTGTTGCTGGAAAAGAAATTAAAAATTTTGATGTAATTCATTTACATGAATATAGAACCTTTTTAAATATTGTTGTTAGTTACTATGCAAGAAAATATAAAATTCCTTATGTATTGCAATCAAGAGGGTCTATTCCCAGACTTAGCCGAAGAGAAGAACTAAAAATTATTTTTGATATTTTGTGGGGTTATAGATTGCTAGATAAAACTTCAAAAATAATTTTTTCCTCAAAAATAGAATTAGAAAAAAGTAAATATAAATTGAAAAGAGAAAATAAGTTTGAAATCATACCCAACAGTCTAAATCTATATAACTTCAAAAAACTACCAAAAAAAGGAGAATTCAGAAAGAAATATAGTATAAACAAAAATGAAAAAATAATTTTGTATGTAGGCAGGATTCACAAAATTAAAGGTTTGGATTTACTCATTAGTGTTTTTTCAAGTTTGAATAAAGAATTAAAAGATATTAAACTCGTAATTGTGGGACCTGATGATGGTCATTTGAATTCTTTAAAAAACCTGGCAAAAACATTAAAAATAGAAAACAAAATCTTGTTTACAGACCCTCTTTTTGGAAAAGACAAATTAACCGCTTATGTTGATGCAGATATTTTTGTATTACCCTCAAAATATGAATCCTTTGGTAATGTTGCTTTAGAAAGTCTAGCATGTGGGACACCAATAATTATTACTAAAGGTTGTGGACTTTCCGAATATATTGATAGAAAAGTAGGATATATTATAGATTATAATAAACAACAGCTATTAGAGACTCTTTATGATAGTTTAACTAAAGACAAGAAAATTAAGATTATGGGTAAAAATGCTAAAAAATTTGTGGAGAAATTTTCTTGGACAGAGATTGTTGAGAAAATAAAAAAGGTATATATAAAGGTTCTAAATACCTCAAACATCCGTTAAGTAGATAATCTTTATTTTATCTTAATACCTCGTTACTCTGTAGCAGGAAATTATTTCAAAGACTTTATTTCTTATATAATTATGAAAGATAAAATAACTAAATTTCTACAACCTTATTATAAAAAAGTTGGGTATGATCAAAAGTATGAGTGGGATAAGATTGCTTTAATTTATATGAAAAATTGTGAAAAAATATTAGACCTTGGTTGTGGTATAGGAAGGTTTATAGAGCAGTCTCCAGAAAGGATTGTTGGTGTAGACTACAATGAGAGTTCAATTGAAATATGTAAGAGGAAAGGGTTTAATGTAAAAAAAGCAAATGCTACAAAGCTACCTTTTGGAGATTCTTCCTTTGATGGTGTTCATTGTTCACATGTAATTGAACATTTATATCCTAAAGAGGCACATCTTTTATTAACAGAGATGAATAGAGTTTTAAAGAAAAAGGGAATATTATGTATAAGAACACCACTTTTATATGGCGGTTTTTATAAAGATTTTACACACATAAAACCTTATTATCCCGAAGCAATATTGCATTATCTAAAAATTAAAGAACAAAACCAGAGAACTTCTTCTGATATCCACTGTTTATACAAATTCGTTAAATTAAAATATAGGAGACCCCAATTATTTTCAGGAGTTTACAATACATTCTTATGGTTCTTGTACCCATTTTTTAATATATTATGCAAGGTTGGAATAACCTCTTTTAAGAAGACAGGTTATATGTTAATTCTTGAAAAGATTGAATGATGAAAATATGTTTTTTTGCCGATGGAAAAACTATTCATACACAAAGGTGGGTAAATTATTTTGTAGATAAAGGTTATGAAGTCTCTTTGATTAGTAGTACTCCTTACAGATATAAATCTCTAAAATTTTATTTATTGAAGAGTTATACAAACAATAGGTATTTTAATTTTTTAGGATATTGCTTACAAATAAACAAGATTATAAACAAAATAAAACCTGATATAATCCACTCACATTATGCAACCATCTATGGTTTTTTTGGAGCCTTATCTAATTTTCATCCCCTAGTTGTTTCTGTGTGGGGGAGTGATGTTTTAGTTGAACCAAAAAAATCTAGAATATTAAAAGGGCTAACCCAGCATGCACTAAAAAAAGCAGATTTGATAACTTGTGATGGAGAAAATACAAAAAATGCAACGATTGAGTTAGGTATAAATATAGAAAAAATAAAGATTATTTACCATGGTGTGGATACTAAAAAATTTAAGGCAAATAAAAAAGATAAAAAATTCATAAAAAATTTATTTGGGGGTAATTTTCCAATAGTTATAAGTATCAGGACTCTTAGACCAATATATAATGTTGAGACTTTAATAAGGGCTATACCTTTAATCTTAAAAAAGATACCCAAAGTAAAATTCATAATTGCAGGAAAAGGAGAACAAAAAAAATATTTGATGAATTTAGCAAAATCTTTATGTATATTTAATGCAATTAGATTTACAGGGGCGATACCACATAATGACCTTCCAAAATATCTGGCATCTTCTGATGTCTATGTTTCAACATCTCTTTCAGACGGAGGGATAGCAGTTAGCACATTAGAAGCAATGGCATGTGAATTGGCTCCAGTTGTTACTGACATAGGGGATAATAAAAAATGGATAAAAGATGGAGAGAATGGGTTTATTATTCCTATAAAAAATCCGAAAAAACTGGCTGAGAAAATTATTTATTTGCTTGAAAATAAAGATATTAGAAAAAAGTTTGGAGAAATCAATCGAAAAATAATTAAAGAAAAACAAAATTATTACAAAGAAATGGAAAAGATGGAAACACTTTATAAAAAATTAATAAGATAGATTATGAAAATCTTGATAACAGGTGGTGCAGGGTTCATAGGTTCTGTGCTTGTAAGGGACCTATTAAATTCCAACTATAAAGTGACAATACTCGACAATTTTACCTTTGGTTTAGAATCTATTAAAGAGATAAAAGATAACCCTAATCTCAAAATAGTGAGGGGAGATATTCGTAAAAGCGAAGATATTGAAAGAGCAATAAAAGATATTGATGTAGTAATACATTTAGCTGCCCTTGTTGGTGATCCTGCATGTGCAGCACAAGCAGATATAGCATATGAAGTAAATTTCACTTCTACAATTAAACTAGCCGATATGTGTCGTAGTCTTAAAATAAACAAATTTATTTTTGCTTCTACATGCAGTGTTTATGGTGCAAGTGAGAGCGACGTTAAATTAACTGAAAAATCTAAATTAAATCCTGTTTCGTTATATGCAGAGACTAGATTATATGCCGAACAAGGAATTTTGGCTTTAGCGAATAAGGACTTCTCACCAATTATTCTAAGGTTTGGCACGGTTTATGGTATATCGCCGCGTATGAGGTTTGATTTGATAGTAAACTATTTAACACAGAAAGCGGTAATGGGAAAAAAAATCGGTATATTTGGAGGAACGCAATGGCGCCCATTTATTCATGTTAATGATATTTCGAGGGCGGTTCAGTTATTTTTAGAGGCCCCACTTCATAAAGTCAGAGGTGAAGTTTTCAATGTGGGGTCAACAGACGAAAACTATCAAATGAAGAGATTAGGCGAAGTTGTAAAAGAAATTCTCCCCGATACAAAAGTTAATTGTATTGAAGAAATAAAAGATAAAAGATCCTACAATGTTTCTTTTGATAAGATAAAAGACGTATTAGGATTTAAAACAGAGAAGACCATTAAAGATGGTATAATTGAAATTGCAGAGGCAATTAAGAAGGGGGTAATTAAAGATCCTTCGGATCCAAAATATTATAATCATCTTGTTAAGTTAGCTTTACCAAAAAAGACTGAGGGGATAACTTTATAGAGATAATAAGATGAAAATGAAGGCAAAATATAATCCAGATATTTTCTGGGAGGGTAGATTTAAAAAATATGGTCATACAGGATGGAGTGACCAAATCATATATAAATATGATCAACCATTGAGGTTGAGAGTTATAAAAAATATCCTGAATAAGATACAAGGCTCAATAGAAAATAAAAAGATATTAGATGTAGGTTGTGGTGTTGGTGATTTTTCTATTATGTTTGCAAAAATGAGTGCAGAGGTAACAGGAATTGATATTAGTGAAAAAGCTGTGGGAGAAGCCAAGAAAAAGGCAAAAGGATTATGTTGTGATTTTAAGGTTACTTCTATCAAGAATATGGATTTTCAAAAATCATTTGATATTATTTTAAGTATTACCGTCCTTCAGCATATTCCTAACAAGGACTTATTATCAAGTATACAAAAATTAGCAGATTCTCTAAATATTGAGGGGTATATCTATATTTTGGAAACAGCACCAGTTAAGTTAAATCAGAATACAACCAACTCAGAATATCAACATTTCCATACAAGAAAAGATTGGATAAAACTTTTTGAAAAGGCAAGTATGAAACTGCAGTTTGAAATAGTATATCCGGGTTTTGGTTTATCTTTAATTAGATTGGGTGATAATATAGCAAGAGCAATATATAATAGATTCATATCTAAAAAAAATCAAGAAATACCCACCACAACAACAAACCAACTTATTTTAATAAATAATAATAAATTAGTTAAAATTTATAGTTTGTTTGAAAAAATTATCTTTATCTTTTCTAAACCAATTGATTATTATATGCCTTTTTTAGCAAAATTTGGGACAACAAGGGTAATGGTATTTAAAAAGGTGAAATAATGGATAAAAAATTTCTACCGTATTGTCAACCATTAATTGAAAAGGAAGAAATAAAAGAGGTTGTAGATACGCTAAAGTCTGGGTGGCTTACAATAGGTCCAAAGACTACAGAATTTGAAAGCCTAATTGCTGAATATGTTGGAGCAAAACACGCAATTTCTGTAAATTCTTGCACAGCTGCGCTGCATCTTTCTTTAATAGCTTTAGGCATTAAAAGTGGAGACGAAGTAATAACAACTCCATTTACTTTTGCGTCTACTGGAAATGTTATTGTTCACATAGGAGCGAAGCCTGTGTTTGTTGACATAAAGAAAGATACTTATAACCTAGACCCAGAAAAGATAAAAGAAGCAATAACTCCAAAGACAAAAGCAATAATTCCCATCCATTATGCAGGTCAACCTTACGATGTGAAAGCAATTATGGAAATTGCGAAAGATCACAATTTATTTGTAATAGAAGATGCCGCACATGCAATTGGTGCTGAATATAATGGCAAAAAAATTGGAACTTTTGGCACTACAACCTGTTTTAGTTTTTACGCCACTAAAAATATGACAACTGGAGAGGGAGGTGCGGTAACGACAAATGATGACAAACTGGCAGATAAACTCAGAATATTAAGATTGCATGGAATGAGTAAAGATGCTTGGAAGAGGTATTCTGACAAGGGAAGCTGGTATTATGAGATTGAAGAGTGTGGTTGGAAATATAATATGACCGATATGCAAGCCGCATTGGGGGTGCATCAAATAAAAAAATTGGACAAATTCATTGAAATTAGGAGAAAATATGCCAGCATCTATAACAAAGAATTAAAAAAAATTGAAGGAATCATCATACCATATGAAAAACCAAATGTTAAACATGTATATCATCTCTATCCAATTTTACTAAAAAATTATAATAGGAACAAATTCATTGAAGAAATGAAAGAAATGAACATTGGATGCAGCGTCCATTTCATTCCATTACATTTACACCCTTTTTACAAAAGAACATTTAGATTCAAAAAAGGTGATTTTCCAAATGCGGAATGGGTATATGAAAGAGAAGTTTCATTACCACTTTATCCAAAGATGAAAGAAGAAGAATTAAAATATATAATTAAATGTATAAGAAAGTTATTATTATGAGAAATACCAGTCATTTGTCTTTAAAATATTTTTATAACAAACTTAAAGTAAAATTATATGAGAAGAAATATCCTGAACATCCTTGGCTAACGCAGGAAGCTAACTCTATCCTTTCAACTCTACTTAAACCAACAGATGTTGGATTAGAATTTGGTTCAGGAAGAAGCACAATTTGGTTTGCTAAAAGAATAAAACATTTAACAAGTGTTGAGCAGAATAAATTTTGGTATGATAAAGTTTTTAAAATGATAGAAGAAAATAATCTTAGTAATGTTGATTTGTTTTTTCAAGACAAGAATTATATAAAAGTTGTAGATAAGTTCAAAAATAATAATTTAGATTTTGTTCTTATTGATGGAATTTTGAGAGGAGAATGTGCCAATGCTATAATTAACAAAGTTAAAAGAGGCGGGATTATTGTGATTGATGATGCTCATAGATATTTTCCTTTCCCTTCAACTGTGTCTTATTCTCTTTTTAAGAAGCAACAAAAAACTTCTTTAGAATGGAATAAATTCATAAAACAAACCAAGAATTGGAAATATATTTGGACGAGTAATGGACTTAAAGACACTGTAATTTGGTTTAAACCACCAATCCAAAATTATTGATTAAATTAAAAAGTTAAAGGTATTTATGACTAAAAAATACAAACTTGCTGTATTAGTTTCTCATCCAATATTGTATCAATCCTCTTTTTTCAAGAAGTTAGACCAGCAGCCCAAAATTGATTTAATGGTTTACTTTTGTGGAGATTTCAATATTGAAAAAGATAACTATGCATTGAAAGGGTACAAATACAAATTTTTAAAGAATTTTTCTCCACATCCTCATAACTCATTTTTTGGCCAAATGAATTTAGGAATTATAAAAGAACTTTTTAGTGAAAGATATGATGCTGTTTTGGTTCATGGATATGCAAGATTTACTTGTTGGCTCGCTTTTTTAGGGGCTTTTATAACAAGAACCCCGATACTATTAAAAGGAGTTACAACTATTACACAGCGTAGGTCTATATGGGCAGAATTATCAGGAAAATTAATTTTATTCCCTTTATTCAAAATCTTTTCTGCATTCTTAACAGTAGGTACTATGAACAAATCTTATTATAAAAGTTATGGTGTCCCCGACTCAAAAATGTTTTTTGTTCCTTATAGTGTGGATAATGATTTTTTTAGTAAAAAATATAAGAAGTTGTCCCTCAAAAAAAAGCAACTAAAAAAAGAAGAGGGATTAAATCCAAATTTACCAATAATACTCCATGTTTCTAATCTATTATCTATAAAGAGACCTTTGGATTTACTAAAAGCGTTCCAGCCACTACAGAACAAAGCACAATTAGTATTTGTTGGAGAAGGAACAGAAAGAAAAAAAATAGAACTTTATGTTAAAGAACATAATTTGAAAAATATCTTTTTTGTTGGATTTAAAAACAGACAAGAACTTCCAATCTATTATGTGATAGCAGATATTTTTGTATTGCCTTCAGCTAGTGAGACCTGGGGTGCAGTGATAAATGAGGCAATGAATTTCAAACTTCCAATAATAACTACAGACAATGTTGGGTCTGCACCTGATTTAATAAAAAACGGAGAGAATGGGTATATTTACAAAGTTGGAGATATAACCGCTTTATCCAAACATTTATTAAGGTTATTAAAAAATCCAAAACTAATTAAAAAAATGGGAGAGAAATCATATGAAATTATTTATAAATGGAATTTTGATAAAGATGTAGAAGGAATTATCAAAGCAATGGATTATATATTATGAAAATAAAGAGATGGATTGTAAACTCCTTATTTATAAATCTAATAGGTATATTATTATATCCTTGTTTGTTAATTTATAAAAGAGTGTATCCTTATCAAGGTACGGTAATCCTCCTTTTTCATGACCCCTATTCTAAAAATTTTGAGAGTATAATCAAATATTTAAAGAAAAATTATAGAATTATTTCTTTTGGTGAATTTAAAGATTATTTTTTGAAGGGTAAAAATCCACCAGAAAACTCAATTATAATCACATTTGACGATGGTTTCAAGTCAGTGTATAAAGAAGCTTTCCCAGTAATATTAAGAGAAAAGATTCCTATAATGGTTTACTTGATTTCAAACTCACTTGAAGGAAAAACCATGAAATATCACAGTATGGAAACTATACATTACTTAAGTCTAAAAGATATTAAAAAAATGCAAAAGTCCACTTTTGTAGCCTTTGGGTCGCATACAAAGTCTCACCGTTGCTTAAGTAGTTTGTCTTTAAAGGAAAGGGGAAATGAGATAAGAGGTAGTAAACATGTTATTGAGAAAATGATTGGAGAAAAAATAGAAGATTTCTCTTTTCCTTATGGCGGCTTTAATACCTTTTCAAACGAAGACATTACTATATTAAAGAAAGCAGGGTATAAAACTGCTGTAATTAACGTTGGAGGCACCAACTCTAAAAATACCAACCCTTGTCTACTCAGAAGAGTTTGTATTGGTAAAAACCACAACAAATATGTTGTAGAACTATTCCTATATGGACTATTACATAAGCTAATAGGAGTATGGAAACCTTAATAATTTATAAACCCCAATAGACAATACCTTTTTCTTCAGCTTCTTTTTTATTGAATTTTCTTTTAAGGTCTATTAGAATTCCATTTTTATTTAATAAATCAAAAATATTTAAATTCTCAAATTTTTTGTGATTCACAACAAATACCACAATATCAGGTTTTTCTAATTTATTTATATTTTCAATACCAAAAATTTCTTTTTTATTTATTAAAGGTTCATAGATCATAATTTTCTCAAATCCAAGATTTTTTAGTTCTTCAACCATGTTTCTGACTTTACTTTCTCTCAAATCAGGCACATCTTCTTTGTAGGTTGCGCCTAAAATTAAAATATTAGAATTTTTTATATCCTTATTTGTTCTTTTAGATAATTTAAAAATTTTTCTAGCTACATAATAAGGTAAAATTTCATTAGTTTTACATCCAGATAAGATTAATTCCGGATTGTAATTATTTTTCTTTACCTTCTCAATCAAGTAATAGGGATCAACACCAATACAATGTCCCCCAACAAAACCAGGGTAGAATCTTAAAAAATTCCATTTTGTTGAAGCAGCATCAAAAACTTCTTTGCTATCTAGATTCATTTTATCAAACAACATTGCCAGTTCATTAAATAACGCAATATTTAATCCCCTTTGTGTATTTTCAACAACTTTCGCTGCTTCAGCCACTTTAATTGAAGGGGCTTTGTATACATTTGTGATTTTTCCATAAATCTTAGCTAATTTGTCTGTTGTTTTATTATCATAACCTGCGACAATTTTATAAATTTTATCTATAGTATGCTTTTTATCTCCAGGGTTTATTCTTTCAGGACTATATCCTATAGAAAATTCGCCCAATTTCAATCCAGATTCTTTTTCTAAAATAGGCAAACAAAATTCTTCTGTGCATCCAGGATAAGTTGTAGATTCATAAACTACAATTGTCCCTTTTTTCAAATTCATACCAACAGTTTTTGAAGTATTTTCCAAATAACTTAAATTTGGTTTTTTGTTTTTAGATATTGGTGTTGGAACTGCAATTATGATTACCTCCATTTCAGAAATTTTCTTTTTATCATTTGTAAATTCTATATTTTCTTTTATTCTTTCAAATTCTTTTTCTAAAACACCCAGATTTCTGTCAAATCTATTTCTTAATTCTTTAACTCTTTTTTCATTTATGTCAAACCCAATAACCTCAAAATACTCTGCAAATTTTATTGCTAAAGGCAACCCAACATAACCCAAACCAATAATTCCAACCTTCATAATTGAATTAATAAAATTATATCAAGTAAAAAAGAAATGAAAATATCTTTAGATTAATTAATTCTTTAACTTGTTCCACCAATTCCCTATTATTCATCTATTATGTTTAGCAATTACAAAATTCACATATTTCGGATAAGAAGGGTATATAAAATCCAACCAAGTAATAGGTTTTAGAATAAATTTTATAAGACAATCCATATATAGACGCTCTCCAGCTACTCTGCTTATCTTTCTTTGAATAACAAGAGCTTTTTGTGTAAAATAACCCCCGCAAGTATCTTTAAATACAATCTTAAGATTTGCTTCACCCAATAATTTTTCAAAGTCATCAAATGAATATCCTTCTCTCACATGACCTTGAAACCCAGTTCTTTCCATAGGATTCAAGGTATTCCGCAAATGCTCTGCACAGGAACCAACTCAAATATAGTTTATCCAAAATTATATAATTTCACAACTTATTCTTATTTTCCTTTTTGAAATATTAGAAAACATCCGGGTTCCAAGGATAAAATTCCTTCGTATATTGTATACGGAGGCGGTATTGAGCCATTAAGCAGGAAGAGACCAGCGGCTTTTTTATTTGTCTTTTTCTCAATTAACCTGGAAGACAAGATCCCTTTCAACTCTGACGCAAAAATAAAATATTCTTTTGAATAATTATAATAAACAGGTTTAATTCCAAACCTATCTCTTGCCATAAGCAATTTTTCCTTTTTGGAATCCCAGATTGCGAAAGCAAACATCCCTCTTAAATCTTCCAGCAATTTTTCTCCTTTTTCTTTGTAGAGGTAAAGTATAAATTCTGTATCCGAGGTCGATTTAAATTTGTATTTCCCCTCCAATTTTTTCTTCAATTCTTTGTAATTATAAATTTCCCCATTAAAAATAATATGGATTGAATTGTCTTTATCTGACATTGGTTGGTTACCTGAAGAACTCAGGTCAATGATGCTCAGTCTTCTATGAGCAAGCCCGACAGTCCACTCATTTTTAGAATCTATAAAAGAACCTTTTGCGTCAGGACCTCTGTGAGATAAAATTGTTTAGAATTTTTTTGTATTTAGACTGCCTTTATTTAAGACCCCAGCTATCCCGCACATAATTATCTTCTGTAATTATTTTATCATAATACCTATCCTTTACAAAGAATTTATTTTTAGTGAGATTATTCTTTAAAACTATTCAAATTAATAAGTAAAATCAATTACAATATCTTAAACAAAAAGAAACCACCATTGCTTAATTTTTCTTCAACCCTGAATTTTCCAGAACCAAATATCTCCTGTATTTTTAAATTGGTTTGATTTAATCCAAAATCTTTGACACAACCCCCATCAATAATTAGATAAGAATAATCATATTTTTTCAGGAATTTGTAATTATTGTCAATAGTATCATTTAACGCCACTTTTTTATAATCTTCAATTTCTTTAATCCAAGTATAATCCATTTTATCCACACCGATAACTGTTTTTGGGTTTTTGCATAAACTATAAACCATTGTATTTGGCGGAAGTTCTTTTAATCCAACATACCCCTGAATCTGTTCATTAGAAATCCAACCCACCCCAGGAGGCCACTGCGAGGTCTGGACAACATATTTTGGATAGGCGGAAGTAACCAGAATGCCAACAAATATCAAAGAGATTATTATATATGAAGCTGCTTTATCTTTTTTTGTTGAGTTATAAATCAAGATTATGCTCCAGGCAACCAAAACAACCACAGGTATTGCAAAGAACACCCAGAATCTGTGAGGCATCAATTTATAAGGCAGGGCATTTCCTTCTATCCCAATAAACCCAATAATCAACCACAATAAAGAGACTAGCAGATATTTATTGCGCGGTGTTATTAATTTCTTTCGCTGATACAATAACACAAGAACAGAAAACAATAAGAGTATAAATATGACCAAACCTAATCCTGTTGCTTGATCCATTTTTGAAACATTAGGCGCAATTGCAAAATCCTGTATTCCATAAAGGTCACCGCCTATAGCATACACACTCATATCTTTGAAGAAATCTTCAGTGGCGCCCATAGAGGACAACACCTCTTCAAGACCTTGCGAATTTATTACAGGTATCCAGTAAATTGACAGTGCGAGAGACAGTCCAAGCAGACCTCCCAAAAATAAATATTTTATCTCTTTATTTTTGAATACTTTAATTATATTGAATTTTGATTCTTTTTTCAAAAATTGAATCGCAAATTCAACAAAAAAGTAACTGGCATAAAATAGACCAAATACTACGGCCACTGAAGGTTGGGTTATTAAAATTGCGGAGATTGTTAGAATTGCAACTACTACCCATTTTTTGTTTTTTTCTTCTTTCATTTTTTCAATTGAATACAATGCCGGAAACCATAATACAAGAGCAAGAGTCTGGGCCCAGATGAAATGATTCATGAAGCAGGGAAGAACTGCGAGAAGGAAGGTTCCTGTTAAAGCAATATTATCTGATTTGGTGAATTTTCTCAGCCAGATATAAGCGAAAGGAAGACCTAAGGTTATCAGCAAAACATTAAAAAATTTAAGAACCCATTGCACTGATTCAGGATGGACCTGATGCAACACACCCATCATTGAAGCATAAAAAGGAGGATAAGGTTCAAGATAATGAATTGGCAGATGGTCTGGTTGGGTGTAAGTGTGTTCCATTGAAACATATTTTGCTGCCACAGCATGACCCCAGGGATCATCATCTTCAAGATAAGGATACCCAAAAGCTCCTGTTAGATACACATAGAAAAATGCTAAAGTAATTAACCCAACAATCAAATAATTTTTATAAGCAATATTTGAAAAGTTTAGTTTTAATTTATTTTGTTTTATTTTTTCACCCAGAGAATATAAAGGAATGATAAGGGCTATGATTAAAAAAACCTGCCAGAATAAACCTTGAATTAAATTCAAAGGAATATACAACAAAATAAAAGAACCCAAACCCAAACCCAAAATAAAGATTATTTCTTCCAAAATATCTTTAAATTTATCCAATTTTAATAATTTTTTTGCTGAGTAACCCAAACCTAAGATAACTGCAAAAAAATAGGCTATAGCGACTAACTCCATAAGTTAATTGTCAAATAAATAAATGCTTTAATGTTTTATTATGGTTTCTAAACGAATTGAAGTGTCTGTAATCATACCAACGAAAAATGAGGAGAAAACAATTAGTGAGGTAATCAAAAAAGTTAAAAATATTTTCAAAAAAAATAATATTCGCGGCGAGATTATTGTTTCAGACAGTTCCACAGACAACACACCCAAACTCGCAGAGAAACTTGATGCAAAGGTTATAACACCAAAAAGGATTGGATATGGGGCTGCTTATATGGAAGGTTTCAAAGAAGCAAAAGGTGATTATATTTTCATGGCAGATGCGGACGGAACTTATGATGTATCTCAACTGCCAAAATTTATAGAACCTTTAAAAGAAGGCAGAGCCGAAATGGTTATGGGCTCAAGATTTAAAGGCAAAATATTAAAAGGAGCCATGCCAGCATTGCATCAATATATTGGAAATCCTTTTCTGACTGCGGTTCTCAATCTATTTTTTGGAACTAAAATATCTGATGCTCACTGCGGGATGAGAAGCATAAAAAAAACAGCTTTGGATAAACTAACTTTGAGCGCAACCGGGATGGACTTTGCGTCGGAAATGATAATAAAAGCAGCCAGGGAAAAATTAAAAATATTTGAGATTCCAATTATTTATTATCCAAGGAAGGATGACAATTCTACTTTAAACAGTTATTCTGATGGGTGGAAACATTTAAGATTGTTGTTGTTATACAGTCCGCTTTATTTATTTTTAGTTCCAGGCAGTTTTTTGTTCATTGTTGGATCAATATTGTTGACCTGCATTTTACCGGGTCCTTTAGTAATAGGCAGTTTTGTTTTGGATTATCACTGGATGATATTGGGAGCTTTATTTACGATAATTGGATTTCAGATAATCACTATGGGTGTCTGGGCTAAAACTTACGCTTATTTTAACAAAATTGAGAAGGAAACAAAAACTTTATCTGTTTTCTTAAATAAATTAAATCTCGAAAGAGGGATAGTTATAGGTTCTTTAATAGGTTTGTTGGGTTTTGCAATAAATCTCAGCATTGTTTATAATTACCTGTATTCTGATTTTGTTATTTCCTATAGACCTGCGCTTTTCGCATTGGTTCTTATTTTTTTGGGAATACAAATTATTTTTTCCAGTTTTTTTGTAAGTATAATAAGAGTATATAAAAACTAACATGAAAATTTTATTGATTAGTCCGTCAAGAAAAGAGAGCCTGTACACATCCCATCCATTAGGTCTTTGTTATATTGCGGGAATGATAAAAAAAGAGCATGAGGTTGAAATACTGGATTGTCCTGCTTTAAAATATAAACTGGAAGATGCGGGGAAATATATTAAATCCTATAAACCGGATTTGGTTGGAATAAGCGTGACAACACCGGATTTGGTTCAGGCTACGAAATTATCAGAATTAATAAAATCCCATTCAAAGGCTGTTGTGGTTGCCGGGGGACCCCACCCATCTTTACTTCCCGGGGATGTTATTTCTTTGCCTTCTGTGGATATTGTTGTCCGGGGGGAGGGAGAATTTATTTTTAAAAATCTGGTATCCGCAATAGAGCAAAGTAAGGATTTAAAAATTGTAGATGGCATCTGTTTTAAGAAGAACGGAAAAGTTATCTGCACATCGCTTCCAAAACCAATTGAAGATTTGGATAGCCTGCCATTTCCGGCGAGAGAACTTCTCCCCATAGACAAATACAAACAGCTTATTGGTTTTCCGGATTCTTTTATAACTTTGATTACCAGCAGAGGTTGTCCGTTTAGTTGCATCTATTGTTCCAAAGGGGTTTTTGGAAATAGGACAAGATTCAGAACACCTGAGAATATATTAAAGGAGATTAAAGAGAACGTAGAAAAATACAATATCAAGGAATTAATTTTCTATGATGATACATTTACATTGAATAAAGAACGCGTTATGAAAATATGCGATTTGCTTATTGAAAATAAGATAAATATTCCATGGAAATGCGAGACCCGAGTTGATACAGTTGATTATGAATTGCTTAAGAAAATGAAAGAAGCGGGTTGTTTTATAATTTCTTATGGGGTTGAATCAGGAAATGAAAAAATACTTAAGACCATACAGAAAGTTGTTAATAAAGATAGAATAAGAAAAACCTTCAGGCTAACAAAAAAAGTTGGAATACAAACTTTAGGTTATTTCATGATTGGAATTCCCGGAGAAACGAAAGAGACCATTAAAGACACATTGGATTTTGCAATAGAACTTGACCCTGATTATGCGCAGTTTTCAATAGCAACGCCTTACCCCGGAACGCAGTTATATAAAATGGTGTTGGAGAAAAATCTGCTGATTGAGAAAGACTGGACCAAGTACTCTTATGTAGGCGACAATTCTCTGCCGGTTATAAGAACCGAAGAATTAAGTCAGGAAGATTTGTTGGTTGAACTTAAAAATATTATGCATAAATTTTATTTCAGACCAAAGTATATTTTCAAACAATTTCTTAAATGCAGGGATCCGCAAATATTAAAAAGAAATATTTGCGCTCTTAAAACTTTATTAAGTTGGAATAAAAAAAAGTTATAAAATTCCAATAATTTTTTTATAAAAAACCAATAAAAACAAAGCCCTGAAATTAAATCCTATTAACCTAAATAATTTAATTAAGATATGGGCGGAAGATGGAATTTTATTGATGATTATTTAGCGGGAATCAGAACGAACAAAATTAAGAAATATATTCCCAAAAATTCTTTGTTGCTGGATATTGGTTGTTATTCTGATTTTAGATTATTGAAAGAATTAAGCAAATATGTTAAAAAAGGATATGGTGTGGATTTGGAAGTTGAGGAAAAACAACATAAAAATCTGACTTTATTTAAGATTGACATCACAAAAGAAAAAATACCTTTAAAGGACAATTCAGTGGATGTTGTTACTATGCTTGCGGTAATCGAACATCTGCATTCAGCAACATTTATAATTTCTGAGATTCATAGGGTTTTGCGGAAAGGGGGCGTTTTGTTGCTTACAACTCCAACCCCGCAATCAAAACCAATATTGGAATTTGGGGCTAATATAGGAATATTTGATAAAGTGGGAACATTTGATCATAAATGTTATTACAATAAGAAGAAATTGTTGGGTGTTTTGGAACAAAAATTTGAAATAATAAAACATAAATATTTTGAGTTTACTTTGAATCAGTTTGTGGTCTGTAAAAAATGTTAATTTTGAGATTATTATAATTAATTATTAAAATAGATATGGTCGACATAATCTTAACCAATGTTCCTGTAAAGAAGATAATTGAACTTCATGATGCCCCAAAATTTCCTTCTCCTGCGTTGGCTTATCTTGCGGCCTCATTATTCAAAAATAAAATTTCTTACAAAGTGATAGATTCAAAATATGATAAAATTAACGAGGAAACATTAATAAATCAGATTGGACCAGAAACAAAATATTTTGGAATTAGTTCCATGACTCATGAGATATTAAGCGCTCATGAGTTGGCGAGAAAAGTAAAACAAAAGAGACCGGATATAAAAATAATTATAGGAGGGTGCCACGGAACAGCTCTTCCAAAACAAACTCTTGAGGAATTTAATTATTTTGATATTGTTGTGATTGGCGAGGGCGAGGAAACCCTGATTGAGATTATGAAATCAAAGACTCTTTCTAAAGTCAAAGGTGTGGCGTTCCGAAAAGATAAAGAAATAATAGTAAATGAAAGGAGAGAATATATTGATATTGATAGTATAACCCCTAAATGGGACGATTTTAGACCGGCTAAATTTTATATAGTTGGTTGTTCGCGCGGATGCCCTTTTCAATGTGTTTTTTGCATGAGGGTGTTGGGAAATAAAGTCAGACAAAGGAGCATTGCAAAGGTAATTAAAGAATTAAAATATCTTGTTGAAGAAATGGGCGCAGAGGAAATATTTTTCTCAGACGAGACATTCACATTAGATAAAAAATTCGTTAATGAATTTTGTTCTGCATTGAGAAAGGAACAACTCCATAAAAAAATGAAATGGTGGATTCAAACAAGAAGCGGCACTGTGAATGAAGATATATTGAAAAATATCAAAAATGCGGGATGTTACAAACTTGGTTTTGGGGTTGAGAGCGGGGACGAGGAAATAATTAAAATAATTAAAAAAGGGATTTCTCTTGAGCAGGTGGAAAAAGATGTAAAGCTCGCCAAGAAATTAAAATTTGTTACCTGTTCTTATTTTATTATAGGTCATCCCGGAGATACAAAAAAAACCATATGGAAAACAATTAAATTTGCCTCCAAGATCAATACTTATGAAACTTCTTTTGGGATAATGATTCCTTATCCGGGAACAGAAGTATATGGTTTTGCTTTGGCGAAAGAATATAATTATAGGTTGTTAACTACAAGCTGGTCCGCATATAATAAACAACTGGGTTCTGCGCTTGAGTTGACAAACATAACCAGAAAAGAGTTATCTTTACTTCAGATTTATGCTTATTCTTACGTATTTCTGGCGAATCTGCGGTTTCTGGATATGCTATATTTTATATGGAGTTATAAACAGACTGTGGTGGAGATGATTAAGAACTTGATTTTCACTAAAAAATAACCCGAGATAAATAAAATTCTATTCAGCAAACTAATCCAAAATATTTTTAAACATTCAGTTATTTTTGATTGAGTTTTATTTAACTTTTAACCAACACAATAATCCAATCCCTCCGAGGATATATTCTTCAATTAAAATTCCCAGTGAAAATGCAATAGCTAGTTCCGGGGATATTCCAAAAGTTGATAATAGCAAAACCGCAGCGGCTTCTCTTGTGCCTATGCCGGAAATTGAGATTGGAATTAACTGAACCAGAATTAGTATTGGGGCTATTAGACAAATTGAAAAATAAGATAAATTTAATCCAAGGGAAAGCGATAAAAACCAGTGTTGCGCAAAACAAACAAACCAAACAAGAACAGTCAACAAGAAATTAATGAAAATATTTTTTTTATTCATTTTTTCAATATTTTTATAAAAAATATTAATATTTTCTCCCGCAAAACTTTTGTATTTTTTCGGAACTAATAATTTGTAAAAAGGCATTCCTATTTTTTTAATCAATTTTTCGTTTCTTAAAAAGAAGATTCCAATAATAAACAATACAAAGAATGCCAGAAATAAATAACTCAGATAAGATAAATGTGTTTTATTTAAGAATAAACTGAAAACAGCGAATATTCCAAGAATGAATAGGACAAAAATATCATTAAGTCTGTCAACAAGAATTGTGAGAAAACTTTTTCCGGGTTTTGATTTCAGGAATTTTACTTTTGTAAATTCACCCAGTTTTCCGGGGGTCAACATACCAATACCATACCCTGCAACCCATGCAAAAATACCTTTAGGCAAACTCAACCTATCTTTTTTATCAATAACAACCAACCATTTTGCGGTGTTTATGATGACTTCCGGGACAATGAATAAAATTGATATCAATAGATAAGTATAATTCATTGATTTGAATGAATCCAATAAAAGATTCAAATTAATCGTTGACATTAAATAGATAAATATACCTATACCTATTAATCCAATTAATCTGAAATAGTTTTTCATAATATATTTACTTTCAAATAACCGAAGGTTTTTATATGATTGGATTAAAATAATCTAATTTTGATTGTTAAAATGGATTCTAAATATTTTAATAACTTAAAAACTTATTTCAAATAATAAAATGGAGAAGAATATTCTGATTGGCGGCGAGGCAGGAAAAGGAATAGCTAAAACCACAATTTTAATAAGCAAAGTTTTTACGAAATTAGGATATTATGTATTTAATTACCGGGAATACCAGTCTTTGATTAAAGGAGGATTTAATTTCAATATTTTGAAGATTTCAGATAAACCCATATATTCTCATGAGAATTCTTATGATGTGATTTTTGCTTTAAATCAGGATATAATAAACAAACATGAGAAATATTTAAAAGAGGATGGATTTATAATCGGAGACAAAAACCTGAAAGGAAACACTCGTCTTCTGGACGGTGCAAGCGTTTCTTTTGGAAACGATGCATCATTTTCGAAGAAAATGAATGCCCCTTTTTTGCAAAACAAAAAAGAGGGAAATCTGATTGGAATTGATGTGCAAGCTCTTCTTGAGAAAACTAAAGCTCCGGCAAAATTAGGAAATGATATATTGATTGGGGCTTTGGCAAAGGTATTGGGACTTCCAGTTGAACCTGTTATTGAAGTGGTAAAGAATGCGTTTAAGAAGAATTTTGAATTGTTGGAAGCCACCATAAGAGCGGGATATGAATGCGTTGAACCAAAGATAGAGTTTGATAAACCTAAGAATAATGAGGAGAAATATTTCATAACCGGGAACGAGGCCATTTCAGCGGGAGCAATTGCTTCAGGGATTGATATGTATATTGCTTATCCCATAACCCCCGCAACACCAGTTCTTCATATTCTTGCGTCAAAACAAATAGAGTATGATTATATGGTTGTTCAGCCTGAAAATGAAATTGCTGTTGCTTGTTCAGCGCTGGGCGCAAGTTATGCTGGCACGAATACAATGATAGGAACTTCAGGCGCGGGATTTTCTTTAATGGCAGAAGCATTAAGTATGCAGGGAATATCAGAAGTGCCTTTGGTTGTTTATCTCAGCCAAAGAACAGGTCCTGCTACAGGGGTGCCAACATATAATTCTCAAGGGGACTTAAAATTTGCTGTAAATATAGGGCATGGTGAATTTATCCGTGTTGTTGTTGCTCCGGGGGACGCAAAGGAATGTTTTTACAGGACAATTGAAGCCTTCCATTTAGCATCTAAATACAGGGTGCTTGTAATGATTCTTGGGGATAAGCATGTTGGAGAAAGCAATTATAGTTTTGATGATTTTGAAGAATCAAAAATTAAACCAACACGAGGAATTACAGAACCCTGCGAGGATTACAAAAGTTATTTGATAACTGAAGACGGGGTTTCACCAAGGTCTGTTCCGGGGCAAGGGGCGGTTGTGAAAACTTCAAGTTATGAGCATGATGAATACGGGCATACAACTGAAAAGGGAGATGAAGTGATTAAGATGAATGACAAAAGATTTAAGAAACTTGAAAAATTAAAAGAAGAAATAGATACCTTAGTGCCTGTTTATCTTCACGGAGAAGGAAGAAAATTAATTATTGGATGGGGTTCAACAAAAGGCGCAATAGTGGACGCTTTGAAAGATTTGCCTGATTTCAGGTTTTTGCAGGTTTCCTATATATCGCCTTTCCCTATGGAAGAAGTAAAAAGAGAAATAGAGAACTCTGATGAGGTTGTTCTTGTTGAAAACAATGCCACAGGGTTGCTTGGAGATATTATTGCTGAGCAGACAGGAAATATTATAAATAAAAAGGTTTTAAAATATGATGGAAGACCTTTCACTTCCAATGAAATTGTTGAAAAGGTCAACGGGGCAGTAAAATGAAAATAGAGGAATTAAATACAGGGGAGAAAACAACCTGGTGTCCGGGTTGCACAGATTTCGGAATTCTAACTTCAGTTAAACAGGCAATAACAAATCTTGTAAATGCGGATAAAATAAAACGCGAAAATGTTGTTGGGGTTAGCGGTGTCGGGTGTTTTGACAAAATTTATGATTATATCAATATAAACTTTTTCCACACTCTGCATGGGAGAACTTTGCCAACAATGTTCGGGATAAAACTTGCAAATCCTGAATTGAAGGTTATTGGATTTGGAGGAGATGGTTCAACTTACGCGGAGGGAATGGCTCATGTTGTGCATTCCTGCAGGTATAATGAGGATACAACTTTTATTGTTTTTGATAACCAGAGATTTTCATTGACAACAGGGCAGGCAACACCTATGAGCGAAAAAGGTTTTGCAGGACCATCAACGCCTTTAGGTGTGCAGGAAAAACCAGTAAATCCTTTAGTCCTTACCATGACCTGCGGCGCAAGTTTTGTTTCAAGAGGTTTTGCATTGGATGTTCCGGGTTTAACTAAATTAATTGAGGCGGCTGTAATGCACAAGGGTTTCTCTTTTGTGGAAGTTCTTCAACCTTGCATCTCTTATCACAATACCATACAATTTCTTAGAGATCATATTTATAAACTCGAAAATCATGATATAGGAAATTATGATGAAGCAATGAAAAAAGCTCTTGAATGGGGTTATTGTCAGGATGAAAATTCAAGAATCCCTACAGGCATTTTTTATGAAACAAATAAACTGATTTATGAGGACCAGTGGCCGCAATTAAAACCCTGGTATAATGTCAAAAGAAATCCGGATTTCAGGAAAATTCTTCAGGAATTCAAAGAATAATATATTTTGTAAAGTGTGTTATATTATGGAGGAACAGGAATATTTTTTAGGTGTTGATGCAGGAGCAACTAAGACAACATTATTTGTTGTTAATTCAAAAGGAAAAAAAATATTCGAAACAAAGAAAGATAATTTATCTCATAGGCATTTGACAGAAAAACAATTTGTAAATACTCTTGATGAAATCGCTTTATCAATAAAACAAGATATCAAATTTTCATGTTTTGCTTTTGCGGGAATGGATACTGAGGAAGAGGAAAAGAAAATTGTAAAAATGATTAAAAAAAGCAAGTTAGGTAAAATGGTTAAATCAGATTTTATTGTTGTAAATGATATTGAAACTGTGTTGCCTTCTATTGATGCGGAAAATGGGGCTGTTGCAATTGCGGGAACCGGTTCTGCTTTTTTTGCAGTAAGCAAAAACAAAACTGTTAAAGCAAGTGGTGTGGGTTATTTGCTGGCTGACGAGGGTTCAGGTTATTTTATTGGACTTAAAGTTTTGAGAGCGGCAGTAAAATCAAATGATGGAAGAGGAAAGAAAACAATTCTTGAAAAAATGGTATTTAATAAATTAAAGATAAAGAATGTAGAAGATTTGGTGGATTATATTTATACAGGAAATCTAAAGAAACAGGTTGCGGAATTTGCCCCTCTGGCTGAAAAAGCCCTTGAGAAAAAAGATAGGGTTGCGAGAGATATTCTCAATTCAGCGGTTGATGAAATTGAAGTAGGGATTAAGGCTGTTGTTAAAAGAGCGGGACTTAAGGGGAATTCTAAGATTGCTTTAACAGGGAGTGTTTTCACCAATAAATTTATAATGAAATATTTGAACCCGAGAATTAAAAAACTTTTTCCAAAAGCGGAAATTTGCATTGTCAAAAACTCAGCGATTGGGGCTGCGAAACTTGCAATAAAAGAATCCAAATAATATTATGTGGCAACTCGAAAAAATAAATAAACTTGAACCTGATATAAGAACTTTGTTTGATATGAAGGAAGTAATTTATGATAAACAATGGCTTAAGAACCAGAAAGACAAAGATTTGTATTTTATGTATCGGAATATTTTTAAGGAAGAGGATAAAAATAAAATAGAAAAATCAGGTTTGAGGTATGATGTTACTGTAATACCCCCTGGAATGCTCGGGCGCGAATTTACCAAGACTGTTGGACATTACCATGAAATTGCGGTTGAAGATTTATCTTATCCTGAAGTTTATCAGGTTTTGAAAGGCGAAGCAATTTTCCTTATTCAGAAAATTGATTTTGACACAAACAAAATAATTGATGTGTGTTTTTCAAGATGTTCTGCAGGGGACGTTTTTGTGATTCCACCAAATTACGGTCATGTTACAATAAACCATTCAAATCAGGAACTTGTGATGTCTAACTGGGTTGCATCAAATTTTAAATCAGTCTACTATTCTATAAAATATATGGGCGGTGCATGCCATTTTTTTCTTGATGAAGGCTGGGTGAAAAATAATAGGTATCCTTTGGTTCCTGACCTTAGGGAACTACAGGGAAAAACCATGGAAGATATGTACACGTTTATAAACACTCCCGAGAAACTGGAATTTCTAAAAAATCCAAAAATAGAACCTGAGTTGTGACATGAACAATTAAAAGAATCTCAGAATAATTTTTCAAATGAAAAATCTGCAAATGCGTTTTATTTTACAGATATGCCCTGAGGCTCTGCCTTAATTGGATATTTCATTTTATATAAAATACAATTTATATTATGATTAAAGATACAGGAACATTCAAAATATATAATAAAATTAAAAATTTAGTTATTCCCCTTTCTGAATGCATTCCTGAAACCGATTCTGAGACTTCAAATAAATCAAATCAGAAGTATCCATCATCTAAAATCAAATTCCTGTTTCTGGGCGGATTAATTGTGTGTTTTGCATTATTTTATGCTTCTGGTTATATAAATTTGCCCACAGGCAATATTATTTCTTCCGAACCTGTTGTGTTTTCAGAACCCGTTGTTCTGGGAAAATCTGTGTATCCTGAGAAGGTGGCGCACGGGGATGTGTTGCTTGAGAAGGTTTTTATTGAGGATGAATACGGGATTGAATCTGTTACGGGCGAGATCGAGGGCATTGACAACATGACATTTTCTTTGATTGATGGCACTCTGAAAAATGGAACATGGCAGAATGCATGGATCGTGCACACCACAGAGAATATGAAATGGTACACCACCGTCATCACAATAAAAAACATCAAAGGGGAAACCACGGTCACAACACTTCTTTGGCAGGACCCTACTGTTTACCACCCCGCATCCCAGATAACAGAAGGAACTTTTGATACAGGGGATTTTACTTTTCAGGATAATGTTATAGTTCAGGACAACCTTACTGTGACTGGAAATCTAACAGTTGTAAATGGCAATATCAAGGTACAGGGTGCTGATATAATACCTAGCGGGTTAATTGTAATGTGGTCAGGAACCTATGACAACATCCCGACCGGCTGGGGTTTGTGCGACGGGACGAGCGGCACCCCGAATTTGACGGATAGATTTATCTACGGGGTCAACGCGAGCTACGCGTCCGGCAATGACGGGGATATAAATGCGACCGGCGGGTCGAGCAGCTATAACCTTACAGTAGCCCAGTTACCTCCACACAATCACACAGTCAACGACCCCGGGCACAGCCACACACTTGGGGCTGGGACCAGTACGTCCACCAACTGGCTCGCTAAGCGAGTGGGCGCGGCAAGCGGCTCCCTTACAACCGGGACGTCGTTTACTGGCATCACCCTCGGTAACACGGGGGACGGCGCTCCGATTGACAACCGTCCTGATTACTATGCCCTCGCATTTATAATGAAGCTTTAGGGGCTTTGAAATTTGAATTCTGAACCGCTTCTGTCACCAGACTATTCACAGATGCTCTGCCCCCGTTATTAGGCAATCTGCCGGCAAATCCCGTTGGAAATTAAGTTAATTTTTAATAAATAATAAGACTTATTATAATAATATTATGGAAAAGAAAAACCAATTAAAACAATTAAAACCAAAGATTGTAAAAATTTTGACGAAGAATCATGTAGTCAGAGCCGGAATATTCGGCTCATATGCCCGGGGAGAACAAAAGAAAAACAGCGATATAGATATTCTGATTGAAGTAAAAGCGAAAAAATTTAGTTTGTTTGATTTAGCAGGTATAGAGTTAGAGCTTGAAAAAACCTTGAGAA
>JAGLVB010000014.1 GCA_023134135.1 Candidatus Aenigmatarchaeota archaeon
ACAAACTGTCAAAGTTAGGATATAAATATTGTTTTGTCAAGAAGTATTCTGTTGCCTTCTATTTTCATAATTTTTGCTTCAATTTCTTTCATGTACTGGTTTTTATAGTAAATTAATTCTGTCATAAAGATATTTTCTATAAAATTAAATAAAATCTTAAATCTATTCTCTAACCGCTACAATTGGCAAAACTCCTTTTTTTAGCTCTGCTTCAGCAATTTCCATAGGTGTTCCTGTTAATTTTATAAGAGCTGGTGCTCCGCAGGAAAGCTGCAAAACTCTTGCGCCAATTATTCTGGTTTTCTCAAATATTGTAAGTCCCATTATATTGTAAAGTTTAAATTAAGTTAAATCACTTTTTATTCAATATACTCAGAATAACCTTTTCCGGATTTCTGGAACTGTTGCATCAATTGTTTTGTTTTGTCTTCAATTGTTTTCATGAAAACCTCGAGTTGTTTAACGCTTTTATCAATATCTTTCAAATCAACTTCCACTTCAAGAAGATTCATAAGGATTTTCAGAACCTCTTCCGCTGCTTTTGGGTCTGTAATTATAGGATAACCCATAGTTTCTCCAAGAAGTGAATAACCCTCCACCCCTTTTTCTTTGCCAAAGCTCAACAATAAACCGGAAACCCCGAAAATAGATCCAATTGGATTTTCTTTTTCAAAGTGAACTCCGGCTTTTTTTAGTTTTGTTATATCTTTTGGGTCTGTCATAGCGCTAAGCACATTTGGTTTCTGTTTTTCAGTGCCAATACCAAAACCCCCTGTTGTAACTATTTCTTTAATGTTAAAGGCAAGTCCAATTTCAATTAATTTTTTGCATAAAAGATAATATCCTTTGTAATCTACAGGTTGCGAATCCCCAATAACAAATATTATATCCTTTTTTCCTCTGTAATAATAAAGGTCTATGCTGATAGGAGAAATCTTATTTTTTGAGTCAACCATTACAAGCGGAAAAAAATACGAAGATTTGATTTCAGCGAATTTCTTTGCTTTTAGTTTGTCTATTAAATAGGAAACCGCAATTCTTCCAACATTGCCAACTCCAGGCAAACCTTCAACAAAAATCGGATTGTTTAGTTTTGGTTCTTCCAGATAATTTATTTCTACTTCCATTATTAGATTCTATCTAATTCGCTAAGCAATCTGTTGATATCCTCTTTTATTGCATTCAGGTGCGCGGCCATTCTTGTTTTCTCTTCATCTATCCGGTTTACAGCATCAAATTTGCTTGTTGCTTCGATAATATCTTCTGCGGACACATATGCTTTTTCTGTTTTGCTTATTTCTTCCGCAACCTGATTTGCTAATTTTCCAAGCCATAGATTAAGGTTTATTGCTGCTTTTTTCTTTATGTAAGTGCCTTCATTTAATTTATTTTTTATCAATTCCTTCACTCTTGCGTGAGGGAAAGGCAAATTTGCAATTTCAGATTCTTCTTTTTTAATTTCTTCTTCACTCATAATAATAATTATAAACTTATAATAGGCTTGGATTATTGATAATTATTCCCTTGAGATTCTGAGTTATCCCAGTTTGTTGCAATTGGATCATTTGTTTCTTCAGGAATCTTGGCATCTTCTATCAGGCTAAAGTTTCTGCAATATCTTGTAAATTGACCTCTAAATTTATTGTTATGAGGATAAAATGTGTCTGAACACCCTCCTTCAGGATGGTCATCACAAACCAATCTTTTATATCCACATCTATTCGGGCAGGTTTCATCAATAATCGGTGTTTTCCAGCTTTTTGCATCATTTATTCCAATATTATAATAATCTGGATTAAATCTGCATTCTCCGCCTTTAGCAAGACAAACTACTTTTTCACCGTTTATCTCTATATAATTCGGTCTTTTTCCTGTTTCCGGGTTTGTTAAGTATCCTATTTCTGGATCTCCAAATAAAGTCATTTTTCTAATCAAATCTGCTTCTTCACCCATTTTATCACAATATAATAGTATTAAAAATTTTATATAGCTTTATAAAAATCATTTAGAGGAAATATAATCTTATTTCTGAAAAAGAACCACTTTTGCGCTATTTTCATGTTTTGTTACTTTCACTTTTATTTTGGAAGGTATCTTGTGAGCTCCTCTTTCCCAGATGTATTCATTTACTGGATTATCTAGTTTTATTATTTCTGTTTTCATATGTCTTTCCACAAATTCATTTATTACTTTTATTGCGGCTTTTGCTCTCTTGTTTCCTGGTTTTTTCTTTGCTTTTCTCAAGGGAATTGTGTAAATTCTTTCGTTTGCTTCTACCATTACTGTTATTATTTTAATTTTTTAAGTTAACTTATGGAATTACTAATACCCAAGGAAGATTATATTAGATACAGGATGAATAAGGGAGAACTGAAAAAAGACAAGAAATTGGATAGATTCATCGCATGGGATACTTCAGCGGGCAGGAATATGTTTAGTATCACTAAAATCAATGAAAGAATCAAGGTTACGGCCAAGTTCCTGTTAAATAAAGAGGTGTTGGTTGTATGCACTAAATTAGACGAGAATTATTGCAAAAAGTTCGGTGAATTAATAGGAGCCAAGGTTATTTCAAATTATACAGCAAGTGTGCTGTCAAATACAGGAAATAAGGACTTTTTCGAGCCTGATTTGTTATTTGTGACAAATGTTGATGAAAACTGGAATGCTATTCAGGAAGCAGGTCTAAACAGGATGCCTGTTATTGGCTATTGCAATACAAATTCAGATGTTGATGGAATTGATTTAATAGTTCCAATGAACATAACAAATAAACAGGCAATAGGCGTTTCTTTATGGTTAATTTTGAATGAAATGAGGAAACTGAAAAAAGAAGAACCAGTGCCTTTGGAAGAATTTATGGGTGCTGAGAAATAGAATATGGATTTAGAGGAAAGAATTGATTTAATTCTGAAATCTCCAACCGAAGAAGTGATAACCAAGGAGGAATTGAAAGAATTGCTTGAGACAAATAATCACCCTGTTGCTTATGATGGGTTTGAGCCTTCGGGGATTGCTCATGTTGGCGCAGGATTAATGAGAGCAATTAAATTAAGAGATATGGTTGATGCTGGTTGTAAATTTAAATTAGTTATAGCCGATTGGTTTGGGTGGATAAACAATAAAATGGGCGGAGACCTTGAAAAAATCCAGCAGGCGGGAAAATACCTTGTAGAAGTGTGGAGTTCTCTTGGCGTGGATATGAATAGAGTTGAAATTGTGTGGTCAAGCGATTTAGTTAATAATAAAGAATACTGGAAAAAAGTTCTTGAAGTGGCAAAACTCACAACAACCAAAAGAATAATGCGGTGTTGCACAGTGATGGGCAGGAAAGAAGGGGATATGGTCTACACATCCCAATTATTCTATCCTGTAATGCAGGCAGCAGATCCTTTTGAACTTGGGGTTGATATCTGCCAGTTGGGGATGGACCAGAGGCATGCAACTATTTTGTCCAGAGAGATTGCGGGAAAGTTAGGATTCAAAAAACCAGTTTGCGTTCACCACCATCTTTTATCAGGTCTTCTTGGACCGCAGAGAATGGGGAGCGATCAGGCTGGGATTCAACCTGAAGATTTTAAAATGAGCAAGAGCAAACCAGAAACCTGCATATTTGTTCATGATTCCCCAAAGGAGATAAAAGGAAAACTCAACAAAGCATTCTGCCCGGAAAAAGAAATTAATGGAAATCCTGTTCTTGAACTTTGCAAATACATAATTTTCAGGGAGAGAGAAATATTCAAAATTGAAAGACCTGAAAAATTCGGGGGCAATCTGGAATTTGAAAATTATGAATCTCTTGAGAAAGATTATAAAGAAGGAAAAATTCATCCCTTGGATTTGAAGAATGGGGTTTCAGATGAATTAATAAAATTACTTGAACCTGTTCGGAATCACTTTGAGAAGAACAAAAAGGCTGGGGAATTGTTGGAGCTTGTTAGGTCGGCTCGGGTTACTCGATAATTATAAACTTATTATGAAATCAAAAGTTGGCGGTTCAACATATTGCAAGCAAAATCTGGAATCTGAATTACAAGATTTAAAGGAAGTGGGTTATGATTTTGCTGAACTGGATTTGGGTTTACCATTTGAACCTAATGAAACATTTGAACTTGAACTTAAAAGACTTAAAAATATAATTCCTATTTTGGTTGGGCATCTGCCTGAAATTGATTTCAAAATAGAAGAAATTGAAAGATGCAAGAAATTCATAAAAATTTTATCAGACCAAAATGTAAATTTATTTGTAATTCATTTGTTTAGCAGAAATTTATCCACTAAAGATAATTTTGATTTGAAAATCAGAGCTTTGAAAGAATTAACGGATTTTGCAAAAAATGAAAATTCTGAGATTGTTGTAGAAAATACCGAGGAATATACAGAAATTCTCAAGAAAGTTTTTGATAGTGTTCCTGAAATGAAATACCCAATCGAGGCAGAGCCTCGGGGTATATCTATAAAATGAAATACCCAATCGGGGCAGAGCCCCGGGGTATCTAATAATGGATTAAAAGTCGCATAGTTTCAACTTGCTTTTGTCTCTGCCTTATTTCTCAATATATTTTATTCAACTACCAAAATGTTCTCCTCAATTCCCATCATTCTAAATTTGAACTAATATATCTCTAAAACTTACATCAGAAACATTCTATCCCAATCGAGGCAGAGCCTCGGGGTATATCTATAAAATAAAATTTTGTTTGGATATAGGACATGCCAATCTTTTTGCAAAGGAAAACCGTTCTTTGAATTTGATAAATAATTTTGGAAAAATCCTTAAACATATTCATGTGCATGATAATGTTGGGGGTGATGCAGAAAAATTTGATTTACATCTTCCAATCGGAACAGGAAATATTAACTTTACGCCAATTTTTGACAAATTAAAGGAAATAGAATATTCTGGGAATATTACTCTGGAGATTCACAATTCTGATAGAGAATATCGAAAAATTAGTCTAAATAGAATTAGAAAATTAAGATAAATTATTTTGAGCTTCTTTCTAATTTTTATAAAATGATGAAATAATCTGTTTTCCTTAATTTAACTTGTCCCTTCCCACTCCCCAAAAAACTCCTCAAGAAAATTCTCTATAAACTTGTGCCTTTTTTCAGCGATTTTCTTTCCTGTTTCCGTGTTCATCCTGTCTTTCAGCAGAAGCATTTTTTCATAGAAATGATTTATTGAAGTTCCTTTGTAATTTTTATATTCTTCAAAAGATTTGCATTTTATGGGTTTCATGTTTGGATTATAAATTTCCCTGTCTCTGAACCCCCCGTAAGCAAAAGTTCTTGCAATCCCAATCGCTCCAAGCGCATCAAGCCTGTCTGCATCCAACACAATTTTACCTTCAAGGGTTTTCATTTCCGGTTGGAGAGTTCCTCCTTTAAAAAATATATTTTTTATAATCTCATAGACCTGAGTTATTGTTTCTTCGTCAACTTCAAGTTTTTCAAGCAGTTCTTTTACTATTATTGGTCTTGAGGAATCATCCCCGGAATTAAATTTCCAGTCCGCAATATCATGCAATAATGCGGCTAACTGGACAACAAATAAATTAATTTCTTCCGAAGAATTTACTTTTTCCTTTTCAGCGATTTTCAGACTCATTTTCAAAACCCTTTGAATGTGCCACCACCCATGTCCTGTAGATTCCCCTTTAAATCTCTTTTTTATGTATTCTTCAGTTTCCTTAATTATAGTTTCTTTGTCCATAATATTACTATTTTCTAAAGCTTTTGCCGGTTTTTAGTTTTACGCGCGAAAGAATTTGTTGATTTAATAATGAACCTTAATTTATTTGTCAAATATTTGAATTATTCAATCAATATTTTAAGTGTAGTGACTTTTAGCATTCTATAAATTCACAATACACCTATTGTTTAAATACTTTAAAATCTATCTAGTATGTGGGTAGGATAGTCACTATTGATTGGAGGATTCACAGGCGAATAAAATGGACGAATTAGAAGAAATAAAAAAAAATAGGATGGAAAAATTAATTAAGAACTCTGGAGTTGATATGCAGGAAATTAAAATTGATGTTGATGATAGCAATTTTGAAAAAGAGGTGATAGAAAAATCTAAAGAGGTTCCAGTGGTTATTGATTTTTGGGCAACCTGGTGCGCTCCTTGTTTAATGCTTGGTCCGGTGCTGGAAAAATTTGCGGAAGAATATCAGGGAAAATTTATTTTAGCAAAAGTAAATGTTGATGAAAATCCGCAGGTAAGTCAGGGTTATAATATTATGAGTATTCCAAGCGTAAAGATGTTCAAAGGTGGCGTTATTGTGGATGAATTTGTTGGCGCTTTGCCGGAATTATCCGTTAAGCAATGGCTTGACAAAAATTTAGGTGATTAAAATGCAAATTGAAAAGATTACTATTTTTGGGGGATATGACAAAGAAGGGAATAAAGGTAATTTTGAAAAAGTGGATATTTTTGCGGGGCAGAAAATTGGGATTGTGGGTCCAACAGGTTCAGGCAAGAGCCAGTTATTGTATGATATTGAAAAACTTGCTTATGGAGAAACAAAGACAAAAAGAAAGATTTTGATAAATGATGAAATCCCGAAAAAAGAACTTAAATTAGATCCATTAAAGAAAATAATTGGTTACTTAACGCAACATATGAATTTTATGACAGACACTTCAGTATATAATTTTTTGAAAACTCACATAGAAACGAGGGGAAAACGCCAAACAAAGGAACAAATTGAAAACTTAATAGAAAAAATAATAGATGATGCAAATACAATAACAGGAGAGGATATAAAGAAAGAGACCAATTTACTTATTCTTTCAGGGGGTCAGTCAAGAGCTTTAATGGTTGCTGATTTGGCTTATGTCAGCGAATCCCCAATAATTTTGATTGATGAAATTGAGAATGCGGGAATAAAAATTAAAAATGCTCTTGATTTATTGGTTAAAAAAGAAAAAATTATTTTTTTAGTCACTCATGACCCGATTCTTGCCTTAGATACAGACAAAAGATTTGCAATGAAAAATGGGGCAATAAAGGAAATAATTCATACTTCAATTAAAGAAAAAGGAATTGCGAATTATCTTTCGTGGATAAATGATTATTTATTGGAAGTGAGGGAAGAAGTGAGAGAAGGAAAACAAGTTGAGGAATTAAAACTAATTTGCTCGCCTATGGGGAAAAGAGAATGAAAATTATAATTTTTGGAGGGACGCCTGGGAGCGGAAAAACAAGCATAATCAAGAATGTGGTTGGAGAATTGAAAGATTTAAAGATTCATTACGCAAAATTTGATGTTTTAACTAGCGATGATGATGAACGGATAAAAGAGAAATTTGATATAAGCACTGAAGTAAAGATTTCAGGGGAAATTTGTCCGGACCATTATGCGGCATTGGAGATTCCGAAAATTATATCCAAACACAAAGATAAAGATATTGTGATAATTGAAACAGCAGGACTGTGTTTAAGGTGTTCTCCATACATCCAGAATAGTCTTGCGGTCAATGTTCTGAATATTTTAGCAGGTAAACCTGAGGGGTACGGTCCTTTGTTAAGAGACGCTGATTTGGTTGCGGTAACCAAAGGAGATTTAATTTCTCAGGCAGAGAGAGAAATATTCAGATCTGAAGTTTTAAAAGTTAATAAAAATACTTCAATAATCGAGGCGAATGGATTGACTGGGGAAGGAGCGATTGATATTGCGGATGAGATAAAAAAAAGCCCTGAACTAGGAGAAAAAATGATACTAAGACATTCAATGCCTACTGCGGTGTGCGGTTATTGTTATGGAAACAAAATTATTGATTCTGAAGAAACTTTAAAAAGATATACTCTTGGAAAAGAATTAAAGGCAAAAATCCCAAATCTAAATTGCGGCAAGTGCGGTTTTAAATCATGCAATGAGTTTATAAGAGAAGTATTGGATGGAAAGGTAAATGAAACTATATGCCCTTATTTGAAAAGAGAAGTTGATGCAGGATTGTCAGGTGTAAAAAATGATAGAGAAACAAATTGAGGGTGAATATTAAAATGAGAGGTAAATTCAATTTTGGTGGTAAAAATGAGTAGAATAGATAAAGATAAATGTGTGGGTTGCGGTGTATGTGCCAATATCTGTCCAGAGGGAATAAAAATGGAAAATGGTAAGGCAAGAATAAAAGATGAAAATGCAGAGTGCTTAAAAGATGCTGCAAATGCTTGTCCCCAGAATGCCATCATTCTTAATGGAAAGAATTTCAATGATAATGATGAAAATGTAAATACAACTTCTGGTTATAACCCTGGAATGGGGCAAGGAAGAGGCATGGGTGCAGGCAAAGGAAGAGGTCTTGGCATAGGACCCAGAGATGGAAGAGGCGGCGGTCGTGGCGGCGGAGGCAGAAGAAAATGGTAAAAATAGATCAAACCATTAAGGTATAATATGGATGAGAAAATTAAAGAACTTGAGGGAAAATATAAAAAATATGCAGAAGAAAATGGTTTTAAATTAAATCCCGATAAAAAAATACTCGAAGGGTTGCTTCGGGGTTTACTCTCAAATGAAAAGAAATATGGAAAAAAGTATTGTCCTTGCAGAAGAGTACAGGGAATTCCGGAAAAAGATAAAGAGATAATATGCCCATGTGTTTATCATAAAAAAGAGATAAAAGAGCAAGGGCATTGCCATTGCTTTTTGTTTGTAAGTAAAGAAGTTAGTTAGTAAGAAATGATATCAGTATAATTTATGGTATTTGTTTTGTTTAACAAAGAAACCTGGTGTTGAGATGATAACCTTTGCGTGTAAAAAGATAAAACAGGAAGAATTCATAAGATGTTCTTTTAATTTGAATAAAACTGAATATAATATTTTAATGTTTTTGTTGAAGAAAAACCAGAAGTGTTCTGTAATTCAAATGGCTGAAGCAATGAATTTAGAACGAACAACAGTGCAAAAAGCCATTAAAAGTCTCTTAAGTAAAAAACTTGTTAGAAAATGGAAAAGGAATCTGGCAAAAGGAGGTTGTTTATATCTATATATTGTGATTGATAAAGAAGATATTAAGAAAAATATGAGGGATATTATCTATAGATGGTATCAAGAGATTGAAAAACAGATAAAGAATCTATAGTTTTTATTTTAGGATTGTTGGGTGATTAGGACTGCAAAATCTTAGGATGACCTGAATTTCAATATATTTGGGTAATTAATTTTAAAAACATATTAAAATGCGGGAGTGTCCGAGTCTGGCCAAAGGAGCAGGACTTAAGTAATTAAGTTAGGAGAACTATGTTCGATGATTTTAAGAAATCCTGTACGTTAGTCGTTACAAGGGTACGTGTGTCCTTTAAACATAAATATAGACCGCGCCTTAATCGAATCCCTTCTCCCGCAACCCTTTTCTACCTGTAAATTAAAACATTCATCCTTTGGATGATGCCCCTTTTTGCGAAGCAAAAAGAAGGAGGTCTGCACCCCAAAAAACGTGATTGGTCAATAAAAGCACTTTTCACTAGTATTTTTGACTGAAAGGATAAAAATACAATATTTCAGTATTATGGACAAAGACAAAATTATGGATTTTCTCAGAGGAGAATTTATCGGGAAAAATGTTGAGATAATTGACAGTTCAAATAAGGATTTAATTGGGATAAAAGGAAAGATTGTTGATGAGACAAAAAATATGTTTGAAATAGAAAACAAAGACACGGTAAAAAAAGTCCAGAAGAAAATCTGCAAATTTAAATTTCTTCCTGAAAAACTTGTTGTTGAAGGCAAAATAATTGATTGCAGACCTGAAGACAGGATTGGCAGGAAGTTTAAGGACTGGTAATATGATAGCTTATGTTTTATATTCCGGGGGTCTTGATTCAGTGATTGCAATTAAATTGTTGCAGGAGCAAAATATAGAAATTATTGCGGTTCATTTCACATCTCCTTTTTTTAAGAATGAAAAATTTTGCAGGGAGACTGCAAAGGAACAGGGATTTAAATTAATCATAAAAAAATTAGGAAAGCCCTATTTGAAAATGATACAGAATCCAAAATATGGTTATGGTTCTGCAATAAACCCCTGCCTTGACTGCCACATGCATATGCTGAATGAAATCAAAAAAATCGCAAAGGGGGGAATAATAGTTACCGGCGAAGTGATGGGGCAGAGACCTTTTTCACAGAAATCCAGAGACCTGCAATTAATAGAAAAAGAAGCAAAATTAAAAAATAAAATCTTAAGACCCCTCTCAGCAAAACTTCTTCCTGAAACAATCTATGAGAAAAAAGGAATTGTCAACAGGGAAAAACTTTTAGGAATCAGCGGGAGAGGAAGGAGGATACAACTTGAGTTTGCAAAGAAATACAAACTTAAACATCTTACGCCTGCGGGGGGATGTCTTCTTGCAGACCAGGAATTCGCAAAAAAATTAACTGATTTATTTAAACACAAAAAAATAATCTCGGATTTGGATTTAAACTTGCTAAGATTTGGAAGACATTTCAGAATTTCAGAAAACAAAATTATTGTTGGCAGAAATGAAAAAGAAAATCTTAAACTAACAGAACTAAAAGACCAAGGGGATTTTATCTTTGAGGTTGAGGGGATAGGACCAACAACTTTATTGCGGGGAAAGAAAACAAAAGATGCAATAAAATTAGCCGCAGAATTAACTTTGTCTTACTCAAATGAAAAAGATGTTGTTGTGAATTACGGGAAGAAACTGGAAAAGGAAATAACCGTCAAAAAGATTAAAAGAGAGGAATTGGAGTCATATAAAATCTAATTAATCCAATTTCCAGAACATTAAAGATATTATTGTCAATAAAATATGGATGTTGAGTTTAATAATCTGCCTGAAATAAAAAATGAAGGGCTAGCTTTGGATATAGATGACACTCTTTCCTGGACTTTTGGTCACTGGATCGGACAAATGCAGAAACTATTCGGAAACCCGGAAAATTTATCTGTTGAGGAAATTGTGTTGAAATATAATCGCGCCCAAAATGTTCCTTATTGGCAGTCAGAAAAGGCAAAAGCATGGAGAAAAAATAACATAATTTCAAATGAGCTCCAGATGAAATTGCCTTTAATACCAGATTCCAGAATTTTTATAGATAAAATTTCCAATGTTATTCCTCTTGTCGCTTATATAACCACCAGACCTGAAAGCGTAATTAATGGAACAAAAACCTGGTTGAAAAATAATGATTTTCCAACCCTTCCAATTATCTGCAGACCTGATGGGATTCCTTATGAAAAGGGCAGTGAATGGAAAGCAAAAATTCTGGAAGGTTTAGAACAACAGGTAAAAGGAATTGTGGATGACAACCCAAATTTATTGAATTTTCTTCCCTCAGATTACAAAGGCATTATTTTTTTATACAATAAATATTCTGTTAATTCAAATTTAAATGCAATTCCCTGCAAAGATTGGGAAACTGTTTATGAAGAAGTTAAAAATGCGTTTAATGGTTTTACCAGTAATTCATAAACCAAACAATTTAATAATCCACTCATTTAATTTCACTGTATTGGTTTTTCCGTAAGATTCTTTATTCACAATATTTTTTTTCACAAGATTTTCAAGTATCCTAAAAACCTGAACTTTGGATAAACTAGTTTCTCTTGTTAATTTTGATTGTAAACAAGAACCTTTGTTCTCAATAAGTTTACCCATAATTTCTTTCTCTTCTTTCTCAAAAAAATTCAGGATTATTTTTTTATCTATTTTATTTTCATGTTTTGGAAAAAATAAATAATACAATAAAGTGCCTATGAATAAACCAATTGAAGCAAGGAAGGGAATAAATATTGGAATTGGAACAGCGCACCCGCACACGTTACCGCTTGATATTTCTGTCTGCACATACATGGAACTTGCAGCCACGATAAACACAAAAATTGAAAGAATCAGGATTCCAAGTATTAATTTTTTCTCTTGTTCCATAAGGTTTCATATTTTGAAACTTAAGTATATATATGGTTTCAGCGTAAAATTACTATGAGAAAAGAGATATTCATTTTGTCTTTGTTAGTTATAAGCGCAATATTGCCTGTAGTTTCCGCTCAGGAAGATAAAAATATATGCGCTGTTTATTTTACTTACATTGGGTGTCCAAATTGCGCTTCTGTAGATCCTGTTGTTTTAACTGCGTGGATGGAAAAATATCCTAATTTGGTTGTAATTGAATATATGTGGCATGGAGGAGACTGGCAGGACCCAAATTCCCAGTTTTTTGGAGAATATACTCAAAAATACAAAATTCAGGCTGCGGTTCCCCAATTTGTTATTAATAAAAATAATATTAAATTAGGCGGACTGCAGGTTCCAACCGCGGAAGAAGATATTAAAACAAAAGAATCCAATCCTTGTCTTTTGCTTGATAAATCAATATTATTTGAAGAACTTAATTTAAATGAACTCAAAGCAAAACCCAAAATTTGGGCTAATGGAAAAATTTTGATTAAACAGGAAGATAATTGGATTTTTCAATGGAATGGGGAAAAAATACCTGAAGGCGCAATAGGAAATAAAACTATTAATAATTCTTTAACAAAAAAATTGCTTTTTACAGAAGATATTTCAAAAGTTCTTGAAGGCAAAAAATTTAAGATTGCAGAACCCCAAAGAGCCGATTTTTCAGCCAGCGTTTTTGCAGGTTCTGAATACCTGCCTTATGTTGAGTTTGAAAATGCAATAGAAATAGATCTGGGTAAAACTGAACCAACCACCAAACCAACAGAATCAGGAGAAAATGGAGACGAAGAAATTAAAAAAGAAGAAATCATTGAACTTCCTTTTATTGGGAAAATAAAAACTAGTGAAATTTCTTTGCCAGTTCTTACCGTAATTTTAGCTATAGTTGACGGAGTTACTAACCCCTGCGGATTCTTTGTTTTGTTTTTTCTTTTAGCGGCTTTATTGGGCTTGGCGGGATCAAGAAAAAAGATTTTTATAGTGGGCGGTATTTTCATTTTCTTTTTCGCTTTGTATTATTTTTTATTCATGGCTGTTCTGCTTAATATTTTTATGCTTGGAAAAGAGATGGCTATGTTAACTGTGATTGCGGGCATTGTGTGTATTATTGCGGGTCTATTAAATATAAAGGATTATTTTTTATTTCAAAAAGGGTTTTCTCTTTCTATTTCTAAAAGTAAAAAATCAAAACTCACAGAACTGGTGAATAATTTAAGTTTAGCAAAGTCCATTCCCGCTTTAATATTAGGAACAACAATAATAGCAAGTACGGTAAGTCTTGTTGCAATTGCATGCACTTTTGGAATTCCGTTGGCTTATACAAAAATTTTAACTTCAAGTTCTTTGCCTTATATGCAATATTATCTTTATTTAGTTTTTTATAACATCATATATATTATCCCCATGGCACTAATAGTTTCAATTTTTGCAATAACCTTAGGGAAAAGAAAATTTGGAAAGACTTGGATAAGAAGGCTAAAACTTATTTCAGGGTTGATAATTTTATTTTTAGGTTCAGTTTTAATATGGAATTTCACTTTATTGGAAAATGTTACTTTCCTATTTTATATTATAATTTCAGCAGTAATTTTGTCAGGGTTAATTATTCTTTTTAGCGAGAATTTTAAGAAGTTTAAACACCAGAAATAGTAATAAGTATAAAGGAAACGGGAAATGTATTTTCGGTAATGATTTCCTTATTTGAACTTAATTTCTTCACTCTGGGTTTAATAGAAGTTCTTTTATTGGCTCTATTGTTCTATTTAAGGCGCAATAAGCAGAAAAAATAAGTATATATTCTTTATTGGTTATAATAAACCTATGGAAATGGCATTAAAATCGCTAAATCCGTCAAACTTATTCTATAGTATTTTTGGACATAATGGAGATTCTGTTTTAGAAAAAGAACCAATGAATTCAAAATATCCTTTGGACGAATTAAAAAAATATGTTGGAGAGGTAATAGAAGTTTATCACATAGACAGGGAGCCGGAAAAATCTGTTTTAAAATTCGCCCCGGGTAAAGAATTTTTTTACCTTGAAACAAATGATGATTATTCTAAAAATGGTGACTTGAAAGGTCATCACATAGTTTATTGGGATAGAACGCACCCCAATGGTGGCGGAAGGTCTGCGGTAATATTAATTAAAGATGAGGCTGGTAATGAACTTTATAGAAATGATGAACTTTTTTTTGAGGTGGAAGAATAAATATCTTGGAACAATTATTTATCTAACTAAAAATATGCTAAGGAAATCAAAAATAATAATTAAAAAAATATTCCAAAAATTAAAACAAAATCTATTGCCCGTTATAAATGTTCATTGCTTCCTCAACTGTTTTGTCTTCAAGAGTAATTGCTGAAATTGCGTTGCACATCCGAATTGCTTCATCGAGATGTTTCTGGTGAATGTTTCTTCCGGTTGCATTTCCTTTTGCCCCTCCTATATGAATCTGGTCATAAAGACGCTGCAAAAATGCCCGAGGGTCATCTGATGAACCACCTGCGCATACAACATTTGTTCTTCCTGCCGCTGAGGTCGCTTCTTTCAACAACTCCGCTGAATTCTCGCCTTCTTTTTTTGGATAGTTTATTTTTACAAAGTCAGCTCCAAGGCATGCGGCAACACCGGTTGCTCCGGCTATGAGGTGTGGATCTTTTTCATCAGGAACGGATTTTCCTCTTGGATAAATCCACAATACAACAACCAAACCATTTTTGTGCGCTTCGCAAATTATTTTTGATGCCTGTGTTAGCATTTCGTGTTCGAATTCGCTTCCAAGATAAATTGTGTATCCAACGCTCAGAATTTTTAACCCGTGATTTTTTTTCATCGCAACCACATCTTTTACTTCAACCAACTGTCGGCTGTAAGGGTCTGATAATTCTTTGCTTAACAGGTTTGTTTTTGAGTTTAGTTTTACCAGATAAGGAACTTCTTTGTAAGAACCCGCGTATTTTGCCATTAATCCAAACTGGGTTGCAAAAACTCCGATGGTACTGTTCTTTGCTATTCTGAATATGTGTTCCGGTTCATTGTCATCCTGAGATATATTTTCTCCGCAAAAGTCTTTGTTCATATGTTCTATTTTTTGGTCTCCTGCGAACAACATGAGTCTTCCTGTTGACTTTGTTATCTCCAGATAATTGTCAATATATTCTTCTCTTTTTTCAGGAGGAACATCCATAGGCACTTCTATATTTTCTCGTGTTAATTCCATAATAATACCTATATTGTTTATAAGATTCTTATTGGCAGATTAGTTAATTTAAATTTATTCCAGTTTCTTTTTCATGATTTTCATGACAGGCTCGAAACCCCATTTTTCATAAATCCCCAAAGCAGGATTTTTATCAAGCAAGTATAATTTAACATATTTGCAATTGTTGGTTTTGAACCATTTAAATAATTTATCTTTTAACGCTGAGGATATTCCATTTTTCCTGAATTCTTCTTTAACCCAAATATGCATAATTTCTCCGTAAGTAAATGGTTCATAAACAAGGTGATTAAATTCCCGCAGAATTCCGTCCATAAACCCAACAATTTCATCTTTTTCATAGGCGACTAAAAACAAACTTTTTTCATTTGTGATTTTTTTCTCCACTGAATTTTTAATAATTTCATAAGGTTTCTTTTTGTTTTTGAGAACTCTGAATTCTTCTTGTTCAAATTCTTTAACTTCTTCTTTGAATTCAATAAGGATTTTTGTCAGTTTATCAAGTTCTTCAATAGACGCTTTTTTAATAATCATAATACCCTATTATGAAAGAAATAAAGGTTTCAATCCAGAATGAATTTAATGAAAAACTTATTGGAATAGAAACAATTCCTTCAGTTTCGAAAAGTAAATATCCCACAGTTATTTTAGCTCATGGTTTTGCTTATAATAAAGAAGAAACGGGAGGGATGTTTAGTGATATTGCAAAAAATCTTTCCAGTGCGGGAATTTTAGTTTATAGATTTGATTTTTCTGGTTGCGGTGAAAGCGAAGGAGATTATAGCGAAACTTCTTTATCTAAATTAAAATCAGATTTGTCTAAGATTCTTGAATTTGTTCAATCGCAATCCAAAGTTGATAATTCAAGAATTGGAATTTTAGGCCAGTCTTTTGGAACCGCAACTGCAATAACTTTAGAGCCAAAAGTTAAATGTCTTATCATGATGGGTTCAGTAGCTCATCCAAAGGAAATATTGGCTGAATTATTTGGTAAAGGTTACAGTCCGGAGGGCATTTCAACCAGAGTAAAACCAAATGGGGTGATTACAAAAATCAAACCTCAATTTTGGAAAGATTTTGAAAATCATAATCTGTTGGAATCAATCAAAAATATTCATTGTCTAATCTTATTTATTCATGGTTCAAAAGATGATAAAGTGCCTGTTGCTGACATGGAATCATACTTTCAAAACACAAACGAACCAAAAGAAAAAGTAGTAATTGATGGAGGTGATCACGGATTGAGACCGCATAGAGATAAGATGTATAAAATTGTTGTTGATTGGTTTAATAAATATTTGGTTTAATCTTAATAACCAATAAATATCTTTCTGTGAAAATTTTGCATCCTGAATATCAGTTTTTGATTAAAGATTATTCAATCGTAAAATCTTTATCTTCTGACATTTCAAAAATAGATGACAGTTTTGAACTTAAATCACCATAAAGTTCCATTGCTTTTTCCGGGTGAGCAATCATCAGGTGGTTTATTAGTGCAACAAGATTTTCACTCATCTCCGCTAATTTTGAGCCCATTTCATTATCTGATTCAATATTTAGTTTAAATCCCCCCATCATATTATCCATGGAACTAATTGTTTTCCCGCAGAGTTTGCATTTTATATTCATATAATATATTAATAATATATCTAAATATAGAGGGTATTTAATTTTACTGATATACCCCGAGG
>JAGLVB010000015.1 GCA_023134135.1 Candidatus Aenigmatarchaeota archaeon
GATTATAGAGGATTTCTATGGAGCCCATTGTTATTAATTTATGGTCTATATGCAATATGTTGGGGATGTGAGTAAGGTCGAATTAGATGAGATGATGAATCATATTAAGAATACAACTATCATACCTGTCGCGGAAATGCATCAAGAAAGGGTTTATTCCAAACCAATTAATTTTACTGATTGTGAAATACCAGGACTTATTCCTGAATCTGATGCTCTAAATTATAAAATACCAAAGAGCACTGAATTTTCCGGTAATTTGACCGATAAACAAAGGGATTATGCTTTAGAAACTAAGTCACTTCTTGAATTATTGGTTTTAAATGAGTATTTGGAAGGAGATATTCTTAAAGGTAATGTTTTGGATTGGGGGTGCGGAGTTGGAACAAATATTCTTGCATTAACCTGTTTTGGAGGTTATGTAGAAGCTGTGGATATAGAGAAAGGATGCAAGGAAATAGTTAGAAAGGAACTATTGCCGGAAGATAGAGTATATTTAACAGAGGGAATAAAATTTTTACAAGAGAGACCTCAAAAATATGATTTAATTGCAGGGTTTACATTTGGTCCTGTTGCCGGTGAATATGGTGTGGAGCTTTTGCTGGATTTTTATGAAGTTGCCAGTACAAGCATAAAACCAGAAGGAAAAATTATTTTAACTTCTGACTCAAATTCATTTAAAACCATCAAATTACTGGAGAAAGAAGGTTTGGGTGTTGTTTCAGAAAATTTACCTTCAAATGTGTTTGTTGGAGAGCCGGCAAAAGAGCCAATAAACAGGGAGAATTTTTATGAAGATAATATTTATGGTAATCTAACTCATTACGCAGGTATGCCTCTAAGGAAAATTTCCTTGAGGTAAACACGCGACCTTTATGCAAAATACAAGGATGATTATTTAAAGTCGATTGAATCCTTAAATCTATCCATATAATTAGTCTGATGTTTAATTTAACAAACCAAATATATTAATAATTGGGTAATTGAATATTTTTAAAAAACACGATTTTTTTACTTTTGACCCGAGAAGTAAAATTTTGGTGTAAAAATACCTGAAAAATCCTTATATTTAACCAATATATTTTACTTTACAAAAATATTTTAAACTAAAATTTTCTCCAAAGTCTTATTCCCAATCAACCGCCCAGCCGTAATTTTATTCTCCCGAATACCTTCAACATTCTTAATTCCAACTTTGTACAATTTTCTTGCTTTAACTCGACCAATTCCTTTTATCATTATCAGTTTCAAAAGTTCTTCCCTGATTCCATTCTTGATTCTCAACCGAAGTTTATTTAATTCTTCAGCAATTTCATTTTTATCTTTTAGTTTTGCAAATTCTTCAGCCGCATAGAGAACCCATTCAGCATTTGATATTTTCATGTACAGTTCTCCCGGGGTAACAGAATATTCTTCAAGCATATGGTCTTCTGTTCTCTCAGAAATCCAGTCATTTAATAGCATTGCTGTTTTCAGGGACTGCAAAAACAAACCATAATCAAAATCATAAGGTTCAGGCACATCGCTTAAAAATAAATTTTCATTTTTTACAATAAAATCCTCAAATTCTTCAGCTTCGTTATTTTTTACTCTGAGCGAGGGATAGAGCTCTGAACAGGAAGAGACTGAATGGAGGTATGACATGGGAACAGTTCCGCCACCAACCCTCTCAAGCGAAAGCAAAAGTTTGTGCGCGGATAAAGGATCAAGATAAAGTTCTGAAACTCTTTTTCCAATAGGTGTTGCTTTAAATTCTTTCAAATCAAGAAACCCGAATTCTTCTAATTGCTCAAGAATACTTTCGATTTTTATTTCAAGTTCCACTGATGCTCCGAAAGTGTACCCAAAAAAAGTTTTTCCAAAGAAATCAATTAATTTTTCCTTTGAATAAATAAATTCTGTTGCAATCAAGGAAAGAATCTGCATTCTCAAAACAGGTTCCATTGATAGTTTTGAAACAATTGGTTCGACTTCCCCTAAAAGATATTTATCTCTTAATTCAATCGCAACATTTTCATCTTTTGCAAGCAGTAATGCCAGACCATTGGAATCATATTTTGGTCTGCCCGCCCTGCCTAACATTTGCTGCACTTCCAAGTTGGGAATATACTGCGAAAACCCGCCTGAGAATCTTTTAATATCTCTTACAATAACAAGGAAAGCCGGAAGGTTTAAACCCGCCGCAAGAGTTGTTGTGGCGCAGATGACTTTTATTTTATTTTCCCTAAATGCTTTTTCTATTTTGCTTCTTTGTTTATTCATAAGTCCTGCATGGTGAAATGTTATCCCATGTTTTAAGCATCCCGCAAGTTTCCTGCATTGTTTTGTCGGGGTTTCAAGGGCTTTAAGAATTTCAGTTGAGACCTCATTTTCAACAAGAGGAAATTCTTTTGAGAGTTTTTCCGCAAGACTCTCGGTATTTCTCCTTGAGGACAAAAAAATCAAAACCTGCTTCCCTTTCCCAACAACTTTTTTGACTATTGAATTTAAATTTGAACATTCCACTTCTTTTGTTTCCTCAATAAAAATAAGTTTGTTGTCCATGAAGATTCCTTTTTTAAGCGGAACTGATCTGTAGTCGCTCAGCACAAGACCGGCTTCAAGCCACTCCGCAAGGTCATCGCAATTTGAAATTGTTGCGGAGAGGGCAATAATCTGCGGGGAATAATTTTCTTTAAGCAAGGTAAGGACAATCTCAAGAGTTGGACCTCTGAAAGGATCAGTCAATAAATGGGTTTCATCCGCAATTACTAGTGAGATTTCAGAGAGCCATTCTGTTTTGTGTCTTATCAGAGAATCAAGTTTCTCTGAAGTCAGGATAATAATATCTTTATTCTTTAGATACCCGGAAGCGGAATCAAGGTCTCCTGTCGAGACTCCTATTTTTAATCCAAGTTTTTCATATTTTTCTTTGAAGTCCTCATATTTTTCATAGGCAAGCGCTTTCAAAGGAACAATGTAAATTGATTTCATCTTTCTTTTCATCCAGTTGTTTATCATTGCAAGTTCCGCGATAATTGTTTTTCCTGATGCGGTTGGGCTTGAGACAACAAGGTTAATTCCTTTCATCAGACCTTTTTCAAGGGCAAGTTCCTGCACAGGATTGAATTTTTCAATCTTTGACAATTTTTTCACAATTTCAATCGGCTCCATTAATTAGTTTGATTAATTTTTTGTTAGTTAGAACTTTTATGTTCCATATGTAACAGAATAGTTGCAGTATTTTATATATAAACAGGTCTTCTTAACAGTTCCTTACCCATCCTTAAAATCTTGGATAGAAATCTTTAACTTTTTTTATACTTTCGTATGTTGCTCTTACAGGCGTTTCCAAAGCGATTTCAAGAGCCACTGGAAACGCAATACAAGCCAAGCCCATACCCGCAAAAAGTCCTATTGCGGCTCCTTTTCCGAATTCAAAATTCTTATCTATTTGATCCTCAATTTCATAATGCGAGTCCATTATCTTTTCAAAACCTTTGTATCCATAAGTCTTACCTATTATATCAAAAAGCTGGTCTTCCATACCCTCGAAGGGTTTTTTTAGAGAGTGATAAGTCATAATTAAAATACACAGAAAATTTTAAATCAATTAGTGGCGATTTTTCTGTTTAAAATTATTTAGAGGAAGCTTTTGAGTACTCGCATTCAATAGTTTTTTCAGCGTAATCCTTTTGTTTGCTAAAATAATCAGTCAAATATTCTTTGGTTATGTCCACATTACCCATTGCTAATTTAACCCCATCAGATACATTTAAAACATCAATTCTTTCTTCAGGAAACTGGTTTAAAACATTAACCCATTTTTCACAATAGGTCTGCATTTCATAAGGATTCATTAATTTGGTAATTGTTTCTTGATTTTCTTCAAATTCTCCGGAGGAATTTTCTTCGATTGTTTTGGTATTTTCTAAAATATAAAATGCAGGCAGACCACATTCTTTATATAGTTCGGTTAAAGGGTTTGTTTCATCAGTTGTAATAACTCTCGGTTTTTCCGGGCTTAAACAATGCACATATTCCAGATTATCTTTAGTAATTCCAACCCATAGTTCAGAATTAAATAAATCCATTGTTTGTTGCGGAATCATATATTCTGAATTATCTTTTTTCAATAGCCAGCCAGGTCTTATACCTAAGTGTTCTGACATCTTGTGATTTGCCAGATTCATCAGGAAATCACCGCTCCGGATAGGGAGATGAAACCAAAGACCTTTATAATCAACTTTTTCCCAACTCATAGATAGATAAATTATTAAATTTTAAATAGTTTGCCAAATAAATCATCAGGAAACAGAAATCAATTATATTTCCCAGCGCTTCCAGACAATGAATATTTTTTCCCTAGAACTTTTTCCATTCCTTTTTGATTGGCTCTTTTTGCCAAATCCTTAATAGAAACCCCTTTTTGTTCCACTTCTTTCATCTGGTTATAATATTGTTTATACGCTGGAGACAAAGAATTGAAATAAACCTTAGCGAACATTGTTTCGCCTTTTTTTAATAATCCTTCTATATTAGTATAAACGGTTAATCCTTCAATAAAATCTTCACCAACAGCCATTGGCAAGTAAGGAAGTGCTTTCATATGAGCTTCATGAGTTTTCTCGTGAAATGGGGCTATAAGTCCCATATATTTATGAAATGCCTGTTCTGTTTCGTTTAACACTATACTCTCAGGTTTGCACTTATAAGGAGTGCAACTTGTCTGAGTAACACCACCAACACCTTCAGGCAATTTACCTAATTTAGGTTTTATTTTTGGATTATAAGAGGCTCCAAAATATTCCTTTGAAATGGAACCCACATAACCATTAAGATAATTTTCTTCTTGTTGCGAAAGTCCTATTGGTATTCCCATAATTAAAATACAAAAATTTTAAGTAATTTATGCTCTTAAGAAATTGCCGGTTTATAGTCACCCAGAATGAAAAAAGAGAAATTCTTGAGAATAATGACATTTTAATTGAAAACGGAAAAATTCTGGAAATAGGAACTAATTTGAGTAAAAAAGACGAGATAATTGATTGCTCAAATAAAATAATTATCCCTGGATTAGTAAACTGTCATACTCATGCGGCAATGAATCTGTTAAGAGGGGTTTCAGATGACAAAAATCTACAGGAATGGCTGAACGAAGATATCTGGCCTATGGAATCAAAGTTGAACGGGGAACTTTGCTATCATGGAACTTTACTTGCGGCAGCTGAAATGTTGTTAACAGGCACAACATACTTTAATGATATGTATTTTCACACAGAATATGTTGCGAGGGCTGCGGAGAAATCAGGGATGAGGTGTTTTATTGGCAAGGTGATGTTTGATTTTTTTGATGGAGAAAAAACCGGAAAAATAATTGAAGATTCTGAAAAGGAAATCAAAAAAATTCTTGATTTGAAAAATGAAAGAATAAAACCAACTGTGACCCCGCATTCTGTTGAAACCTGTTCTGATGAATTATTAACGCAGAGCAGAGACCTTGCGAATAAATATAATTTATTTCTCCATATGCATTTATCTGAAACAGAAAAGGAAGTAAATGATTGTCTGAAAACCAGAGGGAAGAGACCATTAATCCTGCTCAATGAACTTGGTTTACTGAAAAACAAATTTATCGGCGCTCATGGGATTCATTTCAGTGAAGAAGAAATAAATATTTTGAACAAAAGCAAACCCTTTATTGTTTATAATCCCTGCTCAAACGCAAAACTTGCAAGCGGGATTTGCCCGGCCAGAGAATTAAATTCTATTTGCCTTGGAACTGATTCAGTTGCAAGCAACAACAATTTAAATTTGTTTGAGGAAATGAAATTCGGTGTTTTTTTGCAAAGGGTAAAATACAATGATGTTGGCGCAATGAGCACCCAAAGAATTTTTGATTCCGCAACAATGGAGGGAGCAAGAGCTTTGGGAATGGAGAAAGAACTCGGGAGTATTGAAATTGGAAAAAAGGCGGATTTGGTTTTGATTGACAAGAATAATATTTTCTTAAATCCAAATTACAATATTATTTCCAATTTGGTTTATTCCTTTAACGGGGCTGTTTCTGATGTAATTGTAAACGGGAAATTTGCTGTAAGAAATAAAGAAATTGTGAACTTTGATTTAGGGGAATTGATTAAGAAAGTTGAGGATTTTAGAGGTTAAATGTTCTACAAATTTTCACTTATTTTTTTACCATATACTCTTAATAGCTCGTGACATAAGCCGCATGGAGTAAATTTATAGTACATTTCCCAATGTTTGCGAAGCGGTATCCCAGCTATTTCACTTAACCCTCTTAATCCTTCTTCTTGTAATAATTGAACTATTGGATTGTTTTGATTTTCTATTATCTCAGGCAATAATTCTTCATAAATATTGCCCATGGATAAAGTAGTGTATTCAAAATCCTTTCCTGAATTGCAGGGGTAAACATTTCCGTCTTTTTGAATGGTTATTTCATCTGTATGCACATAAATACCTACAACTTCAGCAATAGTTGGCGGAGTTAATCTGCACCCTTCTGCGCGACAGGGATGGAGACCTTCCCAGTATTTTTCTGGTAATTGCCGCGCATTTCCTATTGGCATCACTTCAGGAATTATACCCCAACAACATTTTTCATGTTTTTTTGCTTCTTTTTTGATTTCTTCATCATCACTTAAACACATATCGATTGTTATGTCTCGAAATTGCAAGTCGTGTTCTCCTGCGATTTTATTTATTCTATCAAAATGTTTATAAATATCAAATTTATCTTGTTTGCAATGAAAGTAGTCAACTGTCATACTAAGGAGATCCGTTCCGGATTCTTTAAGCATTTCTATATATTTTTCTGTTGTTTTATCATCTGTTGCCCACCACCCATTAGTTTCCACATCAAGAGTATTATATTCCAACAAATCTTTTCTTTCAGAGAATGATTCTATAATTTGATATAAATCCGGATGTAAAAAAGGGTCTCCACCCGTAATTCTTATTTCTCTATTTTTGTAATTCTTAAAAATATCAATAGATTCTTCAGCTAATTTGTTTATTTCAGAGGCACTTAGAAATGTGTTATTTTTTGGTCCTGCTTCCTCAAAACAATGCTCGCATTTTAAGGTGCATTTATCTGTAATTACCAAAGTGAACAATAAATTTCTTTCATAAGGAACTTTTTTCCACATATCTCTTCCAAGGGAATCTTTAGTTTGGGCAATCTCAGGATTTTTAAGATATTCGGTATCCAGATATAAATCATAACCTTCATTTTCTGATATTATTTTTACCATAATCTAATAACAAATTTTAAGTATTTTGTGGTTCAGTTCTGTAGAAATATTGATTTAATTTTTTTAAACCCAAAATACCCTCAAATTCTGGCAGTATTCCCTGAAATAAACCTATAAATACTTTAAATTCTAATAATTATATGTTATATATATCTAACATTAAGTTAGAAATAGAGAACTTTCCTAAAACTCTATCTCTACGGAAAGTTCTAATTACCTTTTGGAACGCAGCAAAGCTACAGGTAATAAATAACAGGGCGAGAAAATGAAAGACAAAACCAGAGTTGTATTGGCAGGAATAATAGCCGCAATTTTGATACTGGCTTCGCTGTTGTTTGCAGGCACCTTATTGATTAAAGGAGAAATCCTGCAATTAGTTTTACCAATCGGAATTATTATAATAATTGGTTTATTCATGATACCTTTTGTAAGGAGAAGATATTTTGATGTAAAAAAAGGATTTCCTTTTGAAGACGAAAGATCAAAAAAGATAATGAATCGCGCAGCAGCTTGTGCATATTATATTTCTCTTTACTGGTTGCTTGCAATAGGTTTTGCTTCTTCAAATGAGTGGATTAAATTTGAGGATGTTTCGCAGGCAACAAACACAGGAATCATTGGCATGGCGATTATTTTTGGAATCTGTTATTTGTATTGTAATTGGAAAGGTGATGTAAAATGAAACTAAGAAAAGACAAAGACATTTTATCATTTATTGGAATTGGTTTGATTGCTATCTTACTTGGAAGTATTGTGTTGTTTTTTCAAATAGATTCCAAAGCAATAATGGTTCTTGGAGGAATATTAATTCTTGCTGGTATAATGACTTGTATTATGGGCTTGGTTGCCTCAACAAAACCAAAAACTGAATTAATACAGGATGAAAGAGTCACAAGAATTAATGAAAAGGCAGGTTGCCATGCTGGTTGGATGATTATGCTATCAGTAATAATTTTGTTTCATGCAAACAGGATTTGGTCGTTGGGTGTGGAACTTGAAGATATGTATTATATGGTTCTTTTTGTTGGAATGATTTCATGGAGTCTACTCAGATGGATTTATAATAAAAAAGGTGATGTAAAATGAAAAATATTCTTTGGTATTTGGGTTTTTTATCTCTTGTGAGTTTGTTATATTTTGTTGATGGGAAAACTGCGTTTTTGTGGTTTCTTTGTTTTATTCCTTATTTTGGAACCTACAATGCAAAGGATGAAAGGATTGAAATAAATACAGGGAAGGCAACAAGGAATGCTTTTGCATACACTATATTTTTCGGAGTGGGAACTCTAATCTATATTTATTTAACAGGTAGCATAGAATTATTTGCCCCTGCGTTTGTGGTTCTTTTTGGAGGTTCTCTTATTGTGTGTCTTATTTCTTTGTTTTATTATGATAAGATGCGTGGATGAAATGAAAAAGGAAAGATTCAAATGAAGACAAAAATCAAGGAACTCAGGGCAAAATATAATTTTACTCAGGAAGACCTCGCAAAAAAAGTGGGTGTTAGGAGAGAGACAATAGTCTTTCTTGAGGGCGGAAAATATAATCCTTCCCTTAAATTAGCAAGAGATATATCAAAAATCTTAAAATCAAAAATAGAAGATATTTTCTTTTTTGATGAAGATTAAAAAATTATCCTGATTAAGTTTATGAGCGAGAACAAAACCGGAAAAATTGATAAAACTGAAAAACACCCGAAACAAGAAAAGGAAGATTCAAAGAGTAAAGAATCAAAAGAAGATTATCTTGACCAGTTAAAATATCTGCAGGCAGATTTTGAGAATTACAAAAAAAGGATTTCAAAGGAAAGAGAAGAATTTATAAATACAGCAAATGAGAATTTGATAAGAGAATTATTAACAGTTTTGGATGATTTTGAAATGGCGAATACCCACGCAAAAAACAAGGAAGATGTAGAGGGATTAAATTTGATTCACAAAAATTTCCTGAAAATCCTAGAGAAATTTGGGTTAAAGAAGATAAATACAAAGGATAAGAAATTTGACCATAATTTTCACGATGTTCTGCTGAAAGAGCCTTCAGATGAAGAAGAGGGAATTATTTTGGAAGAATTGCAGGCAGGTTATCTGCTGAACGGGAAAGTGGTCAGGCACTCAAAAATCAAGATTTCCGGAGGAAAATAAGCTCACCTCCTGAAATTCAATTATTAAAACACTTTAAATTTTTTTACTTTAATTATTAATGGCAAAAGAGAAAATTATCGGGATTGATTTAGGAACCTCCAATTCGCAGGCTGCTGTAATGCTTGGGGGAAAACCAACAATAATCCCTTCAGCAGAGGGTTCTACATTATACGGGAAAGCATTCCCTTCAGTTGTTGCATTTACAAAAGACGGTCAGTTGCTTGTTGGGGAGCCGGCAAGAAGGCAGGCTGTTTCAAATCCTGAAGGAACAATCTCAGAGGCAAAGAGGAAAATGGGCGAGAATTATAAATATAAAGTTCATGGAAAGGAATACACCCCGCAACAGATTTCAGCTTATATTTTACAGAAAATAAAAAAAGATGCAGAGGCTTTTATAGGAGAACCTGTTAAGAAAGCGGTTATAACTGTTCCGGCTTATTTTGATGACAACCAGAGAACCGCAACAAAAGATGCGGGAAAAATTGCGGGACTTGATGTGGTAAGATTAGTTAATGAACCAACCACAGCTTCAATGGCTTATGGTCTTGACAAAAAGGATGAAGCAAAAATTCTTGTTTTTGATTTCGGTGGCGGAACTCTTGATGTTACAATTATGGAATTTGGAGACGGCACTTTTACAGTTTTGGCAACGCACGGAGACACCCATCTCGGTGGAACAGATATGGATAAAGTGCTTGTGGATTATGTGACTGGAGAATTCAAAAAACAGGAAGGCATTGATATAATGAATGATGCCATGGCAGTGCAGAGAGTAAAGGAAGCCGTGGAAAAAGCAAAGATTGAACTTTCAACGGTTCTTGAAACTGAAATTAATTTACCTTATATTACTGCAACAAAGGAGGGACCAAAACATCTTGTTATAAAAATTACAAGAGCAAAAATTGAAGAACTTGTTGAGCCAATAGTCGAGAAATGCAGGAAACCAATTGAACAGGCAATAAAGGATTCAAAATTATCAAAGGAAACTATTGGAAAAGTTATTTTGGTTGGAGGTCCGACAAGGATGCCAATTGTGCAGAAATTTGTTGAAAATTTTGTGGGAAAACCCGAGGGCGGAATTGACCCAATGGAATGCGTTGCTCAGGGAGCCGCAATTCAGGGAGCTGTTCTTTCAGGTGAAGTAAAGGATTTAGTTTTATTGGATGTTACTCCTTTAACTTTGGGAATTGAAACTCTTGGAAGTGTTATGACTCCTCTGATAGAAAAAAACACAACAATTCCAATAAAGAAAAGTCAGATTTTTTCAACAGCAGCTGATATGCAGACTGCGGTTACAATCCATGTTTTGCAGGGGGAGAGACCAATGGCAGGCGATAACACAAGTCTGGGTAATTTTAATCTTGTGGGAATTCCCCCAGCTCCAAGAGGCATGCCTCAAATAGAAGTGACTTTTGATATTGATGCAAGCGGGATATTAAATGTAAGCGCAAAAGATATGGGAACCGGAAAAGAACAAAAAATGACAATTACAGCTTCAACAAAATTATCAGATGATGATGTTGAAAAAATGGTCAAACAGGCAGAAGAACACGAAGAAGAAGATAAAAAAAGAAAGGAGGAAATTGAAATAAGAAATAATGCAGACTCAATGATTTACACAACCGAGAAAACTTTGTCTGAATTGGGCGACAAACTTCCAAAAGAACAGAAAGAAAAGATTGAAGTTAAACTTAAAGAAACCAAAGAAATTTTGAAAGATAAAGATACTGCTAAAATTAAAGAAAAAACCGAAGAACTCACAAAAGTTGTTCAGGAAGCCGGAGCCTCAATTTACCAGCAGGCTGCCCAACAACAGGCTCAGGAACAACAGGCAGGTCAGGGCGAAGAGAAAAAAGAAGAAACAAAAGATGATGGCGAGAAAGTGGTTGATGCAGAATATAAAGTTGACGAAGATAAAGATAAAAAACAGGGAGACGAAAAGAAATAATTTTACTGATATACCCCGAGGC
>JAGLVB010000016.1 GCA_023134135.1 Candidatus Aenigmatarchaeota archaeon
GGACAAACTGTCAAAGTTAGGTTATATATTATTTTTTCAATCACTGAATTAAGTATATAATCTCTTGCAAAGTTCTCATTTTTTTCTGTCGCGAGTTCAGGAAACCCACCGAATTTAATGTATCTGTAAAACATAGGCAATATATCCCTTTTCCAGAGTTCTGGTTTTGCTCTTATTTTTTTAATATCCATACCATTGAGTTCCAGGAATTCATCAAATTCAAGAGGATGCAGCGTAAAAGAAAATAATCTGCCTGCCAGACTTTCCCTTGAATTTTTACGGAGATTTATTGATGAAGAACCTGAAATGAATATCTTGAGATTTGGATATAAATCATAGAAAACCTTTAATTTGTTTTCCCAGTCATCAACTTTTTGTATTTCATCCAAAAACAAATAAATCTTATCTTTTGTTTTCTCAAATGTTTTTCCTAAAATCATTTCCTGATAAATTTTTAAGACATCTTTAAGATCATAGGCAACCTCATCAAAAGAAAAATAGAGAATATTGTCTGGTTTTGTTTTTTTAAGTTGATTTTGTATTAACTGAAACATGATTACTGTTTTTCCAACTCTTCTTAACCCCTGAATTAAAAGAATCTGTTTTTTATCAACATATTCGCTGATTTTTGGATAGAGTTTTCTTTTATAATCTTTTAGTAAATCCTCTTTTACTTTCCCTGTTTTCCACCAGGGATTGAATCTATCCAAATCAGTTAATTCCATAATATTTATTTATATATTTAATAACATTCTGATGTCATTGTTTCCGTGTTTTAATGACATTACAATGTTATTGTTTCCAAGAATTCCTAAAATATTATCAGTTTACTTAAAATTATCCAGTACTTCCTCTGCTACACTCCTGAGGAATTTGAGAAAGAAAGCAAATTATTATTCAGACTATTAGATATATACTTTTATTTGTCGGTTAAAACTGGATTATATAATCATCCTTAATTTTCAACCTTTTTAACCCTTGGCAATCTTTCAAGAGCCTCATTAAAATCAGTTCCTAAATTAATTGGGTCTTGAGAAGTTAAAAAAGGCAAAAAATAATTTATTCTGTTGAGTCAAATTAGTATATAATTACCATAAATTATAACAAGATAAATAATAATCTAAATCCGCCCAATTTCGTAGGTATAGATTTTGTATTATGAGGTATGAAATTTGATGAATTCTTTTAGGGCTTTCATTGCATTTGGGTCTTTCCTGACTTCCTGTATATCTTTTTCTATATTCTCCCAGTTAATATTATCTTCTTTCATATTTATATTACTTTATATAAAGGATATTTAGAGTTTTATTGTTCAATGCATTAAATTCAACAAGGGGGGCAAAAGGATCTGGAAAAATCCCTGAAATAAAAAATTTAGTATATAAATTGTTGCAATATTTAGGACAATTAATACAAAAACCGTAACAGTCTTGATAAAGGTTTATTATTAACTGCAAACATTATGTAAATACCTACAGTTAATAACTAAAACATTTAATCTAATAATTGAAAGATATTTGGATGTTTTTTGGAACTGCAAATATCCAATCTTTCCCTCAACCAACTGCAATCCTCGAATCTATTGTGTTGCTTATTATTTCTAAAAATCTTAGGATAACAACCATTTCCAGAGAGGAATAAATTTAATCTTTTTTCCGTCAATCCTCTCTTCTCCCTCGCAATCCCAGGTAATAATTATCAGATTGTTGCATTTCAGTTCTTTGCTGGCCTCTAATAAACCCCTTATTTCCCGGGGTTTTATTTGTTCCCTGTTTGAAATATAAGTGGCTTGCATTAATTGTTTAACCTTTAAACCCTCTTTCACAACAAAATCAACTTCTCTTTGCTGATAATCTTTCCAGTAATAAATTTCCATATTCTGATTAAATGATTTTCTCCTGAATAATTCTATTGCAATTATATTTTCCAGGAGAGGTCCATTGTCTTTTGTGGATTTAATGCCCGCATGATTTGCCATTCCCGTATCTATTGCGTATATCTTCTTCTCACTGCTCTCTATTTCTCTTGGTTTATAAGAAAACTTATTCAGAGGTAAAATTAAATAGGATTCTTCAAGGTAAGAAAGATAGTTTTTTACTGTATGATCGCTTCCTAATTTAAATTGTCTCTTTATTTTATTATAGCTTATCAATCTCCCGGGATTGCTTAGCATACTTAAACTTATTTCTTTGAATGTTTTTTTGTAGGCAATATTATACCTTAATATTATGTCTCTTTCAACTATTTTCCTGTATAATTCTCTTAAATAAATTTTTGGATTTTCTTTCTCAACAACAATTTCCGGGAACCCGCCATTGAGTAAATAATTTTCAAGTTCATGTTTTGCAAGACTGGTTCCTCTTGCGGTTTCTAAATCTTCATCAAATTTAATTGCCTTCAGATATTCTGCGAAACTGAATGGAAAAATTTCCATGGAAATATGCCTGCCAGTCAGGTGAGTTGCCAATTCTTTGCTCAATAATTTTGAATTGCTTCCTGTTATAAATATATTATATCCCAATCTGTTTAATCTATTTATGAATAATTCCCAATTATCCAGATTTTGAATTTCATCAAAGAATAATACTTTTAGTTTGTTTCCATGTATTTCCAGAAGCGCGGAAAAAATATCATCTGATTTTACATCTATCAGCCTGTCATCATCAAAATTTACATACCCAAAACTTTCATTTTTTAGAATTATATAAGTAAATATTGATTTTCCGGATCTTCTTATTCCAGTTGTAATTTTTACAAGTTTTGACTGGAATATGTTTTTAAAGTGAGTTTGGGCATCTCTCTTAACAATATTCTTTCTATTTATTATATCTTTAATTTCGGATTTTTGATCCTTCAAAATTCCCTTTACTTCCATAATATCTAACAGTGCGAGTATTTATATAAATCTTCGCAGTGCCAGTGCATTCAGTGAGGGGGGTATAAAAACCCTAAAACCGTTTATTTTGCGGATTAACCTTGAATAACCCTAAAATAAGAGTATTATGAAATCAGCAGTGTCGCTTAGCCGCGCCGGGTTTTTATATTTTTATTCAGTTGGTATAAATAGGAGAATTATTATGGCGGAAAAAAGTAAGTTTGGGTTAGATATTAATATTCCGGTCTGTGTATTTAAAGAGGATAAAAAATTTGTTGCTTATTCTTCAGCTCTGGATTTATCCACTTCAGGAGGTAATAGAGAGATTTAATGAAATTACCGAGATTTTCTTTGAAGAAATTGTTGGGAAAGGGACGCTAAAAGAAATTCTTGGAGATTTAGGGTGGACAATTATACAGAAAAAATGGATGCCCCCTGTAATTATTTCTCAGGAATACCAGAAAATCAAACTTCCTGCATAAGGGTTCGTTTAACCATAATTCATTGAGAAAAATTTCTTCTGTTTATTGGGTGTTATTTTAAGAGGGAGAAATGAGACTATAGAATTTAAAAAGACCTGTTGTCATACCACGGGAAAAACAAGATCTTTCTATAATATCCAAAAGAATAATGTTCACTCTAAATCAGTATTCAAGCCAGTAAAGCGCAGATATTGATTAAGGTAATTTGACAGAAATGATGATATATTTAATTGTCATAAATTTTATAACATTTGATACAAAAAGCGTAACAATCTTGATAAAGGTTTATTTAAAACTTAGGATTTATTTTTTCCAAAACAAAATTTTTTACCATATTAAAATCCGGTAGTTCTGACAATAAAAAAGGTTTTAGTTCAGGAGTCCATAATTTTTCAAAATAATCCATTTTTTTAAGAAATTTATCATGTTCAAAATTCATGTCAAAAATTTCCAGTTTTTTATTGATCACTTCCCAGTCAATATCCACAAATCTAAGTAAAAAAAACAAATCATATAAGTCTCTCGCTTTATTTCTTGCAAATATTGCGTGCACTTTCTCCGCAAGCATTTCTTTTAAATTTAAAACTCTCAAAGAAAAAGGATTTATATCAATATAAGGAGAAATATAATTTTTTATTTCATAGTTGAAAACAGGATTTTTTAGGTTGATATCTATTCTAAGAGTGTTGTAATCAGTTAAAATTCCTTTGAAACCAAGTTTTATTAATATTGAATTTTTCATTTTTTTAATTGATTTTATTTCGCTTCCAATTTTATCGCTGATTTCTGAGATAATTTTTTCAGGTTCAGTTTTTCCTAAAACCGAGAAATCAAGGTCTTCAGAAAATCTGGGCAGATTGTGAATTTTATACAGGTAAGTTCCTCCTTTGAATATAAATAAATTTGTTTTTTTATAAAATTGAAAAAGGAACAAATCCTGAAAATAATCTTTTTCAATATATTCTTTGTTTGTTAAACCTTTCTTCTTTGCAACATCAATCAGCAACTCTTTTGTTATCATAATATAACCTTCCATTTAGTATTTTTTTCTTTTCCGGTTTTTGCCAGAGGATCAAAGGGAATATATTTATTATCAATGAGTTTCTTAAGAGGAGCTACATCATATCCATTAAGCTCCAATAAATACCCAATTCTTTTTGTTACGCTGCTTTTGTTTATTTTCTTTAAATATAATATCATCCTGTTAAGATTCAGATTTTCAAAACCTTCTTCTATAATTGAAACCGGAACTTTCCCTATGGAATCTATAAGCGCTTTTTCAGGGGTGGCAATAGGTATTTCAAAGTTCAAATATTTTTTTAATTCAAAACCAAAGAAAAATTTTGTATTATAAAAATTTATTTTTTCAACAAAAAAATAATTTCTTGTTGGTTTTGAGGTAAAACAAAAAACTTCTTTTGGTATCTGAGTTATTTTGCGGTGATAAGAAAGAGCGGATACGCTGGAGATATAACTTGGTTTAGTTAAAAAAGTCGCGATTAGGAACGCATCATTGTGGAATGTATATAGACCTTTTCTTATCTTTTTTATTTTTCTTTCCTTAACAAGATTTGATATAACTTTTTTGGCGTATAATTTATTGGGGATTATCTGATTGACATCGCCCAAGTCAAAGACAGGCGTTTTTGAAAATCTCTGCGTTATTTCCGTTTCGTACATAATATACTTTTGTTCTTAGTAAGTATATATAAAGATATACTTTCATTGAAATTTTTTCTATTTTATTTTAAATAGAAATAAAACCAAATTAATTTAAGTGATTTAAATGGAAAAGGAATTTAAAACCAGAATAATTGTTAACCCAAAAATTATGGTTGGGAAGCCAATAATTAAAGGAACGAGAATACCTGCAGATGCCATAATTAACAGAATGGCTGAGGGATTAACAATAAAAGAAATTCTTGAGGATTATCCAAATCTCATTCAAAAAGACATAAAGGGCGCTTTGCAATATACCGCAGAAGTAATTAGAGGAGAAGATATAACGCCTTTAGTGGTTAAAATTAAAAAATAGAATTTAGGAAATTTGTCGGATTTAAAGTTCTCGAATTGCAGAAGAAATTTTGGGAATTGCAAAAAGAATTTTTATTATCCGAAATAATCTTAGAACTTTGGGAATATCCATCGAAGAATATCTTGAGATTATGGAAAGAATATAATTACAATCCCCTCCTTTGCAATTGTAATCTGTTTGCTTTTTTCTCAAATTCTTCCGGTGTGCAGCAGAGGAAATCCGCGGGATAATCCAATTTCCAGTATTTATGCGATTATAATTGCTAATTATTTCAGATTCAACCCAGGGATTCATTCATTTTTGCGAAGCAACACTATTTTTTCTGAAAGAAACACTTGTTTGTGACGCAAACGGCGCCTCGTTTCATTCATTCACAAAAACGAATGATGCATCTTCCCTCGTTGCTATGCAACGGGGCACCGTCGGAACGACGAGTGTTTCCAATGGAAAAAAATGTCGAAGAAAACGCAGGAAAGGTGCATCATTTTTTAAAGGAAAATAAACTCTTATAAATATAATCCTGTAAATATTTTAAATATATCTATTATTATATCCTCCCTAGTGTTGCTTAGCCGCGCTGGGTTTTTATATTTATCGACTATAGTCGATAAAAACATATAAATATATAGATTATATTATTATGGATAAAGATACTCTGCTGGATATTCTAAATGACTGGAATCTGTGGAAAAAAGATATTGAGAGCGGTAAAGAGAGAAAAGAATATTTGGAGCAATGCGCCCGGTATTTGACTCAAAATACAGTGCTTTCAATAATAGGGGTGAGGCGGTCAGGAAAATCTTATTTAATGAGACAATTTGCCAAAAAGCTAAAAGAAAATACTGCAAAAGAAAATATTTTAATAATAAACTTTGAAGATGCTCGTTTCACAGAGTTATATCCGGAGCTATTGCAGGAAGTTTATGAAGTATATGTTGAATTCATAAACCCAACCTCAAAACCATTTATTTTCCTGGATGAAATCCATAATGTGCCAAAATGGGAGAAATGGGTGAGAACAATGCATGAATTGGGTAAAGCAAAAATTATTATTTCAGGTTCATCTTCCAAATTACTTTCGGGTGAATTAGCCACTGTTTTAACAGGAAGACATCTTGATATATATGTTTCTCCATTTGATTTTAAAGAATTTTTATCTTTCAGAAATCTGAAAGTCAAAGACAAATTAGACCTTGTTTCAAAAAAGATAAGAATTAAGAGACTCCTGAGAGAATACTTTGAATTTGGAGGATTCCCTGAAATTGTTTTGGGTCAGGTAAAAAAACAATTATTGCTTGAATATTTTAATGATATTATAACGAAAGACATAGAAAGAAGATATAATATTAGAAAAAGCCAAAAATTAAAATCTCTTGCAAGATACTATTTGACTAATATTAGCAGAGAGATTACATTTAATTCAATTAAAAAGTTTTTGGGAATTTCTGTTGATAGCATTGAACTTTATTCCGCTTATCTTGAAGAAGCAAATTTATTATTTTTCCTAACAAAATTTCATTCATCTCTAAAAGAGCAGGAAAAATCTCCAAGAAAAGTTTATTCCATAGATATTGGACTATCCAATGCAGTGGGTTTCAGGTTAAGCGAAAATTTTGGGTATGGGATTGAAAATATTGTTGCTTTGAAACTAAAAAAAGGCAGATTTTTAAACCCGAATTTAGAAATTTATTACTGGAAATCCCAGAAAGAAGAAGTTGATTTTGTTGTGAAAGAGGGATTGGGAGTTAAACAATTAATTCAGGTCTGTTACTCTCTTGAAGATGAAAAAACAAGGAAAAGAGAGATTAAGGCTTTATTGAAATGCTCTGATGAACTGAAATGCGGAGATTTGTTGATAATAACCTTTGATGAAGAAAAAGACATTAAAATTAAAGATAAAACAATAAAAGTTGTTCCTTTATGGAAATGGCTGTTATCTTAAGTTGAAATAGATTCTCAAATTACAATCCCTTCTTTAACAGCCTCTCTTACAATTGTAATTCGTTTGCTTTCTCTCTTAAATTCTTCCGGTGCAACAAAGGAAATCCACCGGATAATCCAATTTCCAGTATTTATGCGATTATAATTGCTAATTATTTCAGATTCAACCCAGTGATTCATTCATTTTATTATATTGACGGAAGCAATTTTTACCATGGACTGAATAAGAATATTGGAATCGAAGACATAGATTTTTCAAAATTGCTTTGGCATATAAAAATGCTTATGATACGGCAATTTTGGTCTCTGGAGACGGAGACTTTGTTCCCGCAATAAAAGCTGTTCAGGAAACCGGAAAAAGAGTTGAGAATTATTATTTTAAGATGGGCGGCTCATGGCATTTAAGACAAATTAACTGTTTTTTATATTAAACAACTGTTTAATATATTATGCTATCAAAATTCAGGAAATTTGTCGGATTCAAAGTTCTCGAATTTTTTTTAAAGAATCCATCAACAGAGATTCATATAAGAAAATTGTCAAGAGAACTGGAAATAAGCCCGGGGAGCGCAAAAACTTACTGTAATTTGCTCAAAAAAGAGAATATTTTAAACGAAAAAAAACAGGCAAATCTAAAATTATTCCAGTTAAACAATGAAAATTACCTTTCAAAAGAATACAAAAAAACCTATTGCCTTGCTTATTTCAAAGAACAGGGAATAGAAAAAATCATTAAAAATGAAGTTTCTCTTGCAATATACGGGAGTTACGCTTCGGGAGAATTTGATGAAAAAAGCGATCTGGATATCCTGGTAATTGGCGAAAATAAAGATATAAATGATAAAAAACTGATAGCCTTAAAAAACAAAATTGACAAAGAAATTCAACTCACAGTTATTCCTTATTACAAATGGGCAACAATGAAAAAAAAGGCTGAGCCTTTTTCAAAAACAGTCTTAAAAAACCACATTCTAATAAAAGGCATGGAATTATGAAATTTAAATATTGTTTGGAAAAAGGTTTAATCAAGAGAGATAACAAAGCAAAAGAGAGAATACCCAATTCCATTGAAACAGCGGAAAGATTTCTAAAATCAGCAAATAAAACATATAAAATACAAGAATATGAACTCGCAGAAATATCCGCATATAATTCAATATTCCATTCTTTTAGAGGTTTGCTTTTCAACAAAAATTATCTGGAAAGGAGTCATTTTTGTTTATTTACAGCAATAAAAGAATTGTATAAAGATGATAAAGAAATTGCGGATAAATGCAATATCGCTGACAGGATAAGATTATCGCGACATAATATTCAATACGGAGGTATACTGGTTAACAAAGAAGAAATTAATTTTGTCCTAAAAACTGCGGAAGAAATTTTGGGAATTGCAAAAAGGATTTTATTAGGGATAGTTTGGAAGAAATGAATAGGCCCGATAAAGAGGGTTGTTTTAAGGATTTTTGGAACAATTTTTAATTAGAAATTTTATCGACTATAGTCGATAAAAACAGTGATTTTGACAACAACCATTTTTACAGATATTATATGAATAGGCGCGGTTAGTAACTGCAAACATTTAGATATTTTTTGGAACTATTGATTTATCGGTATTCAGAATACCGATACCTATTTAAATAATAAGTATTCTAAATACTTATGGATTTGGAAATATTGGTCAAAAAGAACCCCTGGTGGCTGGGTAAAGAACATATTAAAGAAGATGTTGATTACAGGAAGTGGGAAGAAAAAAAGATAAAATGGACTCCGGAAATTGTTGATAAAATCAATATAAACCCATTTTCATTGCATTTTATTTTTGGTCCCAGGCAAGTCGGCAAAACCACCTCAATAAAATTGCTTATAAAAAAATTGCTTGAAAAAAAGAACCCAAAATCAATTTTTTATTTTAGATGCGATGAAATTGGCGACTACAAAGAATTGGCCGAAGTCTTAAATGAATATCTTGAATTCAGGGAAAGAGAGAAAATAGATTCTTCCATTATCCTGCTTGATGAAATTACCTCGCCTTCAGAATGGTGGAGAACAATTAAAGGTTTTATTGATGACGGAATATTTTCCAAAGACACTCTGATTCTTACAGGTTCAGCAAGCATTGAGGTAAAAAAAGAAGCGGAATATTTTCCGGGAAGAAGAGGAGAAGGAAAAAATTTCAGAATGTATCCTTTGTCTTTCAAAGAATTTGTGAAATTAATAAAACCCAAAATCGCAGAAAAACTGCATACAGACCCTTGTAAAAATTCTGTTTATTTACAGGAATTAAACAAATCATTATCAGATTACTTTATCTGCGGGGGTTTTCCTTTAGCAATAAATTCTTATTTTGAAAAGGGTTTTGTTGAAGAATCCGTAAAAGAAACTTATCTTACCTGGATAAAAAATGATTTAACAAAAACAGGAAGAGATGACAGGATTGCAAGAGAAATAATAAAAGTTTTAACCCGCAAAATACCCTCCCCAATAAGCTTTGAAAGTATTTCAAAAGAAACAAGCATAAAATCACCAAAAACAATTTCTTCTTATCTGCATACTTTGTCGGATTTATTTGTTCTGGAAATATCTTATTTTATAGATCCAAACACTCAAATCATACAATTTGGAAAAAACAAAAAGATTCATTTCATAGATCCTTTGCTATTCAGTATTTTTGAAGAATGGGGTTTAATAAAAATAAAAGAAAAAGACAGCATAATTGCGGAATCCCTGCTTGCAGTGCATCTCTGCAGAAAACACGGAAATATATTTTACTGGACGAACAAAGAAGAAATAGATTCTGTAATTAAAAAAGCAGACGGATTAATAGGATATGAGTGTAAATGGCAGGAAAAAGCAAAGGAAAAAAGGATAAAAATAGGGAAATTAAAAGAAGTGTGGACAATTTCAAAAAAAGATTTAAAGGGAAAAATAATCCCTTTGAGTTTATTTTTATATTCTTTGTAAAATAACGCAATGAAACTTCCGATAGCAGTGAGACCGCAGGAAATGATACAATTGATGAAAATGAAATAACAGGATTCAACCCAGAGATTCATTCATTTTTGCGAAGCAACATTCTTTTTTCTTCGAAAAAAGGGGCATTATCCAGAGGATAAATACGCCGTTGGAACGACGAGTGTTTATAAATTATCAACCCAGACATAGGCGCTGCCTGCGGGAACAAATCCATATTCTGTAATCTGGCAACCCAGCCTTTCGCTTTCTCTATCTAAAATATCATCCAAAGATTTTACTTTGATTAATTCAAGATTTTTTGCGTTATTTGTTATATATTTTAGATTCCCGTCTTTGTCATGAAAAAGAGTTATTGCATGCTGGCCTTTTAGTTCACCGCTGAGTTTAAGACACATTATTTTTACTTCATACCCGTGCTGCTTTAGCGCATATGAACCAAATGTGGCGAGATTTTTGCAATCTCCTTCTTTTAGGTGGAAGAATTCTTCTGGAGAATAAGAGATGTGTCCTTCATAAGACCTGAATTTAAAATTATTCTTCATATAAACCAATAACTTTTCCGGCGTATCTAATTTATTAACAGTTTCAGTAAAATTTAAATTATAATCTTGCGTTAACTCCTCATTTCCAGTAAAATTCAGGGCATTTTTCTGAATCTTCGTAAAATTATCTGTTGAAGATAATGTTTTATTTTCAAATGACCGGCTGTCTTTTAGTAAACCTGAAACCTGCGTTAAATCTTTATTCCCGGATTGGATATAAAAATCATATAAACTGCTGAAATTAAACCAGATAAGAATTAAAACAACCAAAGCAATTAAGAGCCGCAAACCAATTTTTAGTTTAGGTATCATAAATGAATTATCCAATTTATTCTTAATTATAGTCCTTCTTTAAACTAATGACAGTTATCTTAGAATAAAATGTGTTAATAATTGAAGGAAATCTGAATATACTGGATAAAAATAGACAGAAGTTGGTAGAAGGACTATATATCTATTATTTGGATTTCAATCTTCATATGGGTTAAAATGTTAAGTATTTAAACTATATAAAGTTTATTATGCAAAAAGATTATATATTTGAAATATTATCTGACTGGAATCTCTGGGGTAAAAAACTGGATACAGGAATAAAAAGAGAAAAATACCTGGATGAACTTGTTAATTTAACAACAAATACAAATCAGGTAATTTGCATAGCCGGAGTAAGGAGAAGCGGGAAATCAACAATAATGAGACAAATTGCAAAAGAAGTTGAAGACGGCGCAAACACGCTAATAGTTAATTTTGAAGATGAAAGATTTCCTGAGCGAAATTTAAAACTTCTTACAGATATCTACAATACTTATCTGGAAAAAATAAAACCAAAAAAGAAGCCATTTATTTTTCTGGATGAAATTCAGGAAATTCCAGAGTGGGAAAAATTTGTAAGAGGTGTTCATGAAAGAAAAGAAGCCAATATTATAGTTTCCGGTTCTTCATCAAAACTTCTATCAGCTGAATTAGCCACTTTGCTTACAGGAAGACACATTACTTTTTTTATCTATCCCTTATCTCTTAGAGAATTCTTAAAATTTAAAAATCTGCCCGCAAACAAAGAAGTTGAAATCCTGGCAAAAAGAACAGAAATAAAAGGACTAATCTCTGAATATATGGAATACGGGGGATTCCCTGAGGTTTGTCTTTCATCTGAAAAAAAGAGAATACTCCTGAGTTATTTTGACACTATTATCACAAGAGATATTATTGACAGATTCAATATAAGGGAAAAAGAAAAAATAAAAATTCTCGCAAAATACTATTTTACAAATATCTCTTCTCCAATAACATTCAACAAAATTTCCAAATTCTTAAAGTTGCCCCTCACAACTGTAGAACGGTTTTCTGAATATCTTGAAACAGCAAGCCTGATATTTTTTGTTAAAAGATTTTCTTATTCTCTGAAAGAACAGGAAAATTCCCCGAGGAAAGTTTATTCAATAGACACTGGAATGTCAAATACGCTTGGTTTTAGATTTATTGAAAAACTCGGGAAAATAATGGAAAATATTGTTGCTCTCGAACTAAAAAGAAGACAAATGTTTAATCCTTCTTTTGAATTCTATTATTGGAAAGACTACCAGCAAAGAGAAGTTGACTTTGTTGTAAAGGAGGGTTTAAAGGTTAAACAGTTAATACAGGTTTGTTTTGATATTAACAATAGGGAAACAAAAGAAAGAGAAATTAAGGCTTTATTGAAAGGCATAAAAGAATTTAAATTAAAGGAAGGATTAATTATAACAGAAGATTTAGAGAAAGAAGAAATAATTGAGGATATAAAAATCATTTATAAACCTTTGTGGAAATGGTTGTTGTTTTAGGGAATTTGGGGTTCTCATCAATTTGAAAGTGTAATTGTAAAGGTTCAAGTGTTGGTTAAATTAAACTAATAATATTTCAGGGATTTTTGGAAACAATGACCTTGTAATGCCATTAAAACACGGAAACAAGGACATTAGAAGTTATTTATTGTTCAATATATTAAATTCAGATAGGTGTAGCGGTAAAGGAGTGGTGCAGAAGGTATAGCCAAAACCGCATTAAATTAATCAAAAATATCGCAGGTGTTGGCAAAGACCGCAAATCCAGGATTTTCACTTAAACAAGATATAAATTAGTAAATCTTTAGTTGTATTTATGAAGCCACAGACCAAGAAAAAGTTAATCAAAAGAGAATTAAACAAACCTTTGCATCATATTGATACTTGTATAATTATTGAATCCGCAAAAAAGACGAAATTAGGCAATATTTGCAAAAAATATCTTAATCTTATTGGATATAAATATCGCGGTTGTTTTTCCTTGCCTGTTGTTGGAGAGTATTTTATAAAAGTGATAACAGATGTAAAAGAGTTTATAAAACAAGAACAAATGTTTGAATACTTTCGGGATTTGATTAAAGACAAGAAAATAAAATTTTATGTTTTGAAAAATATTTCTTTAAAAATTAAGGTAAAAGAAATTGATACAAGAATTAAATCAACAGACGCTTCTATTGTTGCCTGCGCAATTGAGGATAAAACAATATTAGTGACTTTAGATAAGGATTTATTGCACAATGAAAAAATAGAAGATCAATGTGAGGTTAAAATATTACATCCAAGAGAATTAATTTAATAGGAAATTACCAATCTTTTTTGATTTCTTTAGCCGCTCCGCTTTCCACAACTTTTTTCCATGCTTTTTCCAATTCAGGTTCCCTGAATTTTGGAAAATCTTCAAACTTGACCTTTTCTTCCATATTAATATTACTTTATATAAAGAATATTTAGAGTTCTATTGTTCAATGCATTAAATTCAATCAGTGGGGGGCGGGTAAAGGAGTATAATTGCAGCGCAGAAGGTATAGCCAAAACCGCAAAAAAGTGATGGTAAAAGACCGCAAACTCATGATTTTCACCTAAATAAGATATAAATTAGTAAATCTTTAGTTATGTTTATGAAGCCAAAGACTCAAAATAAATTAATCAAAAGAGAATTATTAAAACCTTTGCATCATATTGATACCTGCATAATTATAGGATCCACGAAAGAAACAAAATTAGGATTTTATTGTAAAAAATATCTTAAATTAATCGGGTATAAATATAGAGGTTGTTTTTCTTTACCTGTGATGGGAGAATTATTGATTAAGACGCATATAACTGTTAAAGAGGAAATAGAAAAAGAATTGTTCTTTAGGTGGATGTCTGAGTTTATAAACTACAGAGGGGTCTCTTTTTATACTCTTAAGAATCTGATTTTACCTCATGAATTAACAACAATAGATAAGAGAGTAAACGGAACTGATGCTTTAATTCTTGCCTGCGCTGTTGAGGAAAAAGCAGTTTTGGTGACTTTAGATAAGGATTTATTGAATAATAAAAAAATAGAGGGAAAATATAAGATTAAGATAAGGCATCCAAAAGAATTAATCTAATGAAAATTAATCTTTCCAGTCTTTTGAATGTTTGAATATATTCCTTTTAGCGACTTCTTTCCATGCTTTTTCCAATTCAGGTTCCCTGAATTTTGGAAAATCTTCAAACCTGACTTTCTCTTCCATATTAATATTACTTTATATAAAGGATATTTAGAGTTTTATTGTTCAATGCATTAAATTCAACAGGGGGGGCAGGTAAAAGACCGCAAAAAAGTGATGGTAAAAGACTGCAAACCCATGATTTTCACCTAAATAAGATATAAATTAGTAAATCTTTAGTTATGTTTATGAAGCCAAAGACAAAAAAGAAATTAATCAATAGAGAATTATTGAAACCAAAGCATCATATTGATACTTGTATAATTATTGAATCCGCAAAAAATACAAAAACCGGAATGATATGTCAGAAATATTTTAATTTAGTTGGCTACAAATATAGAGGTTATTTTTCGTTGCCTGTAATTGGAGAATTTTTTATAAAAATATTGGACGAAATAAAAGAGCAATATGACCGAGAGACGGCTTTGATATTATTATATGATCTTAAAGAAGAAAAAAGTATAAACTTTTTTGTTCCTTCAAACAAAAGCAAAATAGGCAAAATTACAGAAGAAATTCTTAGTTTAGATAGAAGACTTGAGTTTACAGATGCCTCTATTGTTGCCTGCGCAATTGAAGATAAAACAATATTAGTGACTTTAGATAAGGATTTATTGCATAATAAAAAAATAGAAGAACAGTATAATATTAAAATAAGGCACCCAAAAGAATTAATTTAAGTATCTTATTGGTTTCATAAAAATTACCAGTCCTTTTTGACATCTTTAAAAATGTCTCTTTCCTGCGCCAACCTAAAAATTGCTTCTAATCTAGGCTCATCAAAAATATGTTTTTTCACCCTTTTTTTATGTTGTATTTGTTCCATATTGTAACTATGTTTTAAACTATATAAAGTTTTTATTGCAGTTCTTTTAACTTAAATTAGCCTTTAATTCAAACAAGTGCGGCAGTAAAAGACCGCAAACGAGCCTTTTTAATGAAATCAACCCTTTATAGGTTAGATTAATATAATACTCGTTCTTCGAACGGTACAAGCGTTTTCTATGAAAACGATGCATCATTTGTTTCACAAATGAATGCCCTTTTCTGCTTTGCAGAAAAAAGGAGGTCTGCACCCCAAACTAAATAATTGGTTATTAAATGAATTTTGGAAAATCTTCAAACTTGACTTTTTCTTCCATATTAATATTACTTTATATAAAGGATATTTGGAGTTTTATTGTTCAATATATTAAATTTAAATAGGTGTAGCAGTAAAAGACCACAAATCCATTACAAACCCATTACAAACTAACATAATATATTTAAATTTTTTTTACGAATAGCTTCATGAAGCAGGGATTTTATAAAATGATAATTGATTAGAGGAGACCCTCTTTATTTTAGAGACACGCCGAATCAATGAACCGGGAATTATTTGTCGGGAAGATTCTTTTTGAAAAAAAAGGTGAAAAAATATGAAAAAAATAAATATATTTGGAAGACAAATTTCAGCAGTATTTTTAGGACTAATATTAATGGCAGCATTGGCATCAGCAGGTCTTTTGAGTTATTACGGAATGATTACCGGAACGGCAACAGTTAGCCAATCAGTAACTTTGGATGGGCAGACAGATAATGCAAATATACTATATGCTTATAGTAATTTTGGCGGTGAAAGCGATATTAGCGCTCCACATTATATGACCAACAATGCGGGAACTCCAGCAGTAATAGAGTTGCAAAAGGAATACAAATATAATAATGTGTGGTATTCACCAGGAAATTCAGAAGTAGATGTTTATTACGAAGGAATTGATACAGCAACGCAACTTCAATTAACAACAGGAGATGAATACAAAAGAAATCCAAGCATTGTAAAAGATGGAACTACATGGTATTTGTTTTATGCTCAAGATAATGACACCAATCAAAACGGGAAGACATGTAATGCTGTTACTCCAAATTGTGATAAGGATGAATATGAAATCTTTGTAATAAAATCAACAGATGATGGTAAAACCTGGGGAACAGCAGTAAAAGTTTCAACACAGGTAACTAGTTTCAACCAGAGAGATGTTTCAGCTGTTTTTGATGGAACCGATTTATATGCATTTGTTTCAAGCGGTAGCAGTGTTCAAGATATTTACTATTACAAATCAACTGATGGCGGAGCAACTTGGACAGCAGGTAGTGCAGTAAGTATAGGAGTAATAAAAAGCGGGCATTTTGATGCAGTTTATAGAAATGGATATTTCTGGATTCTGTATGGAACTGCCAGTAACTTGAAGGCATTTTATTCAACTGATGCAAGTACATGGACAACTGTTACAGTTCCAATGATGGATATGATAGGCAGTCCAGTACTTAAAGCAATGGTTGATGGAAGCAGTTTAACAGTAGTATGGGCAAAGGGAACCGATGGAGTTTATTACACAACATCTCTAACACCAGCAACAGCAAATAGTTGGAGTTCTCCTGTAAAAATTGCAGATTCAGATGTTTTTGACTATGACCCTGTGCTATACAAAGACTTAAGTGATAAATACTGGTTATTCTGGGCTCCTGAAGTAATGTCAGGTTCAGATGCACAATGGATAAACTACAAAACAGCAGATTCAATTGATGGATTAGCTGATGCAACATCAATATCATATAAATTTACAAAAGCTGATTCCAGTAATGTGTGGTGGGATTATTGGCCAGAAGTTACTGAAGATGCAAACGGTAAAATCGTAGTGTTTTATACCTCAGAAAGCAGTGGTGATAGCACAACAGCAACCGGAGTTAACGGAAACATCTGGGAAGCAAACTTCGGAAATGTTGAAAGGACAATACCTGCAAACACAAACCTTGGTTTGTACATCTACAACGGATTTGCGATAGACATAGATCCAAAAACATACTATATAAGAACGAAAGTATTTCCAGTAACACAGTAAACTAAATAGCTGAAAAAGATTTTGTTTTAATTTTTGTTTTAATTTTTAAATTTAAGATGAGAGGAAAAACTAGAAAGTGGGGGGCAGGTTTAAATTTATTTGCAGTCTTATTTTTCTCTTATTTTCTTGTTAATGTTGGTTTTGGCGCCACTTTAAATTCCTATGGGACAATTTCCACGGGAATTACAATTTTGGATAATGTCCCCCCGGAAATTTTAAATGTTACTTATCTTGTTGCGACACCCGGAGAGCCAAATAACAGGAGTGTAACAATTAGGTGGGAAACAGATGAATTGACAAATTCAACAGTAGAATTTTTTGAGGGGGAAAATTGGGTTGTTAAAGCAAGTAATTCTTCTTTTGTTGAAAAACACAAAATAAAAATCTCCGGGCTTTCTGAAGGAAATTACACTTTTAGGGTAAATAGTTCAGATAAAGCAGGAAATTGGGATATTTCAGAAGATTATAACTTCACAATTGAAAAGCCGGCTGGGATTACTGAGCATTTGGTTATTAATGAAATAAGTTTAGGAGCAAATAATTTTGAATGGGTGGAATTGTATAATCCAACTGATGAAGATATAAATTTGAGTGAAGAAGATATTTATCTTGTATATTATACTTCAGGCAGGAATTGGAATAATTCATACAGACCAGCAGGGGATAAAAAGAAATTATCTGGAATTATTCCTGCGGGAAGATTTTATTTGGTTAAAATTGATGGGAATGGCACGACTGAAGAACCAAATTTGGTTCCAAATCCGGATTATGATTGGGAATATGCAGGTGATGCAAGAACTCTAAATGATAATAAAGGTTCAATAGCAATTTTTCCTTTTGACCCAGACACAAAAACCGCTGAAGAAGCAAAAACAGGAAGAATAGATGCTGTTGCTTGGGGTAGCGTTAATTATGTTAAGGAAGGTTTAGAAGCCAGCAAGCCAGATGCAGACGAAAGCATTGAAAGAAAACTCCCGGGCTATGACACAGACAACAATTCCGCAGATTTTATTATCAGGGAAACGCCGACTCCGACAAATTCAAGCCCCTCCATAAGTTTAACTGCGGACATTGTTTTAAACGAGTTCCTGCCAATTGCAGGAAATTATTCTGAGTTTATTGAATTTTATAATAAAGGAAATAGCGGGGCAAATATGGAAAACTGGACAATTGAAATTGAAAGTTATGGAAACTTTACAATAAATGAAAGTGTTTTATACAGCGGGTTTGATAACGCAACAATTGGGATAAAGGGTTCTGGAAATGAATGGCTGGTTATTGATTTATCAAAAGTTGGAATAGATTTACTTGGAGAAAACGATACAATAACTCTTTATGATAATGAAAGTATGGAGATAGATAAAGTTTCTTACACAAACGCGACAATGCAGGATAAATCCTATGCAAGAATTCCTGATGGAAATCCAAACTGGGTTGACCCAATTCCCACACCCGGGAAACCCAATAAACTGGAAAATCAAACAATAGATGAACAACTCAATGAAACAGGGGGAAATCAAACTGAAAACCAGACGGACGGAATAAATGAAACCCTCCCAAAAATAACAATAATTTCTCCTGAAAATAAAACCTATAATCTTACAGAAATAGAGTTAATTGTTGAAATTAAGGGAGAAATCCGGGAATTATGGTATTCTTTGAACAATGAAGAAAAGGTGGGCTTTGAGGAAAATATAACAATAAATGCATTGGAAGAAACAAATTATCTTGTTGTCTATGCAAACACAAGTTTTGGGGTTATAAATGAAGAAGTATATTTCTCTGTTAATATTTCCGGGGAAAATTTAGACGGAGGTGAAGAAAACTTAACTAATACAACTAATAATTCAACAGACCAGACTAATCAACCGGATAATAACACAAATTCAACAGACCAGACTAATCAACCGGATAATAACACAAATTCAACAGACCAGACTAATCAACCGGATAATAACACAAATTCAACAAACCAAACTAATCAACCGGATAATAACACAAATTCAACAGACCAGACTAATCAACCGGATAATAACTTAACAACTCAAACCAAACAAACAAACAATACTGCTGTTTCTCCGGATGTAAGCAACATTCCGAATAATTCAGTTACACAAGGAAATGACTCAGATGAGATAAACAATCAAGTAAATACTCCTGACAGTAATATTTCACATGAGGGAGAATCACAGGAAAATATAAAATCCAGAGAAGAGTTAACAACTGAAGGTAATTCTGATACTCCTGAAATGGATTCCAGTAGTGAAGAAAATTCAAACGATTTAGGAGAAAGCAATTTTGATGAAGATAAAACACTTTTAGAGGACCAACAAGAGGAGACAGAAATGGTTGAAGGTGATTCCGGGGAAGAAATGTTTTTAGATGATAAACAGGAGGAAACAGGAGGAAATGAGCAGACCTCTTCTTCAGAAGAAGAGTTGCAAGAAGAAACCGGTTCTGAAGAAGGAAATTCAGACGGAGAAAATACCCCGCAAAAAGAAACAAGTAATTTAAATGTTGTTGAAGATGAAATGAAAACCGCGAAGGTTGAAGAAGAGAATGTTGACGAGGTTGAAAAAATTGAGAAGGTTAATGATATAGACATTGAGGAAGAGATTAAAGAATATATAAAAGAAATTGAGGAACCTGCAGATTCAGGGGTGGAAAATGAGAACTAATTTTCTTTTGATTGGATTAATCACAATTTTGCTAATTTCAAATATTAATTTTGCTTCTGAAACTTATCCTTCTATTTATGATAATCTCATAGTGGAAAAGAACATCTCTGAGAGTCTTGTTGCAGGCTCAACAAATCAGATTAAAATCTCTTTTGAAAATTTAGTCCCTGTAAGAAACACACTAATTGTAATGGTAAATATTAGTTCTATAATACCAATAGGACTAAATGATTTTCAAATAAAAGGAAAATTAAATTCAACAATTATAAATACAAGTTATTCAGAAATAAAAAAATTTTCTTGTTCTCAACTAAGCGCAAACCCCGGAATATTTTACTGCCTGAATTTAACTGAGATAGAAGTAGAAAATTGTTATGAACAGGAAAATATAACAATTTGTAATGTTACTGGAAATAAAACTCGTTTTGTTTTGCCTTTCTCTGAAAATAAACTGATTTTGAATGTAACACCTAATATAGCTCTAAAACCCGGGGATTATTCTTTTAAAGTCGGACTTTTTTCCGGGATAAGAATTGAGAATATATTAAAAGAAAGCAAAACCATAAATTTAACGGAAAATATATCAAATTCTACAGAATTCTTAAACGGACTTTTGGAACTTAATTTAACTTCAGAAGAAAATAAAACCATATCTTTAAATTTAACTTTCTATAATCTTAGTTTGGGAAACTTAAACCTACCCGGGATTTCAATTCCTATTTTATTTGACCTTTCTGCAAATGACACAGAGAATTTATCAAATATAGAGATAAAGATTAATTACAGTAAAATTGGATTGCCCTCGGGTTTTAATGAATCCAGTATAGAATTATACTATTATAATAAGACCACTTATACTTGGGAGAAAATAGAAAATTATAGTGTAAATAAAACCGGAAACTATATTTTGGTAAGGTTACTTCATTTAAGTTTGTATGGAGTATTTGGAGAGAAAATTATTATTCCAAGTATTTATGCTGCAGGCGGAGGACACGGAACAGAATTAAGAAAAGCTTATATGGCAATAACTCCAACAGGAGCAACAATGAAACAAAACACAACAAGAGATTTTGAGATTGAGATTAGAAATATTGGTAACAGGGATATAGAAAATTTTGAAGTAACAGCAGAAGATTCTGAAGTGGAGAATTGGATAAACATAATTCCAAGTAAAGAGAAATTAGGAATCGGGGAAATAAAATTCTGGATAATGACAATTTCTATTCCTGAGGATGCGGAATTAGGAACAAAATATTTCGCAATAAACGCAACCGGAGATGAACTTTCTTTATCAATTAATTTCACTTTAACAGTTGCAAAGAAGCCGGAAATTTTTATAAAAGAGGAGGAACCTGAAATCCCGGAAGATATAATAGGATTAGTTCCCTCTGATTTGATGATTATAATTAACAACGGGAATGAAACAACAAATTCCAAAAATATAACTTTAACTTTATCCGCAACAAATGCAACAGAATGCAGACTGAATAATGATGGAATTGAATGGAGCAATTGGGAAGATTACACAATAACAAGAGAATGGGAATTAAGCCCTGCCCCGGGAACAAAAACAGTTTATTACCAGTGCACAAATGAGTTTGGAAACTCAATAATAACCTATGAAACAATAGAATTTATTGTTCCAAGAACAGCAGTTCCAACAGGATTTGCTATTTTGACAAATCCCACCATTTTAATTTCAATAATCACAGGAATTCTGGGTATTCTGTTGTTTTTACTGTACAGGAGAAAGAAATAGTCAATTTTGAGAGAATACAAAGATTTTATGATTAGTTTTAAATTTGGTTAAATTATGTATGGATTAACCAAACTTATAAATAAATATAAGTTTAGTTGATTATGGTAAGAATACCTTTAATTTTGAGAATCAAGAGAAAAAAACATAGAGAGTTGGCTGGGTTGCAGGATATACTTATAGAAAATATCTATGAAATCCTGCCTGAAACTGTTTTGCATGGAGGCACTGCAATATGGAGATGTTATTCTGGGAACAGGTTTTCCGAGGATATAGATGTTTATCTTGAAAGAGATGTAAAAAAAATAGAAGATTTCTTTAAGAAATTAAAAAAATTGGGATTTGAGATTGTTAAGAAAAGGATAAAAGAGAATTCCTTGTTTTCTGTATTGAGATTTAATAATACTGAAATTCGGTTTGAGGCGGTGTTTAAAAAAATAAATGGTATTATAAAAGAATATGAAACCTGCAATGAATCTCTGGTGAATATCTATACTCTGCTCCCTGAAGATTTAATAAAAGAGAAAGTGGCTGCTTACACCAGCAGGAGAAAAATCAGGGATTTATATGATATTTTCTTTCTTTTGAGATATGTTAAAGAAGTTGAAAGAGTAAAACCCGAACTAAAAAAACTCATTCAAAAATTTGAAAATCCTGCAGATGAAAAAGACCTGAAGACACTAATACTTACGGGAATTACTCCGACGAAAAATGATATTCTTAACTATATTGACAGGTGGATAAGATGAAATATATAAATAAAGTCAGGGAATATTTTAAAAATACTTCGGTTGCGAGTATAGGTTCAATATCAAGGCTTGTTGGGAATAAAAATTATACCTATACGCTTCTTAATCATCTTTTGAAAAAAGGCGATATAAACAGAATAAAAAAAGGTTATTATACAGTGCATGAAGATCCTTCCTTAATTGTCTATTGCCTGAAGCCCGCTTATCTTGGGTTGCAGGATGCAATGAGTTTTCACAATATATGGGAACAGGAAACCTGTCCTGTGGTCATAACAACAAGAAAAGTGAGAACAGGCATAAGAAAAGTTTTTGATTCCAATGTTCTTGTTAAGAGAATTTCCCCAAAGTATTTTTTTGGTTATGATTTTTATAAATACGGGGATTTTGTGTTTCCTGTCAGCGATATGGAAAAAACATTTATAGATTTGGTGTATTTCAGGGAGATTGGGGATGAATTTGTCATGAAATTCAAAAAGAAGATGAATATTAAAAAAATAAATCTTTACCTTGAAAAATATCCTGAAAATTTTAGGCGCAAAGTTCTTGATATGTTGCGGGATTAAGTTTGAAGAAAAATTAAACCGTGCCAAGATTAGTCCGGCTTACATGACTTTCTACAGTCATAGTATAATACCAAAAATATAGGGAATCAGAGATAGTTAATTCAGCAATAGAATGTCTAATTCCTGAAACAACAAATCCTCTAACAGGTCAGGTATTTACAGTAACCTCAACAATTGGCGGATTCCTCATTTTGTTGCATAAGAGAAAGAAATAATTTTAAAAACAAATTGAAAATGTCTTGCCAAGTTTTTATTCTTTCACCCATTCCATGAATTCATCTTCTGAAATTCTTATTTGTCGCAATACTCCTTTCAAGGTCCCTATTTTTAATTCTTTATGCAATGGAACCGTGCATCCAATTCTTTCACTTTCTTTAACTAAGATAACATGACTTCCTTTTTGTCTTTTAGCCACAAATCCTTTTTTTGAAAGAACTTTAACAAGTTTATGCCTGGATAGCTTCTTTAGTTTTGTCATTTTTTATAATTTCAAAAATACCCATCACCGGTTTAGATTCTTGTTTTATTGGAAATTCTTCCAGATAAAGTTCAGTTGCTTCTTTCAAATTATCTATTGCTTCTTCAATTGTAGACCCCTGACTCACAGTTCCAACTTCAGGGCATTCTGAAACGAACATATCTTCATCTTTATGCACAATGACCGTAAAACTATAATTTTTTCTTACCATAATATTATATAATAATCCTATTATTTATTTAAAGCAAAAAAGAAGTTATAATACAAAATATTAAATCCAAACAAATAATTGGTTAACAAAGGCAACCCCGGCATAATCAGATACTTATTCCCTAAAATACAATTTCTCATTAATGAAAGGAATCAAAGCAGTTATTACCCCAGGTACGCATAAATCTTTCCTGTTAAGAACATCTTTTGTAAAAAATCCTATTGCCCCGCCTTTTTGTTTAATATTGGAATCCCCTGTTAATTCATCCATTGCAGGACCAAGTTCACCCCCATTCAGGAGTTTTTTAGCAACAATTTCAGGGAGTTCAAAATGGGAAGATGTGCCGAGACCAGTCCGGCCTTTATCATCAATGATATAAACCACCATAAAATTATGCCATTTTGAATTAATCTCAGTTATTCCGCCTTCAATTCCAACAAAAAACCCACCGCCTAAATTTTCCAAATCATCTTTCTTCTTCAGTTCCAAAGCCCTGTTTTTTGCGCCCTCAAAGATTTCATCATTCACTGGCTGGTCCGGAACCCCGGAATTAACATCCACGCCAATAACCTCAATATTTTTAAAGTAATTTGAAAAACCCTCTTTCACAGAATTTATTTTCACAGGATTCTGAGAACCAACAAGTATCTTTGTCATAATATCTTTTAGAAATTAATATTATTCTTAAAAGAGAACTGTTTAGTCAATCTTTTTTCCTTGTGGGTTTTTTCATTTTTATTAACCTATCTTCAAGGAAATTATTCGCAATTTCACCGCAGTTTTTCCCTTTTGCTTTGTAAATATCAATTAGATTATCTCTTAATTTATTAACTGATATTTCTCCTATCTCTTTAGTTATCAGAATATTTACTTTTTCTTTCAGGATAAAGTCAACAACATCCAGCCCGGTCCTCAGCTTTTTCTTTTTATAAGGATTTTCTTTAAAATAGAACTTGTTAATGGATTTTTTATCTGTCTCAAGGAACATAAAATAATCAGCTCTTCCAAAGTGATCCATTATCCTGGAATTCAGACCTTCCTGATTGGAAACAGGAATCGCAATTTTGTTTTTTTCAGTTTTGTAAGGTTCAGCATAAACTATAAATGATTCGATAGAATTTATTTCAGTCTTGATTCTACTTTCAATTTCCTCCGCGATATCATGAGCTTTATTGATTGAAGCGGATTTTTTAACATTTATCTTAACCTCGCCGAAAACAAAAGGTCCTGATTTTCTTAGTTTTAGGTCTGAATAATCATCAACTCCTTTTACTTTTTCTATAATTTCTTTTACTTTTTCTTCTTCTTCAACCGGACTAATATCCATCAGAGAAAAAATAGAATCTTTTAGAGAAAGAATGCCTATTTTCAATATCATTGCCCCGATAATAATAGTAATAACTCCTTCCGCCCAGTAAATGCCGTAAGAATTCATAAGAATCGCGACAAAAACCCCGATTGAAGAAATTCCATCAAGAAATCTTTCTTTTGAGTTTATAATCAAAGCCTGGGAATTAATAGTTTCGCCTATTCTTCGCAGGTATTTTGACACAATGAATGAAACAATAGAAGAGATTAAAGCGATAAATAATGCAATAAAAGGCATTGTTATCGCAGAAACAACAATAATCCTTGAATAACCCTCAAATATGAGATTAACCGCAATGTACAGGATAAAGAATGAAATGAATAAAGTCGCTAGAGACTCTGCTTTATAATACCCATAATGGAATTTTTCGTCTGGTTTTCTTTGCGCAATCTTAAGACCCGCCCAGGAGATAATATCAACAGTCAAATCAGCAAAGCTGTGCATGGCATCGCTTATCAGAGCAATACTTCCGGATAAAGATCCTGCGATTAATTTTATGATTACCAGTAAAACTGAAATCAATCCAGCATTCTTCGCAGCCACCTCGCCTTTTTTCAGGTCCATAATAATAGATATATTTAATTGATTATTTTTAAAAACAGGTAAATTAAGAACTGGAACTTTTTAATTTTCAAGAAAACCATTGACAATCAGTTCAATTGCTTCTGCTTCATTTAAACCCCGACTCTTTAAGTAATTTAATTCTTCTTCGGAAATTTTGCCGATTGAAGCCTCGTGAGTAATCTGGGATTGATTGTCTTTACAAATAAGTTCAGGAATTAATATCATTTCAGAGGTTTTGTGGATTGGAAGTCCCTGGCAGTCAAGGTGCCCTTTGCATTCAGCTTCAGTTGTAATTCTCGAATGCGACAGAATTTTTGTATTTTCTTTCCCAACAAGTCTTAATTTTAGTATTCCTGAAGAATTTTTTCCTTTCAAAATTATATCATCTCTAATTTTCACATCTGAATTTTCACAGTTTCCAATAATAGTCAGATTGGCAGTTGAATTTTCAAGACAGGTGATTTTTGTGTTTAGTTTCATATTTCCTGGAGTGGAAGATACTTTGTAATTATAATCAAGTTTTGAACCTTTCTCAAGAATAAATTCATAATCTGTGTTAACAACATCTTCATTGCCCCATGTGTGAATGTGATTATATTCCAAAACAGCATTCTTTTTTAATATAATCTTGCCTGAAGCTGTGTGCCTGCTGCAAAGATCTTTTTTAAGTGAGTTACAGGTTCCCCGTAATTTTATTTTAAGGTCTTTCTCAATAACTATCAGATTCTGAAGATTCTGGCTCACAGATTTTGAAGCAATACTCATGCAGGTGGTAACAGGAAAATCAATCTGTTCTTTAATCCAGATAAAATATCCTTCTTTTGGTTTGCCTTTAAAATATTCTCTGGTCCACTCATATTTTTTTATTGCCATATTACTCGGCAGAATTTCCATCCCTTTTATTTCCGTTATATTCACTTCATGGTCCGTCTGCGTGTAATTCGCATTTTCTGCATTTTTCATATCCATATTCTTTTATAGTTTTTAAAACTCTCGTGTAATCTTTTTCTTCGCATATAATCTTTCCATCCACCATCACATTAATTATTTTTGGCTTCAGGAAGTTCAGGATTTCCCCGCTATGCGTGATTACAAGAACAGAAACATTTTTATCAATCAATTCCTTTTTTATAATTTTACTTACTTTCTCAAGTTTTTTTATGTCAAGCCCTGAATCAATTTCATCGAAAATTACAAGTTTTGGATTTAAAGAAATAATCTGGATTAATTCGGATATTTTTTTCTCTCCCCCTGAGAAATTTAGGTTTACGCTCCGGTCAAGTATCCCCGGATTGGCTCCAAGTTCTTCAGTATTTATGCCTTGTTTTGATATTTTATCAAGCAATTTAGAGAGTTTTACTCCTTTTATTGTTGGGGGGTTCTGCCATGTTATTGCAAGCCCTAGTTTTATTCTTTCTTCAGTTGGGAGTTTAGTAATATCAGTTCCATTAAAAAGAATATTGCCCCAAGTAACTTTATACTTGGGGTTTCCTGCGATTACCTGAACAAGTGTGCTCTTTCCTGAAGCATTAGGACCCAGGAGAGCATGAGTTTCCCCGGGATTTATTTTCAGATTTATTCCTTTTAATATCTCCTTTTCGCCGGATTTTACCTTCAAATCCTTAATTTCAAGAACCATAAATTATTTTCTAATTTTTTTAGTTAACTCTAAATTTTATTTTTTACAGCAGTTATAAACTCAAATAATTGATAACTTTTAATTAATATTAAGTAATTATATGTCATTCAGCTTAAGCAGTGTAGAAAATCCTTTTAAGAAAAAAGAACTTACTTTTGATTATTCAAAAGTTCCTGAAAAATATCATGCAACTGAAAATTCAGAGGAAATCATTAAATTATACAAAGGCGGTACAACTGGTTTTGAAAATATTGGTTTTTTATCCAATGCAATTCTATACGATATTCCGGAAGAAATAAATAAAACTAAAAAAATAATTGAGACAGGACATGATGAATTGATTTATGAATTATTTAACAAACATACTATAAATCAAAAGGATACGCCGCTTCTATCCGCAACATTTAATCCGGAAATGGCTCAGGTATTTGCGCCAACAAATCATTTATATGAAAGAGAAGATAAAACAATATATCAAATTAAAATAGAACCTAATCGATGTGTTGTTGATTATTATGATGTTGGAAAATGCGGACAATCAAAAGAATTTTTTATTTTGGGAGCAATATTCCCTGAAGAAATAAGCGCAGTAAAAATAATAAATGATGATGAACATTCTGAACTGCTCGAAGATTATAATGGGGTTCAGATGATAAAGAGAATGCCGGATAGAACTTCAAATAACAGGAAGGTTAAAGATTCTGCAAACTGGATTTATTATCACTAATAAAAAAATTATTGAAAATAAAAACCAATTTCATTTAACTTTATTTAAATTCTCAAGCAATTTCTCCAAATCAATATCATAGCTCTCGCAGATTTCCCCAATAGTTAGGATATCCAGTTCCATTCTTGCAAAAGGGCAGGAAGCGCAAGGCACCCCGGAGTCTGTTAAAATTAATTTTGTTTCTTCATTATCAAGAAGTTCCCTGAGTTTTGCATCTTTTGTAAATACCATAATTAATTAAAAATTATTATATTTTAGATTATTTTTATTATTCTTGATATTTCTTAAGATATAATTCCCTATTGATTTGAGCTATTCTAACTTCAATATCAAATGAATCTTTTAATTTTAGGTAGGCCTTATAATATCTTAGTGCTCCTTCTGGATTGTCCTTTGATTCATAAACAGCAGCTAAACTAATATTGGCTTCGGGACTGTCTAAATATTTTAAGGAGCTCTCAAAACAAGTTTTTTGTTTTTCCGGATTCTTTTGTTTACCATAAACAAGTCCCAAATCGTTGTAGACTTTTCCCAATAATTCTTTCATTTCGTCTGGCAGTTTAATTCCTAATTTTATAGTACCTTCCAAGTCTTTAATAATTCTTAGATAATCTTCTTTTGTTTTTTCCAGTTCATTTAAATTCTCATAGATATTTCCTCTGCACCAATAACATTCTTGATTATTGGGATTGCTGTCTATTGCTTCCTGCACGGTTTTCATTGCTTTTCTGAAATCTCCTGATCTAAGATAATCAAATGCTTTACTACAATTCTCTTCTGATTTTCTCTGATTCTTTTTAGTTGGGATATATTTAACTTTTTTCCCTTCAACAGGTCTCCATTTAAATTTCCTGCCACTGCCCTTTTTACCCATATATTAAATAAATTTAGGTGATTGATTAAATTCCGTAC
>JAGLVB010000017.1 GCA_023134135.1 Candidatus Aenigmatarchaeota archaeon
GCTTATATGGCAACAAGTCTATTGTTAAATACATCCAATCTTATAATATCTTCTATAGTTTCTTTTCTTCTGAGCAAGCTTATTTTTCCATTTTCTTTTATACCAATAACAGCGGGTCTCAGTCTTGTAAATTGCATGGATTGGGATAGTTCATAAGCGCCTGCGTTTTGAATTATTAAAATATCTCCAACCCCCACTTTTGGCAACATAATTCCTGATTCTAGTAAATCAACGTTCATACAAAGAGGTCCGTAAACATCTGTAAGTTCTTTTTCTATATTATCAGTTAATGCTTCTATTTTATGTTTCCTATAAAATGCAGAGGGCAAAATATTCACGCCAGCATCCACAAATACAGACCTTATGCCAGAAATAGATTTTACCGTAATTACTGAAGTTGCCAAAGATATTGCTCCATCTACCAAATATCTTCCGGGTTCTAATATTAAAGTTGGTTTATCAGTTTCATTTTCAAAAAAACGGTTTAGAGGTTCGCAAATTGCTTTTGCATATTCTTCTATATCCGGGACCTTCCATTCTTTGAAATCACATTCAGCAGGACAGGCTTCTGTGGCAAAACCCCCACCTAAATCTATATAGTTTATTTTAATTCCCAATTTGTTTTTAAGTTCTTCAATAAAATTTAGAATAATACTGATTGATTCTTTGTATAAATTAACATTTGTCAGGTTTGTTCCAATATGAATATGGATTCCATTTAAATTAAGATTTGTAAATTTGTTTTTAATAATCTGAGTAACATTAAACGCTTCTTTACTTTCAACATTAAAACCAAATTTACTCCAGGGTAATTTTCCTATTTTTGCGTTAATCCTTATTCCCACATTAACGATCATATTTTGTTTTTCGGCAATTTCATTAATCTTTTCAAATTCATTGATATTATCAGCATTAATAATACAACCTTCTTCTATTATGGAATTCAGTTCTTCTGTGGGTTTATAAGGACCATTTACAATTATTTTATTTCCTTTAATTCCAAGCAATTTTACTATCTGGTATTCAAACCCGGAAATAACTTCAGCCAATCCATCTTGCCTGTTAATTAAATTGCATATTTCAAGAAGATAATTTGCTTTATAGGCGTATGCGATTTCTGTATTTGGGTAGAATTTTGTAAATTTTTGTTTTATCTGTTGGTATTGATAAATAATTTTTGATTCATCCACGATAAAAAGCGGAGAACCATATTTTTCTAAAAGTTCTTTGGCATCAAGTTCACTCAAGAGTTTGTTCATAATTGTAATTATTAAAGTTTGAAATCAGGAAAAACTAAGCAGGATGTAGAAAACATAATCTAATTGATTTACTTGCAAATTGTTATGACCCCCAGCCAGCTAAGAGATATTTATTTGAAGATTCTAAAATTTTATATTCTTTTCTATAAAATAGAGATTTTTGTGATTTCAATATGCTTTTAATCTGTCGTGGGAATCTGGCAGGAAATTTAATAAGAGAATATTAGATAAATATTTATTAATTTATGGATAATCTGATAATTAGGAACGCAACTTTAGAAGATGCAAAAACACTTGAAAAAATAGGAAAAATTACAAAAGAAGTTACTATGGTTGATGGCAGGACTTTAGGTTTGAAATATTTCAAAGTTGTTATTGAATATGGTTTTGTTCTTATTGCGGAGATTGACAATAAAATTGTTGGGTTTCTTCTTTCTGAAATATATGATTTAACTAAATTATCTGTATTGACTTATCTTGTTGTGATGCCTAAATATAGAAATTATAAAATTGGCACTAAATTAATGGATTCTTATTTAAAGGAACTTAGGAAAAGAAAAATAAAACTCGTCAGCCTGTTTGCCCCTAAATCAAACAAGAAATCAATAAATTTTTACGAAAAGGTGGGATTTAAAAGAGATAAAGAATACGTGTTGTTCTTCAAGGACTTATGAATTTAACTTATTTTATTCAGACATAACCTCAAGCACTTTTTTTACAGAATATGAAAGAGCTCTTGGATTATATCCGCCTTCAAGCACCATTGCCAGTTTTCCATCGCAATGTTTATCAGCAATTGAATAAACCTCAGAAGCCATTTTTTCAAATCCTTTGCCGGTAACATTCATATCAGCCATAGGGTCATCAATATGAGCGTCAAAACCAGCAGATACTAAAATAAGGTCTGGTTTATATTTATCTGCGGCAGGGGCTAAATATTTTTCAAAAATATCCAGATATTCTTTATCTCCAGAGCCTGGCGGAAGAGGAATATTTTTAGTAAATCTTTCGCCTTTTCCTAAACCTCTTTCTTCAGAAAATCCTGTTCCGGGATAGCAGGGTAATTGGTGGATTGAAAAATAGAAAACTGAGGGGTCATCATAAAAGATATTCTGAGTCCCGTTCCCATGATGCACATCCCAATCAATAATCATAACGCGTTCATATCCTTTTTTATCTAATGCATATTTTGCTCCAATCCCAATATTATTGAAGAGACAAAAACCCATTCCTTTATCTGGAAGCGCATGATGTCTGGGTGGACGAACTAATGCAAAGGCATTATCTTCTTTATCAAGAGTGTCTACCGCAGTTATAGCGCCGCCAGCCGAAAACAAAGCAGTTTCATAGGAATCTTTACAAGTAATGGTGTCAGGGTCGAGGGGCAATTCATTTTTTGAGTATTTAGCCACTTTTTTAATATAATTTGGAGTATGAACTAAATTTACTTCATCAATAGATGCCTGTTTGGGTTTGATTATATTTATATTTAAATTACTATCTTGAATTTCATTCATTATTGCAATTAACCTATATTTGTTTTCAGGATGATTTCCAGTTTCATGCTCAAGATAATCCCGGTGGTAGATAATAGCAGTCATAATACTATTCTGATATGAGGTCATACCTAAACATCATATCTTCACTATAAGGAAATATGTACCAGGACACTTCTGGGTTTGTTTCTCTATAACCCCATTTTACATTTTCACCTTTGTATTCTTCCCATTGTCTTGTTGATTGATTGTATAATTCAGGCACACTTTTTTCACCTTTAACTCTGAATAAGGTTTTGTTAAATGGAACCTCATTAGTTCCTAATTTTTTAAGTATTTCTTTATTCTTCAAATAAATTTCTGTTTCCAGTTGTTCTTTGGTTATTCCAGATTCATCCCGCACAGTTTCATACAGGTTATTATTCAAAGTAGAATATCCGGATGGAATTAAGTCTTCTTGTTTCAAATAATCAGGAATCTCTTTAGTTGGCCAGAGTGTTGGAAAAAAATAAATATGCTTTTTATCACCATCAATTCTAAAAGTATCTTTTTCTAAAACCTCAGAATTTTCATCTAATACATTTTCTAGTATAACTGTAGGATTTGGGTTGTATTGCACTTCTTTGTCTGCAATTTCAGGATCTCTTGTAGTTTTATCATAAATTGAATAATGGATATCTCTCTGCAATTCTCTGTCATTTAACAATTCTTCTAATGGAATTTTGGAGATTTCCCTGAATGAATATTTTCTCATTTTTTTCACCTTATCAGATAGAATATTGTTGTTATCACTATCTGATAATATAATATATATTAAGTATATTTAAAGCTTTTGCAACTCTTGTCGTAACAAAAGTGACAAATAAAGGGTTTGTTAATAAGAGTATTAATCGCAAATACACATAAATGTACAAAATAATACACAATCAGGTATTTTCTTATATAGGAATACTTTTTAATACACAATTAGGTATAAATTAAAATCTATACATTTAAAACGAATTTTCCCTCTGCAAAAAATATCTATTCCAAAATCCCCCCAACAATTTTCTTCCACTCAACTTTTTCAGAATCAATAACATTCCAAAGAGAATATCTTTCAGGTCTTATCCTGCTGATTTCTCCAAGAATTTCAGGATTAAATTTTTCATCTTTCAAAGGTTCAATCGCAAATTCGTAGACACCAACTTTTTTCATTTTCTCTTTGATTTCTTCAAACAAATTTTTTGACTCAAATCTTAAATCAGGAAGTTCATTGGAATAAATTTCATAAATTTTTGCTGAGATCAAAGTTCCTGTTCCCGCAAGTTGCCCGTGCAAATATTTACCCCCGTTTATTTTTGCTTCCAAAAGTCTTTCAACTTCATGTTCGCTCCCTGAACAATATTTTGAAGTTTCTTCCATTGCAATGCCTGACATAATCAACGCCTCCGCAAGTTCTTTATCTGTTCCGAAACCCAAAACTTTTTCCGCGGATTCAAAACTCAATTGTTTGTAAAATTCTGAAAATTTTTCACCATTTTTTTCCGCCAGACTTAAGTCCTGCAATGCGGTTAAGTTGGATATTAAATCGCAGATTCCAGATTTTTTTAAATTACCGGAATCTTTCCATAAATACAAAGGAATGATTATTTTTGAGGGATATTTTGTTGGGATTGTTTCTCTTTTTATTCCATTGTAAAGAGAGCAATTTTTTGAAATCAACCCGTCATGCGAAGGAGCAGTTGGAATAGAAATAAGATTTAAATCCAAATCATAAGCCAGCTTTTTTGCAATGTCAATTGCTTTCCCGCCTCCAAACCCAATAATAGATCCAGCATGCTCGTTTTTTTTAATTTCTTCTACCCTGTCAAGGGATGCATCAGAAACCGGATAAAATTCAGCAAATCCCAAATCTGAAAGCAGATTTTTAGTAAATCCCCTGGAATTTGTAATAATTGTGCCTTTTTTTAATTCAGGAAATCCATAATCTTTATCTAAATAGGATAATTCTATATTTCTCTCATTCAGCAATTTTTGTATATCCATTATTAAAATTTATTCTGAATTTTATAATGGTAGAAGCAGGTCAGATTTGCAGGAAAATCGCCGGGAGAGAGAAAGGAAGATATTGTATTATAGTAAAACCTTTAGATGGTTCTTTTGCGGAGATTTCCGGAGCGATTAAGTACGGCATGTGCAGCAGAAAAAGGTGCAATGTCAAACACTTAATTATTACAAAATACAAGATTCCATTAAAAGGGGAGAAGCAGGAAGATATAGAAAAAAGCATCTCAGAGAGCGGGATACTCAAGAGATTGGGCTTTTTGAAAGATAAAAAAAGATTTAAACTTCTTTTCAACAAAGCAAAGAAACCAAAATCTTTGAAGAAAGAAACCCCAAAAACAACAAAAAAACCAGATGTTAAGTCAAAAATAGAAGAGATTTCTAAAACAACAAAAAAACTTGAAACCAAACCAAACACCTCTTCTTTACAGACCAAAAAAGAGAATATTAAAGAAAAACCAAAAACTGAGATTAAATAAATATAATATTGCAAATAGAAATTTTAATTAGTTTTAGTTGTCTCTTTAGGTTTTGCCAATTCTTGTTCGATAATTTTGTAATTCCCGGATAATTTTTGACTTGCTCGTTTAAATGCATTTTTTGCAAACTGTTCATATTTTTTGTCAATTCTTAATTCAAATAAAACATCTCCTTTATTCATTACAACAGCCATACCTGCGGGTTTTCCAAAAGCATGCCTCATTCCTGCAAAGAACCTGTCTGCTCCGGCAACAGCGGCTTGTTTGTGTTCTCTAAGTACCTGGAAAGGATATTTTCTTAAAATAAGATAAAAGTTTAATTTAATATTTTTTTGCAAGTAATTTGAAATTGAAATTCTGGCTGCTTCTATTGAATTATCTCTAATCTGCAATTTACCTGTGATTGTCAGACAGAATCTGGTGTCATAATCCGTTTTACTTCCAGTTACATATCTTCTTATTTTTGTCTGAGGAACCCCTTTTACATATCCAACTCTTGGTTTTTTTCTTGATTGTCTTGTCCAAGGTCTTTTTAATTCTCGGGTGCATCTGCCAGGTCTTAATTTTGCCATAATAATCTAAGAAATTAATAAATTATACGCTGAGGACAGGATTTGAATTCGCAAAACCCCTTTTCCAGAGAATAGGAGATTTACCTGCGCTCCCTTTCGAGAACCAGCTTTCCAGGCTGGCGCGTTATTTCAGAATCCTTTTTTGAGTTATTTTTCTTTCTCAAAAAAGGCTTAGCCGCTCCGCCACCTCAGCATAATTTTGTATATTTTTTAATTTAGGATGGTTTTTATTTAGTTGAAGGGTTGGAGGATTTTATAGTTATATCCCGATAGTTATAGGATTTTATATGACTATAGCGATTTTATAGTTATATCCCGATAGTTATAGGATTTTATATGACTATAGCGATTTTATAGTTATATCTCGATAGTTATAGGATTTTATATAACTATAAATATCAGAAAGTATTATTTATAGTTGCTAATCAAGACATTCTAAAAAATATTTGGGAATTGTAGGGTGTTAAAGAAAATCCATTTTCGACAAGTCCGATATTAGTGCAGGGAGGAACCATACCCATAGATTCTTTTGTTGGTAGATTAGAAAATAATTGTGCGATACAGCAGAGATAGATGAAATTTTAAAACGACGATTTAATGCTTTAGAGATAAGTAAAGAGTATAATGTTATTTTACCTTATACGGGAGATGGTTTGAAAGCGTTATATACATTAATGAACGGAAATATAAGGGATATTTTGAATAGTTTATCAACCACAGTTATAGAAATAACAGAAGAAAAACCAGTTTTATTAGACAGAGATGAATTATCAAAAACACTAAAATTTATTTTAGAGGAAAGATATTTAAATAATATTCCACCAAAAGCGAAAAAAGTTCTGCTTGAGATAGTAAAATACCCAGAGATTACTAATAAATCTCTTTCAGATATACTTAAGATACGTCGTTCTAATATTTCCAGTTACATAAAAGATTTGCAATCAAGTGGGTGTGTTTATTTAAGAAGAAAAACCGGAAAAGATAAATACTGGAGTGCAGAACCAAAAATGAACTGGTTTCTTTTAAAACCAAATAAAAAGGGACAAAAAACAGTATCTTATTTTAGATGATTCAAGTTATGTCTTTTAGTTGTATTTTTTAATTTCCAGAGAAACTTTTATTTAGTTAAAATGAATATAAATCACCGAGGAGGTACAAATAAGGATATAAAACTATTTTTCAAGAGATATTATGGGCCCGTAGCTCAGTCCTTGTTTTGAAAAAAAGGAGGGAGTAATCTGGTAGAGCATCAGGCTTTTATTTAAAGTTTAGAGGGTATATTAGTAATGCCCCATGATAAATGGTGTAAGAAGAAACCTGGGTGTCGCGCGTTCGAAGCAACCCTTTTCATAGGTGAAGCAAATGCTCGTCTTTCAGACGGCACCTCAATTTGCTTTGCAAATAGAGGAAAGGTCTGCACCCCAAAAAGTAAACTTGGTTGAAAAATCAAAGTTTAAATGGGTGGTTGAAAATCGCGTCGGGCTCATGTCGCAACTAATTAATTGAAGAAAATGGATAAAAAAGACTTGAATATCGGGGAACATTGTTTGGTTCCAGAGCATAGAAAACTTTCAGAGGATGAAAAAGCAGAAATCCTTAAAAAGTATAATGTTACTGAGAAAGAATTACCAAAGATACCTAAAAAAGATCCGGCAATAAAAAAATTGGAGGTTGAGGTTGGTGATGTGATAGAAATTGAAAGAACAATTTCTACAACAAAAGAGAATTATTTTTATTATAGGGCTGTAATATGAAAAATAAGAAGTTATATGAGGGTTTTAGTAAATTAATTGAAACTGATTTGCCAAAGTTGGCTGTAAGGTATCATATAGATACTTATAATAGATTTGTGTCAACTAGAGTTCAGAAGATTATTGATGAGATTGAGAGTATTCCTTTGGATGATAACATAAAACTTCTTTTATGGAAAGTTGAGTTTGGAGGAGCGGTATTGAAGGAAGCAGACGGTTATGATAGGGAAGTTACACCTATGGAGGCAAGAATAAGAGATTTGAATTATACTTGCGCTTTATATGTTAATGTTGTTCCTGTGATAAATGATGTTCATCAGGAACCAACAAAAATCAAACTTTGCGATTTTCCAATAATGATTGGTTCTGTTTTAGACCCAACTTCAAAATTAAGTAAAGAAGAATTAATGGGTATAGGAGAAGATCCTTATGATCAAGGAGGTTATTATATCGTAAATGGAACTGAGAAAATTATAATCGGCGTAGAAGAAGTTGCAAATAACAGGATGGTTGTTACAAAAGAAATGAGGAAGGGCATAGAAATGGCAAGAATAAACTCAGAGAAAAATCAATATATCCAAAGACATATGATTGAACGGAAAGACAGGATATTATACATGAACTTTTCAAACTTAAGGAATGTTCCTTTAATTGTGGTTGTAAGAGCTTTGGGTTTGGAAACAGATAAACAGATAATTGAAGAAATCTCTGATACTCCTGAGATGGACGAAGAGATACTTACAAATGTTTATGAGTTTGAGGAGGTTGGAACAAAAGCAGACGCTTTGGAATATTTACAGAGATTTGTGAAAGGAATGGGTAAAGAAACTCCAGAACAAAGAGTTCAGAATTTGCTGAACAATTTCTTATTGCACCATCTTGGCGTTGAAGAAGATAAACAAAAAGTGAAAGCAGATTATTTGGCTCATGTTGCAAGCAGGTTAATTAAAGTCGGTTTGGGGGCACAAAGAGGAGATGATATTGATCATTTATCAAACAAGAGGATTAGATTTTCAGGATATTTCCTTGATGTATTGCTTCGTTCATTATTGCTGGGAAAGAATGGTTTGTCAAGCAGAATCCGGTATAATTATCAGAGATTAACCAAGAGGAAGAAAACCCCTGTAGTTCAGGCTTTATTTGAATCAAGTTATATTAGTAAAAGGATTATTTCTTCTTTGGCAACCGGTTTGTGGGTTGGCGGAAGAGTTGGTGTTGCCCAGAGATTGGATAGGATAAATTATGTCAGGAGATTATCGAACATGAGGGCGGTGATATCAATGCTTTCAAGTTCTCAGGAACACCCAGAGGCTCGTGAATTACACGGAACTCATTGGGGTAAATTTTGTTCACAGGAAACCCCTGAAGGAGTCCACATTGGTTTGAGAAAACACCTTGCATGTTTATCAACAGTTTCAAAAGGGATTAATGAATCGGATAAAGAAATTATATTTGAATTTGTAAAAGGTAAATTATAATATGGTACGAGTATTTCTTGGCGGCATCCTTGTGGGTGAAACAAAAAAACCAAAAACTTTAGTGAATAGTTTTAGGGAACAGAGAAGAAAAGGAATATTATCTCCGGAAGCCAACATAACTTATCTTGAAGATATAGATGAAATAAGAATTGATGTGGAGGATTCCCGATTAAGAAGGCCATTGATAATTGTCAAGAATGGAGAACCTTTATTAACAGAAGTTCATCTAAAAAGAATTTTAAAAAGTGAACTTAATCTAGATACCTTGGTTAAAGAAGGTGTTGTGGAATATCTTGATGCGGAGGAAGAAGAAAACGCTTATATAGCAATCACTCCGGAAGAAATAGTTGATGAACATACACATCTTGAATTAAACCCAACAGTTATTTTGGGTATTTCTGCATCCATGGTTCCTTTTGCAGCGCACAACAGGTCAGATAGGATAAACTATGGCGCAAAGATGATGTCTCAATCTTTAGGTGTTTATGCGGTAAATTATTTATTAAGACCAGACACAAAAGCTTATTCTCTTAATTACACGCAACATCCTATTGTAGATACTGTAATGTATAAATCCAATTTTTTAAATGAACATCCTCAGGGTCAGAATGTGGTGATTGCAATAATGCCTTATAAAGGATATAATATGGAGGATGCGATAATTTTTAATAAGAAATCCATAGAAAGAGGCGTATTTAGGTCATTATTTTTCAGAACTTATGGCACAAGGGAGAAAAAATATTGGGGAATAGAGAGTGATGAAATAGGAATACCGGATGAATCTGTGAAGAATTTTAAAACAAAGGAGGATTATAAGCTTTTAGATGAAGATGGAATAGCTCCTCCAGAAGTAGAAGTTAATGGTGGAAATATAATTATAGGAAAGGTCTCGCCTTTGAGATTTTATGGTCCTGTAGAAGAATTTTTTTCTGAAACAGAAAACAGGAGAGATACTTCATTGTCAATAAAATTAGGAGAATCCGGGGTTATTGATAGAGTTATTCTTACACAAACCGAAAGCGGGGATAAATTTGTTAAAAGTACTTTAAGGGAAATGAGAATTCCTGAGGTTGGCGATAAATTTGCTACACGTTATGGACAAAAAGGGGTTATTGGAGCAATTGTGCCCGAAGAAGATATGCCATTTACAAAAGATGGGATTGTTCCGGATGTAATTGTAAATCCATTGGCAATACCAAGCAGGATGACAATAGGTCAGATTATGGAATTAATGTATGGGAAAGCAGCGGCTTTATCCGGTAAAGTGGTTGATGGAACAACTTTCAATGAAACTCCTGAGGAGGAAATAAAGAAGACTCTTGAGCAGTTTGGTTTTGATTCTGTTGGTAGGGAAGAATTGTATAATGGAGAAACAGGAGAGAAATTAACATCACAAATTTTAATCGGACCTTGTTATTATCAGGCTTTGTACCATATGGTTAGAGATAAGTATTTCATGAGAGCTAGAGGACCTACAACTATTTTGACAAGACAACCAACTGAAGGGAAAGCCAGAGAAGGAGGATTGAGATTTGGTGAAATGGAGAAAGATTGTTTGTTGGCTTATGGTGCGGCTTTAACTTTAAAAGAAAGATTTTCATCTGATGAAACTGAAATACCTTTATGCAAAGACTGCGGCGTTGTTGCTGTGGATAACCAGATGAAAGGAATAAGTTATTGTCCTATATGCAATAAAACCAATATTGTGAGGATAAAAACAAGTTATGCATTCAAGTTAGCTTTGGATGAGATAATTTCAATGGGACTTTATCCAAAACTAAATGTTGAAGAAGAAGTTTAGTTCATTTGTTTTCTTTGAGGGAATTTTAAATTAATTTTACTGCTAAATTGTTTTATTCCACATTTCTTTTGCAAGTTTTCCTGAATATTTTAATTTATCCACTATTTTGTCCGCTTTATCTTTTCTCTTACTATGTTCTTTAAGGAAGTTATTTATCTTATTAATTAAAATTGTTTTTAATTCTCCAGTTAACATTTTTCCTAATTTATATTCTTCTCTTATTTTTTCTATTTTTTTATCATCAAGTTCAAATAAAATATATAGCCACTGGAAAGCCACATCAATATCAGGGTTGCCTCCTTTTTTCCTGTGTTCTTCTAATGTGGGCTGACCCCCGGAGAAAGCGTATTTCATCACTTTTTTCTTAACAACATCTTCGTTATCGGAAAGGTATATTGCGGTTTCTGATTTGCTTGCGCTCATCTTACCTTCTACACCTGTGAGGGGTGGGAGGAATTTGCTATGGATTGTTGCTGTTTTATAGAAACCAAGTTTTTCCGCAATATCTCTTTGCGGTCTCCAGTAATTATCTTGATCTATTGCGCAGGGAATTACACACCTTTTTTTTTCAAAGAAAGTTGGAACCATTTGAATTGCAGGATAGAAAGACATTCCAATATTTGTGGAATCCTTGAAACCGAAAACTGCTTTCATTGTGGAATTGGTTATTTTTTTTGCGGTTTTCATTAGCATAGGATACATATTTTTTATATATTCTGAATTTTGAAATAAGAATGTTTTGTCTTGATTAAAACCCAGCGATGCAATATGTTTTAAATCTTCTCTTGTTTTTTCTTGTACAGTTTCCCAGGAGAGATTTTGTTTATGAAGAAATTTTTCTTCATCTGGAATTTGTATATAAAGATTAACATCAAATGTTTTTTGTAGCCATTTTGTAAAGATGAAAGGTATTAGATGGGCAATAGTCATATCTCCTCCGGGAGCTCTTCCAGTGTATAAAAAAAATCCTTTATTTTTTTCATAATCTTTGAGAATTAAATTAAAATCCCTATGCGAAAAGAAGAAATCTCTGCTTAAAAAGTGATGCAAACCACCAGCGTTTTTTTTAATTCTATTTTTTAATTCTTTATCAATTAGTTTTGCCCCAAAGTCTCTTCTTAGTTTGTCATAATCAATTTTCCCGGTCACCTCCCAAGGAGTTACTTTAAAGGTCATAATTAATTAATGATTATTTCCCTATATTCTGATTTTAGGAAATTTAAAATGGGTTTGCCGAGATTTTCACCACCTTTAATTTAAGGTGTTGCTTTGAACTCGAGTCGGAGGCTGTTTTTGATTTCCCTACCTGTTAGGCAAGGTTAACACCCAAAGCCCCAATGCTACCATTATAGAGACTCTTTCTTTTGGTGTTCTGAAAAGAAAGGCTTAACTACACCACAAACCCATAATTTATTAAAGTATTAAATTAGAAAGAGAATCATTTCTATTTATTTTTCCCCAATGACGGCGAAAGAGAACCTTTTTGCTTACTGGGAGAGATTATACTCCTGTTATGGAAAAGATAAGGTAAATTATGAATCCAAAAAGACCTAATGCAAGGACCCCAATCGCAATAATCTTTGAATAACTGATATATTCATCTTTACCTGGTTTTGTTGCAATAGTCAGTATTCTTTTGCATTGTTTCAGGAAGGTTTTTAGTTTTTTCTTCATTATAAAACTATGTAGGATATTTAAATATGGATTGGACTGATTTCCAGCTGCTATATTGGTTTTTTAAAGACAGTAATAAAGTGATTTATTTGGGAACACCAGATATATTGAAATTCACCCTTATGAATTCAAAAGAGACTTACTATGTTTCTCCTGAGAAATTAAGTCTGAAGAGCCCAAAATTAAAAAAATTTGAAGAGAGCCCGGATGATTTGGATATTTCCCAATTGCCAAAAAAAGTTGATTGCATTGTGAATTATCTTCCATTAAATATTGTTACTAGTTTCAAAGTCATGGGTCGATTTCTTGATTTATTGGATTCTGATAAAAAGGTTTTGATTAAAATGCAGGTCCCAAAAAAACAGGCGCAGTACACTGAAGTTATGGTTCATGATTTGTTGCCGCAATTTAAAATTTCCCCGATGTCATACCTTAATATTGAAGGGCATAGATATATTTTAGGTAAGAAAATATAGATTGATAGATTTCTTAAAATGATTATAAAACTAAGAACAGTAAAGAGTAAATTAACAAATTAGACTATTATGGTTTCAATACACGAACTTGATAAAATAGTTGATAAAATAAAAATTCTTGAAATAGAGAAGAAAAAACTTGCGGGATTTTTAAGAGAAATTCCTGAATTATATTGGAAAGTATCAAAAGTTGAATTGGGCAATATTAAAATTGGTGGCGAAGATGGTGGATTGACAAAGAAGTCAGGTCATCTGATGGACTTTGTTTTTTTAAGAGCAATAGGCGTTATTTTCAGTTATGAAAAAAGTAAACTTGCGGATGTCGCATATTACCCAACCATGAATCCCGTCCCTGAAATCATTTACTCAAAAGAATCTTTTTCAGATATTGAATTTAGGATTTTCTGGAGTTTGCAAAGAATAAAAAAAGAACTTACGGTGAGCATTGAAACAATTTCAAAATATTCCCCAAATTTATTTTTGATAGACGGGAGTTTGCTGGTAAATCCTGCAGATGCTCCAAGCGCAGAAAGCACGGTTTATTCTGATTATCTTGAAGTCAACAAATTATTTGAAAAATTGTGCAGCATTGCAAAACAGGAAAATTGTCTTCTTGCCGGAGTTGTTGAAGATTCAAGAAGTTCAGCATTCTGCAAATATATTGCGGAGAATATTATTAAGAAAGCAGATATTAAAAACCAACAGGAACTTGTAACTATTTTGAATCGAACAAAAGACACAAACCTGCTTCACTATATGCTTGAGAAAGGAGAGGTCACAAAAATAATTAATCTGGAAGGGGAGATAAATTGTCTTTACCTAAAAACCGTGGAATTTGACAGACCAATAAGAGTTGAGTTTATAGGGGATGAAGTTCAGGGAAAAAGAATTGCAGAACTTGTTTACACAATTTCGTCGCAGAGCAAAACTTATGGACTCCCAACAGTTTTAATTGAAGCAGACCAGAGAGCAAAACTCTCAGAGAATGATTCTGATAATTATGTGAATATAATCGCTTCTAAATTAGGACTACAAAACATTTTCTTTTTGAGAAGGGATAATCGACCTTTTTAAATATAAATAAAGCATATTAAAAGATTACATTATTTTGCAGATATTTAATAAATAAAGTTTTTTAGTCAATATTCAAAAATATTTGATGTAGTTTCTATTTGTTTTTTGGTATTCATACAATAATATTTCAGAATTTTTTGTTTTTCAATTAAATAGGCTTTTTTAGTTGTGTTATTGATAAAAAGTAATTTGTGGGGTATATTTTTGAGAAGTACATATTGAGTAATGTCTTTTATACTTTTATCAGATTTAGAATGTGAAACAATTATTGCCAATTTTGGTTCGGTTTCCCATGTGGATACTAAATCTTTTTTCCATTGGGAAGAAGTTTCAACTTCGGTAGCCACAAATATTTTACCTTTTCTATCAAACCACACTAAATCCACTAAAGAACCTTTGTTGAAAAATTCTTTTTGTGAAACAAAGCCCAAATCATGAGCAATTTTTTCAAAGGCATTAATTAATTTATCATGTTCTTTACCTCCAATCTCTTGAGAATATTCTTCCAATTTTGAAATTATATGAGAAACAATTTTTTCTATAGATTCTTCAATTTTTATATTTTTATCAAAAATAAAAAACCTTTGTTGAATATCTTCCGAATCATCAAAAATAATAACATTTGAATTACACTTTAAAAAATTTACAATATTTTGTTTTTTACCAAAACTCAAAATGGTGTTTGGTTTTATAATTTTTATTACTTCCTTTAAATTTTTTGTAGGTTTAGTTACTAACATATCCAAGGTTGGAAGATGATATTCAGAATATTCAGAATTTATATACCATTCATATTCAGATTCAATAAAACAAATATTGTGTTTTCTCAACAAATTCTTAAATAAAATATCGGTAAAATTACATTTAAATGATTTATATGCAAAACCTCGTTTTAAAATACTTTGCTCACAACCTATTTTATCTATTCGGTTATAACATTCTTCACACAACAATTCCAAACTAATTCTTTTTGTTTTTTTTGTTTTAATAACAGGCAATATTTTTTTCATAGAACTTTTATTGGTTATGTGTTTACAAAAAGAAAAAGAATCAAATTCAAATTCAAAAATATTTCTAAAACTTTTATTTTTGAACTTAATTATTGGAAATTCGTATTTATAGATTAATTCACTTTTTTGTATACCTATAGATCCACTATTAGACCCACCAAAAAGCACCACACCATTTTTATTTTCTATTTGTTTTTTAGTTGAGGTTATATATATTTTTTTCTTATCACATTGCATTAGCTTCCCTATTTTATTGTTGGTAATCCATTCTATAAATTCAGGAATACTTTTATTAGTTTTTTTATCTAATTTAATAACTTCTAGAATATCTTTATATTTACAGTTATCACAAATTTCTTTAGGGATTATACCTTTTGAATCAATTTGATTTTGTATTATTTCCTTTTCTTCAACATATTCTTGAAGCACTGGTTTTATGGTATCAAAAGATTTTTTTAAAGATATTGTTTTATCTATCATAATTAATATAATTTGTTTGAATTATAAATTATTTAATATTATTACACTGTAATAACCAATTTCACCCCTTTCACGTGAATTTATCATTTTTTATATAAATTATGGGAAAAATTACAGAAAATGCAAAATACCTTATAAAACTTTCATTAGAAGCAGGATCTCTTGTAGAGAGGACCGACATTATTGGCGCAATTTTCGGCCAGACAGAAGGATTATTAGGACAGGAAATGGATTTGAAAGAACTGCAGGAAAGCGGTAAAATCGGGAGGATAGATATTCATTTTAAGAAAAACAAAGAGGAAAAAACAATGGTGGAGATAATAATTCCGTCAAATTTATCAACTTCCGAAAGCGCTTTGTTGGCGGCAGCTCTTGAGACAATTGACAAGGTTGGTTATACAACCGCAAAAGTAACTTTAGAAGAGATTGAAGATATAAGAAGCAGCAAGAGAAATTTCATTGAAAAGAGAAGCAGGGAAATTCTTGAGAGATTATACAAAGATATACCCGACACAAAAGAGACTTTAAATAAACTTTCCTCAGATATCAGGACAAAAGAAATAAAAACTTACAAAGGTTTAACCGGCGGTCCTGATGTGTTGACAAACAAAGAGATTATAATAGTTGAGGGAAGAGCGGATGTGGTTAATTTAGTGGGTTATGGAATAAAAAATACAATCGCTGTTGGCGGTAGCAAGCCTTCGCCTCAGATAAAAGATATTGTGAAGAATAAATCCGTAACTATTTTCCTTGATGGGGATCGCGGAGGTGATTTAATTTCAAAAAGATTAAATCAGGAAATAAAAATAGATTATTTCGCAAGAGCGCCAGATGGAAAAGAAGTTGAAGAATTAACAAAAAAAGAAATTTACCAATGTCTGAAAGTCAAAAAGAAAAATGAGTCTGAATCAAAAGAAACACAACAATCTAAAACAAAAACAAGCCTACCCGCAGATTTAAAAGAAAAAGTAAAACCAATGATAAAGAACATGCTCGGAACCAAAGAAGTCAGATTATTAGATAACAATCTTAATGAAATTCACAAAATGAGTTATGGTGAAATCAAACAGGTGTTGAAGACAGCTGACCTCGATAATGTTTCTATTGTTCTAATGGATGGAAAATTAACCCAGGAACTTGCGGAACAAATTGAGAAGAAAAATATAAATGCGGTTGTGTGTTTTGATTCTGAAAGATTTAAAACCAAAATGAAAGTTTTATGCATTCATGATTTTTAATTTTTATAATTTTTATAATTGATTTATTCAGAGAATTTTATCTCTTTTTTAAGGGTTGTGGTTGATTGGTATTCCATATTTATTTGAATTCTTTCTCCCGGCTCTTTTACAACAGTACAACATTTTATTGCCCCTGTTGCATCGCATTCACTGCAACCTTTACCATCTATTTCCAGATCTTCAATTGTTACGCTACCAACTCCATTGTTTTTAATATATACATTTACTGATATTTTATCAACACTTCTTTTTCTTTTACAGACTTCACCTATACACTCGCATCCTGAAGGACATTCACTATTTTCTCCACCAGGACATCTGTATATTACGGGTTCTTTCATATCTTTTACCCAGTAAGTGCAGTAATCATATTCATAAGAAACATCAGTTACCTTTGATTCCAGTATTATAGGAGACCATCTACTATATATTTTTTTGCTTCCTTTTGAATGTCCTGTTGCTAAATCATATTCCAGAGTTGTTATATAGGTTACAGTAGCTGTAATATTTTCTTTTGTTCCTATTGGAGGATATTTTTTTATTTTTAACCCAACCCTGCAGTTTTTAGTTTCACCTTTGTTTATATATTCCCCTTTGCAATCATTATTGCTCATTACCTGCTCAAGATAATCAGGATAACCATATTCAATTTTCTTAATTTTAAGGGGTGCATCATTTTCATTTTCAAATTCAAAATCCAAGGTTATCTGTGAAGTAGTAGGATATACGATTTCAGGAGATACATTAAAAGTAAATTCGGATTCATCCCCAATTTTTTTAATATCTGTGGTTAGTGCAGTTGGTATATATTCTTCTTCTCTGGCTAAAATCAGGAAGTTCAGATATTTTATTTCTTTGTATTCATATTCAATTTCCATCTCGAATTTTATTTCTTCAAGCTGGTCCGGGTCTCCGCTGAATGCACACGAAACCGTATTTGTGAATTCATTTATTTCCTCGCACATAATGTCGTCGCCGTATATTGACTTAAAATCCAGGATTCCTTCTCTTCTTGGCGTAAGTTTTATTGCACCCCATGCAGTCCCTGTATCTATAGGAGGGTTTTTATTTAATTCTATATTTACATTCACGAGCCGGTCTGATAAAGAATATGTTTTTGGTTGTTTTTGAACGGGCTGACCTGCAATTTCTTTTTCTATTAGATATTCATGATCACCGAATAGAACAGGAATATAGAAGTTGGAGATTTTATAGATTTGAACTTCCACACTTACTTTTGATGGTATGTCCACTTCAACTCTCGGAGCCCCAAGTTCCATCTCAAGGGTTTTTTTTTGCAAACCCTCTAATTCATCATCATCAAATGAATCTAAGACAATAAAAATTCCCGAATCCATTGTCCTTGCAGAAACATTATATCCTTCTTTTTCATCCAAATTATCAAATGTCAAGTATAAGTTAGTAAAATCACCTGATTTTACATTTATTAAATCTGAGGATAAAGAGATAAGAAGAGGTTGTATTTGTCTTGGCGTCGAATCTTCAAAAGGATTTATGCATCCTGATAAGCATATTAAACAGATAAGCAGGAAAGGAATAATCTTATTCATAATAATTATTTATTTCATATAATTCAATACCATTCATTAATCTGAAATATGCTTAATTATATAGAGGATTCTTTAAAAGAACTTTCGTTAAATAAATATTCTGTAACTTTTTTTTCATGAGGGTCATTTAATAGTTTTTTTAATTTATCATAATATTTTAAATTATTTTCTTCCCGTGTTTCTGTTGTATTTTTTAATATATTTCCTTCAAATTCATAATATTCGATGGCAAGAGCAATGATTTGTTCTTCGGATAAATTCATATTTAAATATTCAATACCTTGTTTAATGTCAAACACAGCCAGAGGTTTAATAGACTGCTGATTTGAATGGCACCTATCTTTTTTTATCCACACACTATCTTTTGATACTATTCCACATATCTCAGCATCAGAGTATTTTGTTTTTAGATTTTTAAGAATCTCTTTTACAGGAACGTCCTCTTGCGATGTTGAGGTATCATGATAAGCAATGTATTCTGAACTTCCTATAATAATGGTTTTTCCGGTTTTTATATTCTCATGAAGTTCTTCAGGGTTGGAAGGAACATCACCTATTGCAGCCACTGCATGATTTTTGTCCATGACAATAAAAGAAGAAACGCCTTTGTGATTATAATAATTTGCATATAATAAAGCATAATCTTCGCAGTCACCTTGTTTAGTGCTTATTAATTCTGAAGGAGAGACAATGTCATTTGGATGATCGGATATAGGAAGAATTATGTTTACAGGATAATTTTCTTGTTTCCCTGTTAAATATTCATAACAATCTGTTTTTGATATCTGATCTTTTTCAATGAGGTTTAATAAACTACTAAAATCTTTAATTGCCCGAAAAGTTTGGATATTTTTTGGAACTTTTTCATTATCCAGATTAACAAAAATACCTATTTTGTTATAACCTATTATTGTAGAGTTAAGAGGTACAACTTCAGAAATATTTATATTATCCCAGAGATTATCCTCGTGGTATGAGAATTTTTTTTCGTGCAGGGCTATATTAATATCTCTTAGATCTTCGTTTGCGGATATTTTTGGTTTAGTATATAAATCATAAAGAGAACATAACCCATATGCACCGCACCCAAGAAGAAAACCCATATTAGCGAGAGCAACCCCCTTTCTAAATTTTGGATTTCTTTCCCAAAATCCTTTTTTTATTTCTGCAAGACCTTCTCCGGTTTCTCCCCCAGCCAGTCCGGTTCTCTCCAGACCAAGTTCCGAAATATATCTGAGGAAACTAAAATCAGGCTCTTTTTCCATTATATTTTTGTAAACCTCTCCTGCTGTGTCCGTTAAATCAATTGTTCCGTCTTTATTCCATTTTAATTCGCCAATCCCCTTAAGATTGGAATTATCTGATTTTAAGACAGATTTTAGCGGAGCATAATTATGATGAAACCATTTTAATTCTTTAGGTCCAAGAAAAACTTCCCCTTCAGTTCCTTTAGAATCGCAATATAAACTCCCTCTGCCAAGGTCGTATATTTTCTCATCACTTCCAAGTTCAATTATACCCCTATTATCATTAAGATAGTTATTTGTCATAACTATAGGGTAATTATTCATATATAAAGTTTTTTAATTGCAAAATTTGCGATACAATCTTATTTTTAATCCATTTCAGGAATTCTTTATAATTATTTCAATATTAAATTATGGTTGATTTGAAATTATTAAAAAAATTGAGTGAATCTTGCGGTGTTTCCGGGTTTGAAGGCGAGGTTAGGGAAGTGATAAAAAAAGAAATTTCAAAATATGCGGACAGTGTGACAGAGGATAATTTAGGAAATTTAATTGTTCTGAAAAAAGGTTCGGGTAAAAATAAGAAGAAAATAGTTTTAGTGGCGCATATGGATGAGATAGGATTAATTGTAAAAAGAATTGATAAAGGTTTTGTTGAATTTTCAAAGATGGGTGGTATTGATGACAGGATTCTCTTAGCTCAGAGAGTTTTGATAAAAGGAAAATCTGATATAGAAGGAATTATAGGTTCAAAACCAATTCATTTGCAGAAAGAAGAAGAAAGGAAAAAACTGATGAAATATGATGAGTTGTATATTGAAGCGGGATTTACTGAGAAAGATAAATCAAAAGTGGAGATAGGAACTCCAGTTTCTTTTAAATCTGAATTTAAGGAATTAAGAAATAATCTTTTTGTTGGAAAATCCCTTGATAATAGATTGGGGGTTTATTGTTTAATAGATTTGATTAAAAACATGAAAACCTCAAAAGATGATATTTATTTTGTTTTTTCAACTCAGGAAGAAGTTGGGTTAAAAGGTGCAAGAACCGCGGTTTATGCAATAGACCCTGATTTAGCAGTTGTTATTGATACAGCTATTGCCGGGGATGTGCCTGCTGTGACTGAAAAAGATACTGAGATAAAATTGGGTAAGGGGGTTTCAATCACTCTGGTGGAAGCCGGAGGCAGGGGAATGATTTTACCGGAAAAATTAAAAGATTTTGTGATTGATTTGGCTAAAAAGAACAAAATTAAATATCAAATGGAACTGGTTGAAGGGGGAATGAGCGATACTGCAGTAGTCCAGATAATCAAGAAAGGTATTTTGAGTTTATCCATCAATATTCCTTTAAGAAATATGCACACACCTAATGAGATTTTTAATGTGAAGGATTTGGAAGAAACAATCAAATTCGCAGGATTGATTGTAAAAAATTGGAAATACTAATATTAATCTTTATTTAATATTATGTTTAAAGCGGTTTTGGAAGATGTAAGTCTGATAAAAGAGAGTTTTAATGCAATTGCGGAGATTGTTGATGAAGGCACATTTAACATAAAAAAAGACGGTATTTCCCTTATATGTCCTGACAGGGCTGTAATAGCTGTTGTGGACTTTTTAATCCTTCCAACAGCATTTGAAAGTTATACCTGCGATAAGGATTTGGAAATAGGTTTGAATATCTTAAAAATGCTGCAGTTTATAAAAAAATCAAAACCCGAAGATAAATTGACTTTGGCTGTTGATGAAAACGAGGACAGATTTGAATTAACTCTCGAGGGAAGCACAACAAGGAAATTTGCAATGCCTATTATTTCTGTTGCAAAGCAGGAAATGCAGGATATAAGCAGGTTTAATTTTGAAAACTCAATTGAACTTGACCCTTCAGTGCTGAAAGAAGGTCTTGAAAATTGTGCTTTGATTTCTGATGGGATTGCAATAATGATTTCAAAAGAATCTTTGATTTTGAAAGCAGAGGGAGATTCAAGTTTTACTCAGATAAAAATCGAGGCGGATAATCCACAGTTGTATTCTTTAACCTGTAAGGAAGCTACTGTTGCAAGATATTCAATTGAATACCTCAGCAAGATGTTGAAAGCGGGAAAACTCACAGATAAAGTTAAACTTGAATTTAACAAAGACTATCCTGTGCATCTTGAGTATATGATTAAGGACAAAGTCAAACTTGGGTTCATTCTTGCTCCAAGAATTGAGGAATAATTTTTTAGTTTTTGCAATAAATAAAAGATAAATTTCACCATCAAATTATAAATAATTTCCTGTTTATTGATTATGCTGTTGTATGGTGATGTTAATAGCAAGGATGAATTGGAAATTGCTGTTGATAAAGGAGAAATATCTGTTTTTGAGTTGGCAGTTATAGAAGATGAACACCCGGAATTTATTGATGATGAATTAAAACAGAGAGTTTATGAAAAAGAATTTGAATTTTTTATAGGGAGATTACCTTTCTATAAAGGGTCATTTACAACTTATCTGAGTTGCATAAAAGATGCTGAGAATATCTTGAAAGTGGGGAAAAAATTAAGTTACAATATTGATTCTTCTCCTTTGGATGAAATTAAGGAGCAGTTGCCTGAATTGGCGCAGAAACACGCAGAATATTTAATTAGAGAAGCAAGAAAGAATGCAAAACGATTTAAAAGAACCAGAAAACATCCCGTATATAGGAACTTGAGGTTTTTAGAGAACTTGGAAGATTTAAGAGATTATGGCATTAATCCAGATGACGAAATAAATGAGATACTTTACATTGCTTACAAAAAAGGCGTGAAATATTTTATTGAAGAAGCAAATAAGTTTGCAGAAGATGATTCAAGAAAATCAGAGTACTTAAGAGTGGCAGAAAGAAATGAAGAATATTTAAATGATTTGTTTCAATAATCACATAAAATTATATAACCAATGAACTTACTAATTTATATTAGTTATGGAACCAACCCCACCAAAACCAAAAGAAGCTTTATTCTATGAAAAATTACAAGACAAAAAAGTAAAATGTTTGCTCTGCCCCAGAAAATGTTATATTACAGAAAATTCAACAGGATTCTGCAGGGTAAGGAAAAATCTAAAAGGCAAGTTATATTCTCTGGTTTATTCAAAACCATGCGCTTTATCAATTGACCCAATTGAAAAGAAGCCTTTATTTCATTTTCTGCCCGGAACAACCGCTCTTTCAATTGCGACCTGCGGGTGCAATCTTTCCTGCGCTTTCTGTCAGAACTATAAGATTTCACAGGGAGAAATTTTCGGTGACTTTGTTCCGCCTGAGAAAGTTATTGAACTTGCAAAAGAACACAAGGTAAAAACAATAGCTTATACTTACACTGAGCCAACCATTTTCTATGAATATGCTCTGGATATAATGAAACTGGCAAAAAAAGAAGGCTTAAAAAATATTTGGGTTTCAAATGGGTATATAAACAAGACTCCAATCAAAAAACTTGCGCCTTATCTCGATGCAATAAACATTGATATAAAAGGTCCGGAAAGACTTTATTCAACTTTGTGTTTGGGTTCTTTAAAACCTGTGTTGGAATCAATCCTTGAATACAAAAAACATAATATCTGGATTGAACTTACAAGTTTAATTATTCCGGGGCATAATGATTCAAAAAAATGGATTAATTATATTTCGTCATGGATTAAAAATAACCTTGGTCCGGAAACGCCGTTGCATCTTTCAAGATTCCATCCTGATTACAAACTTTCAGATTTAGAGCCAACAAAAATTCAGGTTCTTAAAGATTTGTTCAAGGAAGCAAAGAAAAAATTAAAGTATGTTTATATTGGAAATGTTTTTGAACCTGAATATGAAAGCACTTTCTGTCCTTCATGCGGAAACCTGATAATAAAACGGCAGGGATATGAGGTGGATTTTAAATACTCAAAGTGCAGGAAATGCAATGCCTTGTTGGCTGGAATATTTGATTAATTATCTTCCAGTAAATTTTTGAGGTTTTCTATTTCAGATGGCAGGAAGAGGTCATCAAATGGACCTGTGACTATTCCAAAATTAGAGAATACTGTTTCGCAATTTATACATTGAAAATATTCACCTTTTTTGTTTCCTTTCACCCCGCATATTGGACAATAACTTTTTCTCGTATGGTGCAACATATAATAATTATAAAAAAACTATAAATCAGCATTGGGTTGTTGTATGTGAATTGTCGGATTATTTAGTTTATCTATTTATATATAAGTTTATCAATTAGTAGTAATATGGTTGAAGATTTAATGTTAAGGAGAGAACAGTTCCCGGTAGAGTTATTTGATTATCTGGGTAAGTCTTATTCAAACCCATTAATGATACCACCATTTCATCCGCGTATTGTTGAAGAAGGAATTGATTTGGATATGGCTTTATCTGTTATTGATGAATCTATTGAAAATACTAAATTAGATTTTGCTGAATCAAGTATAAGGGATGTTACAGAGTCATCTTCTTATGAATACGATAAATTTGCATCCAGTTATTTTGAAGGAAAACAACGAGGAATTTATTCTCCAAAGTTTCCATTTACAAAAGAATTATTTATAGCTCCAGACCGCATAAGTCCTGTTGGAAGTGATAATTATGTGAGGGTGGATGAGAAATCTCCACTAGATTCTTACTATATTCCTATAGAAGAATCATTTTCTTCTGAATTGATGGAAGAATATAAAATGAGTGAAATAAGAAAGAACAAAAATTATTCAATTGTAGAATATCGAAAAGGGTGGAAATCCCACAACGTGGATTTTAGAGAGGTTTTTTATAAAAATCTAATAATTGCTTTGGATAACGCAGTTGTTAAAAAGAAATATAATCTATAATTTTGCCATCTTTGTTCTTTTGCCGCTAAATTTTAATAAATCTCTTAACCTGATTAATTCATTTAATTTGGAAATTCTTATCTGGGATATTCCGAATTTTGCGATTTTGGTAAGAAGACTCAACCTGGAGATTGTTGAGTCGCAGGTTTCTCCTGACCTGTGCGACAAAACAGGAACCATCTTTAGTTCTTTTGATTTGTTTATGCAATTCAAAGCTCCGGTAACAGTTCCTACCTGATTGGGCTTTACAATGCAGGAATTTGCAAGTTCATTGTCAAGTCTGGTGATTTGCGTGGCAAACAAATCATCCCCGCAGATTAAACATTTTTTCTTGAATCTTTTTGTTAGTTCCCTGAACCCGGAAACATCATTTTCTTCAAAAGGATCTTCTATGAAATATAATTTATAATCTTTTATCCATTGACCCATTAAATCAATTTGTTCTTCTTTACTGACTTTCAGGTTTTTATAGATATATTTTTCTCCATTGAATAATTCTGATGCAGCCAAATCGATTCCGATTTTTGTTTTATATTTTTTTGCAATTTCAAGAACATTTCCAAGAGCTTCTTCATTTGAAAAGTTCATTACAAGAGCCCCTTCATCATTTACACCAAGAAATTTAGTTTTGTATTTATCCCGAAGTTCATCCATTATGGAAAAATTTGTTTTTATTCCTTCAAAGATATCTTTTGCTTTAATAGGCAATAATAAAATTTCCTGTATGTCTGTTTTCCCATGGTGAGCTCCTCCCCCAATTACATTTCCCATAGGAATTGGAATTTCTCCGGAAACTTTATGGAGGAATTTATCGCTGTTTAAATTGAAGAAAGCAAAAGACAGACTTGTTGTGAGATTTGAACCAATTTTTTCCAGATGATTCATCAACAGTAAATCAAATTCTTCCTGCGTAAATTTTCCAATGAATTTGTTTTTAATTTTGTTAAAATTTTTCAGCCCTTTATCAAGATTGACAAGTTTAGCTTCTTTGGTTCCAACGCTTGCGCCGCTCGGAGCGCTTCCAACCCCAATTTTGTTATTTGAAAAAATTGTTGATTCAATTGTTTCCTCGCCTCTTGAGTTGAATATTTTTCTCAGACTAATGCATTCAATTTTCATATTTATTATTCAGGACACATACAAAAGAGTCTCGCTTTATCTTCTTTTGCAACACCATAAGTTTTATTAAGATAAGGGTATATAGGTTTACCTCCTTTATCTATTGCATTAATCTTGTCTTCACAAGGACCTGTTTTCGCTGAAATCCACATTGCGCATTCTCCTCGCAAATTATTTTCTTCATTAATTCCGATAATCTCTGGATTCCACACATTGAATATAAGAGTTATAATAACAACCAAAACAAAAATGGTAATAATAAGGTAGACAATTGGACTTATTTTGATATCCCCTTTCAATTTACTTTTCATCATAAGCATAATTCTCAATTTCTTTTTGGACTTCATACATATCGAATATCTCTTTTTTTACAAGTGAAAGTAAAAATTTTTCCCTGTCTTTGATAATTTTCTTAATTTTCTCTGGATCTATTCCCTGATTTATTGAAATTTTTTCGAGGATGCGGCTCATAGGCGTATATTCAAAATTATCCTTTTTTGAATCATAACCCACGATTGTTTTGGTTTCGGCAACTCCTCTTATTTCATCTATTTTAATAAATTCCTCAATTTTTTTCACTCTTCTTGTTATGTTATTTTTGCTCTCGTATTTAACAACGGTTATGACAATATCCAGCAATTCTATGAGGGATGAAGGTAAATTAATAGGGGGGGTTTTTAATCTTGAAATAACTGAAGGCAAATCTTCTGAATGGAATGTAGATAAGGTTGGGTGTCCGCTTGCCATGCCCTGAAACATTACATAAGTTTCTTCTCCCCTGACTTCACCCACAACAACATATTCAGGATTTTCCCTGAAACTTTCCCTTAATAATTTATTTAAATTAATTTCACCTATTTTTAGTCCGCCTATAGACTCCCTGCTTACTGTTGCAATCCAGTTGCCATGGTGGATCCTAATTTCTCTTGTATCCTCAATTGAAACAATTTTTGAATTTTCAGGAACAAATGTCAACAAAGAAGTTAGTAATGTTGTCTTGCCAACTCCGGCCCCGCCAATGATTAATATATTTGATTTCTGTTCAATCAGATACCATAGATAAGCAAATGCTTCCGCTGATATTGAATTTGATGAAATTAATTCTGTTGGCGAGAAAGGAATTCTTCTGAATTTTCTTATTGAAAAATTAGGTCCTTTTGGACTTATTTCCTCAGATATAGTGCCTTCTATTCTTGAACCGTCCGCCAGACTGCCTTCAAGGAAAGGATCAGAATAAGAAATATGTTTATTGCATCTCTGCGCAAGTTTAATTATAAAATTTTTTATATCTTCATTATCCTTATAAATTATATTTGTCTTTAGATTCCCGAAGAGCCTGTGTTTTATATATAGGTCTGTGTTTAAACCATTGCAGTTTATATCTTCTATATAATCATCCTGCATCAAGCCTTCTATTTCATTAAGTCCTACAAAATTCCTGTAAATGTAATACATTAATTTGTTATAACTTTTTTCTGAAACCTGATAATTGTATTCGTTTAGGAGAAATTTAATTTTATTCTCAAAATATTTTATAAGTTCATTTTTGTTTTTGAAGTCCATAGGAGACAAATCTATTAACTGCAATAATCCGTCATATAATTTATCGAAAATTGCTTCCTCTTTTTTTGTTAATTTTGGTTCTATGATATCATATACGAGTTCTTTCCCCTGATGGTATATGGCAACACTAATAAAATTCTTAACTAATTCATATTTTATATCTACCTTTTTTATGTCTTTAGGAATTTTGATTTTTGGATTAACTTCTTCCAGTTTGAACATAATAGAACTTTCTTTCTTTAAAAAAAGAAAGAAATCTCTACCAAAGAAAGAAAACATCTGTTTGACCTAAAGAAACCCTTTTTTCATTTGAAATTATAAATAATTTTAGGTGATTAGTGAAATTTCGT
>JAGLVB010000018.1 GCA_023134135.1 Candidatus Aenigmatarchaeota archaeon
ATACCCTGGTGGAAGAAATACTGGGAATACAATTTATTCTCGGTGACATTGTCTTAACCCCCAAACTTATGCCTCGGGATTTCTTTAAAAACAATATCCAAATTAAATACGCTCACGCCGGAGCAACAATTAACCTCTCTTATATAAACCCCCTTAAAAAAAGAAACTCTTCAGGAAGAATAAACGAAAAAGCCTTCGAGATAAAATCTGTATTTTTAGAAGAGAAAACAATCCTTAAAACCAACAATAAATATATTATAAAAAAAGGCGATTTAGTAAAGCTAAAGAAAAAAGAGCTCCACCTTAAAATATATTTAGCATAATCCCCGCATATTTCCCTCACCTGTCATTGCGAGCGCAGCGAAGCAATCTCCAAACCATTGAAAAGAAGGCCCTTATGGAACATAATATCGGATTAGATGCCCACTCATCAACATGTACTTTTTGCATTATGAACGGGAAAGACGAAGAGATTGATAACGTTTGAGCTCAGCGATGCTGAGCAAGATCTGGAAGGTCGCGCGTCGAAGCATCCGCCGCAACGAATCAATGTTATGTGTTTTTATTTTAGCTTTTTAATATGCTTATTCCCTACAAGTGATTTCATTTGTGTAATAGCAATTGTATTTAATATATTCAACCTCTCTGTCTGGCCAGATCCTTTATCAATAAGCATGGCATTGATGCTTTCTAAATTTGTCAAAACCACTAGTTGCTCTAACGCTGCGTGATCTCTGATATTTCCTGATTTATTGGGATTTTGTTCACGCCATTCTTTTGCCGTTTTCCCAAACAATGCTACATTGAGTAAGTCTGCTTCATTTGCATATATAATATTTATTTTGTCTTTTGAGACTTTTGGCGGAATCAAATTTTCTTTTATTGCATCGGTATGGATACGATAATTGATTTTCGCCAAGGTTCTTTGTAAATCCCATTGAAGATGTCTTGTTTTATTTTCTTCTTCTTTTAATTTCTGAAATTCAGTAATAAGATACAGCTTAAATTCAGGACTTAACCAAGATCCAAATTCAAAAGCAATATCTTTATGCGCGTATGTACCACCGCCATAACGACCTGATTTGGCAAAAACACCTATTGCATTAGTTGCCTGTGTCCATTTCTTTGGCGACATTGTAAACCTATTCAGCCCTGATTCTCGCCTAAACCTATCGAATTCGAGAGGTTTAAAATCAGGGTTATTAATTTGCTCCCAGATACCTAAGAATTCAATAGTATTTCTATTCCGCATCCAATTGTAGATAATTGTTTCATCCCCAAATGATTTCACCATATCTGTCAGAGAAATATAATCCTGTTTATTCTTATTTATGAGTTGTATTTTTGAGCCCTTAACTTCAATCGTTTGATTTTGTCTGGCCATTTTAATTCTCCGGTTTGTTATGAATTTTTATTCATTTTATCAGAGATTTCTGAATCCTGGAATAAAATTAATGGTAATTCTCAGAAAATAAACCAGTATGCAATTATTCCTATTGGTAGTTTTAAACACCAGCTATATTTCCAGTTTTTGCACATAACACATCTAAGCTCACCTGCTGATAGCCGATACCGAAAGGCGGCGGATAATAGTCGGGTGTAGCGCCTTATAGATTCAATAAATTTTCAATATCCTGTTCCCAGTTTTCAGGATTATTAGAAATATATTCTCTTACAGCGTCTAACGAACGTTCATTTCTGATAATATGGTCATAAAACGACCGCTGCCATATTTTACCGGAAATATCAAGATTATTTTGTTTTATATATTTTAAATATTCCAGGGAAGATTTCGATTTAAATGAACGAATAACATCACATATTGTAGGGGAGGGGCTTGCCCCCTCCCGTAATTCTACCTGATTATCAACAATCATAATACCATGAATATGATTAGGCATAATAATGTATTCGTCCAATTCTATATTATCATATTGATTGGGTATATCATTCCATTGTTTATCGATAATTTTACCGATTTTTGATAATTTTATATTATCTTTGTATTGAACAGGGGTATTGTCTCGGGAGGGGGCAAGCCCCTCCCCTACATATTTATTATTGATTTCTACAAATATATTTTTTCTTCCCCTGGAACAAATGGTTACGAAATACCAACCATTATCAGAATAATTATAATTTCTTAATCGATTATTCTTCCGTGTTAATATTTTTGACATTTTTTCATTCTTAGTGTTTAAATGCATGGCGGGTTAAGGCAGGGAAAGAGTCACTTTGCTATTCTCTTCGATGTTAATCATCTCTATCTTATCTTTGCTAATTTTATCTAGCCGAAAGATGCCTAACTTATCTGATTCTTTCATGACTCTGCCGTTAATAATAGCGGAAGGGGCTTTTTGATCGTAAATAATTCCTTCGAGAATATATTCTTTAATAATGGGCTCTTCCTTCAAAGTTGCTCCTTCAAAAACCTTACTCTTAAATTCCGGGTTTCTATAGATTCTAATCGGATCAATTTTTCTTCCTCTTTCGATATACTCAGGACTTCGTTTGGCCGCCGTTGAAATTAAAGCTTTCCCTCCTTGTCCTGTTGAATTAGTACGTAAAAGAAGAAAACCTGAGATTATTAAAAGCAGCAGCAGGGGTAAAATAAAAACCTTTTTACCAAAACCCGCTTTTTTTTCTTTTTTCTGAATAGGAAGGTTTATATTCACAGGAGCACTTTCAGAAGACGAAGAAACTTTTTGGCCCTCTACTTTTTTTAAAGCTTCATAGATTATACTCATAAAAGCTCCTCCATACAGGCTTTAAACATCTCCCGGCCAAAGACTTTATTGTCTTTAACAAAACCCAGAAGAAGCACCCGGTCACAAATCATATTAACCAGGCGGGGAATACCTTTTGAAAATTCATAAATTACCTTATAGCTTTCAGGTAAAATATTAATCTCGGTTGTCCCGGAAATCTTCAATCTATGCTCTACATATTCTTTCACCTCTTTTTCCTTTAGGGGAAAGATATTCTGCTTTATGAAAATTCTCTGCTGAATCTGCCTTAAATCGAATTTATTGAGTTTCTCCCTTAACTCCGGCTGGCCCACAAGAACAATCTGTAATAGTTTATCTTTTTCTGTCTCGAGATTAGAGAGCAGCCGAATCTGTTCTAATTGGCGGCTGGTTAAATTCTGGGCCTCATCAATGATTAAAACCGCGTTTTCTCCGGCCA
>JAGLVB010000019.1 GCA_023134135.1 Candidatus Aenigmatarchaeota archaeon
TAACTCACCTTACGCAAAGTATAAATAAGAGAATATTCATATTTATATAATTATGGATACGAAAATGCTCGACCTATACACTGACCATCTCATGACTTGTCCAAGATATGCAACAGCAACAGGATTGTCAGCTACACTGGACAATGAAATAAAACATGATAAAGTAACGCAATTTCTTGCTTCAGATGATTTTAACTCACAGCAGTTATGGCTGCTCGTAAAGCCCACACTAAGAAAAACAGAAAACGAAGATGGTGTTATCATTTTTGATGACACAATCAGCAAAAAACCATACACTGACGAAAACAAAATCATCTGCTGGCACTTTGACCATTCAAAAGGAATAAGCGTAAAAGGCATCAACATACTCACAGGACTCTATCACAACGATGGAGCAACAATTCCTATTTCATACAATATCATTGAAAAGCCAACAGAATATACAGACCCCAAAACAGGAAAGTTGAAGAGAAAGAGCGAAAAAACTAAAAACGAATTATTCAGGGAAATGATTGTTACGAGTCTCGGAAACACAATCAAATTCAAATATGTATTAGCAGATATATGGTTTTGCAGTTCTGAAAATATAGAATTTATCAAAGACAATGACAAAGAATTTATCATGGGAATAAAATCAAACAGGTTGACAGCGTTGTCTGAACAAGACAAAAAAGAAGGGAAGTTTCTGCATTTGAGAGATATAGCAATAGAAGAAAATACTGCAAGAAAAGTATATTTAAAGGGAGTAAAATTCCCTGTTCTTGTAACAAAGCAGGTCTTTACAAACAAAGACGAAAGTACTGGTATTTTGTATCTGGTGTGCAGCAATCTTAATCTTGAAGCTTCTGAAATAAATACAATCTATCAAAAAAGATGGAAAGTTGAAGAATATCATAAATCTATAAAATCCAATACAGCGCTGGAAAAATCGCCCACGAAAACCGTCAGAACTCAGTCAAACCATATCTTTGCGTCCCTATATGCGTTTTTCAAATTTGAGCGTCTAAGAATAAAAACAAATTTGAATCATTTTGCTCTAAAGGCGAAGATATATTTGAAAGCTGCGAAAGCAGCTTTTGGAGAATTGCAGGAACTTAAATTGGTTCATGAAATTGGAGGTATTGCGTAAGGTGAGTTAATAATTTAGCATATTATTTCCAAAAAGATAATCTTTTATTTAAACAACAATTGAAGCGATTTTACCCAAATGAAGGAATCTCTCCACAACTTCTTTTGCCATTGGTCCTTTTACTTCTGAACCCATTGGAGTTATTTTCTGGTCTACAAGAATAACCGCATTATCCTCAAAACATACTCTCATGCCATTATTTCTCCTGTATTCCTTTTTCTGCCTTACTACAACTCCATACTGGACTTTATGCCTTAATTTGAAGTCTCCTTTCTTAACAACACAACTCACAACATCTCCAACACCACCTCTGGGAAATCTTCTCTTTCTCCCTTTATAGGTTTTAAATGAAATTATCTGTATTTTCTTGGCTCCGCTGTTATCTGCGCAGTTTACCATACTCTCTGAATTCAGACTTTTCACCACTTTACTTGTTAGGGCTTTCATTTTACTATTTAGTTAAAAATTTTAAACTATTAAATCACGCCAGTTTTGGGAAAAATGAATTGTATATACACTATATATATTATGAAAATACTGCAAATTGAAGGCAAGCATGAAGCAAGTTGGATAACAATCTCAACTGACGAATATGATAGTATGAAAGCCACAATAGAGGTTTTATCTGACCCTGATTTAATGAGACAAATAAAAGAGAGCGAAATTGCTATTAAAGAAGGGAGAATAAGGAATTTGGATGAAGTTATAAAAAAATTCAAGTCAAAAAATAAAGATATTAAATTTTAGTTATTTTACAAAATAATATTTGATTCTCGATATTTAATCAAAAATCCAACTATTAAAAATCACTAACTTAGATTATGGAAAAGCCAAGAGAACTGAACTCAAAAAATGAGAAATTTGGGGAATGGTATCTTCAAATCCTTGAAAAAGCTGAATTGATGGATGACCGGTATAATGTAAAGGGTTTCTATATTGTCAGACCATGGCTTATGAATATTATTGATAAAGTTTACAAAATCTGGGAAGATGAACTAAACAAAAAAGGACACAAAAAAGTATCATTTCCAACAGTGATTCCTATAGAAAATTTTGAGAAAGAGAAAGAACATGTTGAAGGATTTTCCCCTGAAGTTTTCTGGATTACAGAAGGAGGAGACACAAAATTTGAAAGAAAAATTGCTCTGAGACCAACATCAGAAACCGCATTTTATTCAATCTATCCTTTGTGGATAAGATCTCATGAAGACCTGCCTCTCAAATTATACCAAAGTTGTTCTGTATTCAGATATGAAACCAAAGCAACAAAACCTTTATTGAGGGCAAGAGAATTTATCTGGATTGAAGCCCACAATGCCTATTCAAATAAAGAAGAAGCCCTGAACCAGATTAAAGAAGATATGAATATTACAACCAAAGTGAGCGAAAAACTGGGGATACCTTTCCTGTTTTTCAAAAGACCTGAATGGGATAAATTCACAGGCGCGGTTTTTAGTTTTGCATCAGACACAATCCTGCCTGACAAAAAAAGACTGCAGTATTCCACCTCTCATTATCTTGGGCAGAATTTTTCAAAACCATTTGACATAAAATTCTCTGATGAAGATGAAAAAGAAAAATTTGTATACCAGACCTGTTACGGTCCTGGAATCTCCAGAATGATTGCTTCAATTATTTCACTCCACTCAGATGACTTTGGTCTCATCCTTCCTTTTTATCTCGCTCCAGTGCAAATTGTAATTGTTCCAATCTTAAAGAAAGGTCGGGAAAAAGAAATCCTGGAATACTGCGAAAAGATAAAAGAAAAACTAAAAGGGTACGAAGTTAAAATAGATAACAGGGATAAAGGCGTTGGCTCAAAGTTCTATGACTGGGAACTTAAAGGAGTTCCTGTAAGATTTGATATTGGGGGAAATGAAACTGATAAAAAAGAGGTGTGTTTGTTCAGGAGAGATAAAAGAGAAAAAAGTTTTATTAAACTTGAAGAGATTACTGAAAATATAAAGATTATTGAAAAAGAGATTGAAGAAAATTTAAAGAAAACTGCATCCAAAAATTTTGAAACAGCAATGTCAGAAACGGAAACAACAGAAGAATTAAAGGAAAAAGTTAAAGAAGGATTTGTAAAAATTCCCTTTTGTTCAAGAGCTACTGATGGGGAAAACTGCGCTGAAAAAATAAAAGATATCTGCGAGATTGCGGGAACTTTGTATCCTGAAGAGAATCCTCCTGAGAATAAAAAATGTATTGTGTGCGGGAAAGAAGCAAAAGTGTGGGTTTATGCTTGCAGGAGTTATTAAATTCAATGCCTTTTGTAATTATTTCATTAAAAATAAATCATCAGACTAATTATGGAACTATTAAATAAAAAATTGGATAATGTTTTAGAACAAGCAAAAAAAGATAGAGAGGTAATTGCAGTTATTCTATATGGTTCAGTTTCGCGGGGAGAACAAAGAAAAGATTCTGATATTGATATATGCCTTGTATTAAAGGAAGATTATCCAAAAACAAAGTTTACAGAAAAAAGGCTTGAATACTTAAAAAATGTTGGTGTGGATATTGACATCCAGATATTCCAGCAACTGCCTTTGTATATAAGGAAAGAAGTTCTAAAGGGAAAAATTTTAATATCAAAAGATGAAGACAAACTTTATGAACTAGCTTACAAAACAATAAAAGAATTCGAGGATTTCAGGAAATACTATTATGATTATTTGAATTCTATTTATGAGAGAAAGAATCCTATCAAAAATAGATGAATTGAGCGGTTATCTTGAAGAATTGGAATCCATAAAACCTGAAAACTTTGAAGAATATGAATCTCTAAAAACTAAAAGAGCATGTGAGAGACTATTGCAGATTTCAGTAGAATGCGTTGTGGATATATGCAATATGATTGTATCTGAAAAAAAACTTGGCGCTCCCGCAGATGAAGAAGATATTATTGCAAAACTAACAAAAGCAAAAATAATCCCAAAAAAGTTAAGTGAAACCATAAGGGAAATGAGGGGAACAAGAAATATTCTGGTTCACAAATACGGATATATTGATGATAAAATTATCTACAAAACACTGGATGAAAATATCAGGGATTTTGATAAATTTATTGAATTTGTCTTAAAATTCTTAAAAAACAAATAAACTGTTTTATATGAATTGAATTGTTAAATTCAGGAAAATAAGGGATTTAAGAACTATATATATTTTACTTATTATTTTATGGACGCAATGTGTAGAGATATTATAGGCAAAACAATTGTTTCAGAGGAAACCGGGAGAAAATTCGGATTAGTTGGAAACCTTGACTTTATTATTGAAAGCGGCGAACTCCTGAATCTGGTTATTGAAGCCCCAACAAAAGCAGTAGAACAGATAAATCTTGAGACCGACAATAAAGGAGGTTTTTTAATTCCTTTCTCAACAGTCAAAAGTGTTGGAGATTTTATAATCGTCTCTGAAAAAGAGATAATTTAACTGTTTTATTTTGGTTTTTTGAAATATGGTTTTTTATAGATTTGAGATATCTAAAATATTCTTTTAGTTTGATTATTCCAGATAATCAACCCTTTGACAGATAACAAATATTTTTAATTGTATTCTTCTACAGATAAAGAACATTTATCCTCCAAATTCAATATTATTTTAAATAAACATCACTTCAACGCCAGCGCCAATGAGCACAACAATAACACCAAGAATAAGAAGCAATAAAGAATCTTCGAAAACAAACTGGAAATGCCTTTTACTCTCTTTATGTCTAGCTAAAGCAATTGACAACAGACCGCCCGCAATTCCCGCAAGAATATACCCAAGGAACTCAAAAACACCATGAGGCATATATGAAAATAACAATAGAGGTATTGCCGACATGCTCATCATTGTTTTTGCGGTTTGCCCCACAACAACACCTAAAACACTTGCATTCCAGGCAATCAAAAGAACAGCCCCTGAAGAATAAAACAATGAGAATACAAAACAAATCAGCATCACACCAAGATTATTAAATAATATTTTTGAAAAAATCTCTCCCGTGGTTATTTCACCCGTAATCTGGGAAATCACTTTTGTCTGGTCAGAGAATATCATTGAATTTGTTTCTGCGGGGAGAATAAAATAAGCCCCTGCAATTACCAGAGATACTCCGAAAATCATACAAAAATAACTTAGAATCAAATCCCCGTGTCTTTCAAAGAAACTCAAAGAATAACAATAATCCCAGAAATGGTCATACTCCCTCCTGCTTTCCTCATACCGGATATATTTTATCATTATCGGCAAAAGGCACAGGGTTATCAGAAAAGTAAGGAAAAGCCCGCTCAGATTTAAAAAATGCGAGATTATTACTGCAACAACAGTCCCAATAATAGAAAGTATAAATATATTCATTGGATTTTCCCTCACAGTGTTTAAACTAAATAAAGATTCCAAAACCATAACTTATTAAATATATTTGTAAAATAAAGACACAATTGTCTGTTATTGCTAATTAAATATTTATATAAAATAAAGAATGGAGATTTCAAAAGTTAAAAAAAGAAATGGCCAGATAGTATCATTTAGCAGAGACAAAATAAGAAATGTTATTTACAAAGCATTCTTATCTGTAGGAAAAAATGATTTGGTTGATAAAATCACCGAAGAAGTTATTCTTGAATTAGAAACTGTTGAAGGTATTATAAATGTTGAAGAAATACAGGATATTGTTGAACACATCCTTATTAAAAACAACCTTCCTGAAGTTGCAAAAAGTTACATTTTATACAGGAGAAAAATGGAAGAAATTAGGGAAGAAAAAGAAAGAATTTTAAACAAAGAAGAAATTGATGATGTTGACAAAAAATTTGACCTTAATGCTCTGCGCGTTATGGTTGCAAGATATCTTGAAAAAGATATAAGAGGGAAAACAAAAGAATTCCCAAAAGATTTATTCAAAAGAGTTGCAATACATGTAACCCTACCTTCAATTTTATATGATGAAAAAATATTTGACAAAAGCGCGCAGTCAAAAGAAAATCCTTTTGAAGAATTCAGTCCCGAACAATTCGAAGGAAGAATGAAAATTGGGGAATGCAGTTTAAACAAATATCATCTCGAAGCATTAAAAAAAACTTACGATAGATTTAACAGAAATCACCAGATGAAAATTAGTTTTAATGAATTAGTTGGATTAATTGAAAAGGAGGAATTTAAAGAATATGGAAACGAAATAAAATATTACTTTGATTTGATGACTGAAAAAAGGTTTTTGCCAAACACGCCAGCTCTTGCAAATTTCGGAAGGGTTCTTGGAATGGGAAGCGCCTGTTTTGTAATTCCTGTGAAAGATTCTATAGAAAGCATTATGGAAGCTTTAAAAGAAGCCGCAGTTATTTTTAAATCCGGCGGAGGGGTTGGTTATAATTTCTCGCATTTAAGACCTGAAGGAGACCAGGTAAGAAGCACTTCAGGCGTTGCATCAGGACCAATCTCATTCATATCATTATTTGACAAAATGACTGATGTTATTAAACAAGGAGGTATCAGGAGAGGTGCAAATATGGGAATACTCAATATAGACCATCCTGACATTGAAAAATTTATTGTAGCAAAAAAGAAAAACCAGGGGCTGACTAATTTTAATATTTCTGTACTTATAAAACCTGAATTTTGGGAATATTACAATGAAGGAAAACCCTACCCTTTGCTAAATCCAAAAACCAAAGAAGTTGTAAAATACGCAGACCCAAGAAATATTATTGAATTAATCACCTATCAGGGCTGGGAATCCGCAGAACCTGGAGTGATCTTTGGAGATAATATAAATGACAACAACCCATTCCTTGAATCCCTCGGACCAATCGAAACCACTAACCCATGCGGCGAAGTCCTTCTTTATCCTTATGAATCCTGCAACCTTGGAAGTATTAATATAAACACTTTTATAAAAGAAGGCGAAAAACCAGAATTTGATTTTGAAAGTTTCAGGGAAGTAATCAACAGAACAACAAGATTTCTTGACAATGTGCTTGATATAAATAATTATCCTCTTCCAAAAATAGAAGAAATGAGTTTGAACACAAGAAAAATCGGTTTGGGAATAATGGGTCTTGCAGACGCAATGTTTGAATTGGGCATTGCATATAATTCAAAAGAAGGGCTTGAATTCATAGAAAAGATAATGGAAGAATTGAACTATCACTCTAAAGTCGCTTCAGTTGAACTCGCAAAAGAAAGAGGAAAATTCCCTTACTATGAAAAAAGCAATTATTCAAAAGGAAAACTTCCAATCAAAGTTGATGAAAATGATTTGAAGTGGAAAGAACTTATTGAAGACGTAAAAAAATATGGAATCCGTCATGGGTTCACAATTGTATGCGCTCCAACAGGTTCAATATCAATGATAGCCGGGTGTTCCTCCGGAGTTGAACCTTCCTTCGCTCTTGTTTATGAAAAAAAAGTTGTGATAGGAACTTTCTATTATATAAATCCTGTTTTCGAAAAAATAATGAAATCAAAAAACCTGTTCAACGACAGATTAATAAGAAATATATGCGAAAATAACGGGGGTATCCAGAGAATAGATTTACCTGATGAAATTAAAAAAACATTTGTTACTGCAATGGATATTAATACAGAAGGTCACATAAAAGCTCTGGCTGCTGTGACTAGATGGACAGATTCTTCTGTGTCAAAAACAATTAACCTGCCTGAAAATGCAAGCGTTGAAGATGTTAAAAATACAATTTTGATGGCTCATAAACTTGGGTGCAAAGATGTGACTGTGTTCAGACAGAATTCAATTAAGGGTGTGTATGAATCCAACCTTGAGCCAAAAAAAGAAACAACTTCCTATGAAGCAACCAAGAAAAAAGACATGTGTCCTAAATGCAAAACAAAACTGGTGAGAGAAGAGGGGTGTAAAATCTGCAAAAGTTGCGGGTATTCTGTTTGCGGATAATTTTAGAAAAAAGGATTTTTTCCAAGACTTTTTAATTCATTTCTTCTCGCTTCTAAATGAGTTTCTTCAAGATTAATTTTATAATGTTGTGCAATCCTTATCAAGCAATATAATATATCCGCAAGTTCATCCCCAATATCTTCTTTTGTTGTTTTATAATTGGGGTCTTCTTCCCGTTTCTTCAAATAATATTTCTCAAATACCATGATATGTTTCGCCAAATCACCTACCTGTTTTGACAATTCCATCATTGTCACCTCTACAGTCCAAGGTCTTTGTTCCACTTTATCAAATTCTTCAATTACTTTTTTTGTAATATCAATTAATTCCTGAAATGTGTATTCTTCACCCATAAATTTAATTCTCTAAAATATATATTTGGTTAAAAACAGGTTAATAATTCTTTTAACAATTATTATTGTGCGGAGCTAGACTGGGCTGTTAGGCGGAGCCTGTAACCCGAAATCGTCTTAGCGGGAGTTGAAAACCCCGGAAGGTATTTAAAGCGGTAAAAGCCTCTTTGGTTTAACTGCGAAGTCCAGCCTTGAAAGGTGGTTTTTATTGTGAATCCCCTAGATTCGGAAGAAAGCAAGGGTAAGCAGTGGAGATTATGCTTTTGAGTTCACTGGATGGAGAAGAATCAGGGAGTAAACTTTTGGTGTTTTGTTTATCGACCGGGAGGCGCTCTGCACACTTAAATTTATACCTTAAAAGATATTATGAAAAACAAACTTCAAAAATATGGAAAAATCTTTTTATGGAATTCACTTATCGTATTCATAATTTTAAAAATTGTAATTGAATGTCATTATACTGAATATATTACACAATCAAATATAATATTTCCTATAATCATCTCCTCAATTCTCTCTTATCTAATTTTTGAATATAAATTTAAACGTCAGCAAGATTATAAAGAAAAACAAGAAAAAGTGAGGATATACAATGAATTAAGAGAAATTCTAAATGCACCTAATAATCGTAATAAAGGCAAAATTTTTAAAAAAATAGGAATAACATTCTTTCCTTGTGAGATTAATAGACTGAAAGAATTGATTGAAAAAAATCAACATATTATAGCCCTAAAGATAATTAAAATTTGGGATGAATTGTCAAAACAAAAAGGTTATGCTAAAGACATATTCGACTCTGAAAGACGACCTGAAGGAAGCCTAAGAAAATTTAGAACCAAACATAAAAAATTACAAGAATTAATTGAAAATGAATTAAAAGGGTTATAAAGATTTCCATTAAGATTTAAATTCCCCAAAATTCTAATTCATAAATCCTATTTGGTCTGCCAGACCAAATAAATAAAGGCTCAAAAGTGAATTTTTATTATTTTGCTTATCAACCGGGAGGCATTCTGCGCACTAAAAAAATATTCAAATAGTTGCAGTTTTAGTTCTAATATGATATATAACAGAACAGATGAAATACAAATAAAGATAATTGACCGCAATTTTCATTTTAATTCATTTAAAAAATAACGGATTAATCCTAAGAAACAACAATCAAAAGCAGTTTTCCCAAAACCTGACTTAATCCTTCTGAATCCTTCCCTTTTACAATTATATTTTTTCCGTCAAATTCAATTGAATTGCCTTGTAATTTTTCATCAGGTCCGAGAATAATTATTGATGGTTCTTCATAGAGATATTCTGATAAAATTGTAGAATTTATCTCTTTTGGCTCTTTCAGGAAAGTATTGTAATAATAACTCAAATAATACGCAAAAGACATAGTCTTAACAACACCCTCAGTAGTCTCCACAACAAGATTTATTCTCTCTGATTCAAAAAAGTCTTTTATTTGCTCGGTATCAGCAAATTCATATTCTTTTGCCAAAATCAGGTGAGTTCCGGCATTATAAGCGGGTTTATGCCATTCATTGTCAATTAAAAAACAGATATAATAATAATCGCAAATCATTGTTTTATTATTCAATTGGAGATTGCCATTTCCTTCGGGCGCTAAGGGTTCCGGTGTTGTTGGAATCAACAGTAATATTGCAAATAAAAGGGTTATTATACCCATTATTCCAAAAACAATCTTCCAATCTCCCATAAATAATCCTTTTTCAATTTAAACCTAAAAACCAGATGTCAATCCCATTATTTTTCAATGGTATTGTAAACTTAAAATTTAACTTAATTACATTAATGGTAGAACTAAAAGTTGAAGACCTCAAAAAACTAAGAGAAAACAAAAGAAATTTCAGTCAGATGTTTGATTTAGTGATTAATATCTCTGGTTTGGACCTAAAAAAGCCGGAAAACAGGATTAGGGACAAAGTAAAGCTAAATCATAAAATCAGAGACCGTAAAATATGCTTTATTGTTGAATCTCTCATAACAAAAGCAAATGAGACCAAACAAAAAGTATTAAAAATTTCAGAATTGGATTTTAAGAAAAGCGAAGGCAAAAAACTTGCAAGAGATTATGATTTCTTTGTTGTGGAAGCTCCTTTAATGCCTAAAGTAGCAAAAGTCCTTGGAAAATACATTGGACCAAGAAACAAATCAATGATTCCAATTCCTCCAACCGCAAAAAATCTCCCTCTTGTAATCCAGGATCTTGAACGAACAATTTCAGTAAACCTGATAAAACAACCTATGATACAAATTCCTATTGGAACTGAAAAACTAAAAGATGAAGAATTAATTGAAAATTTCAACACTGTATACAATCACATAAATGAGAATATTGAAAATAAAGGCGGAATTATAAAAGCAGCTTACATTAAATTAACTATGTGCGAACCAATAAAATTATTATAATATGGTATCTGAAAAGAAAGTTGGGTTACTTAAAAAAATTAATAAATTGTTAAAAGAACATGACTCTCTTTTGCTTTTTGATTTAGACCAAATACCTTCAAGACAACTGCACCAGATTAGAAACCAATTAAAAAAAGAAGAAATATTTGCAATAGTTCCTAAAAAAAGCGTTCTTGAATTGAGTCTTAAAGAAAATAAAAAGGATTTAAGCCTTGACGAATTCAAACAACCTGCGCTTATTTATTCAAACAAAAATATATTTGACATTCTTAAGAGTCTTAAAAAATTAACAGTTAAAAGAAAAATAAAAGTTAATGAAATTGTATCTGGAGAAATTGAAATTCCAGCAATGGACACTGAAATTCAGGCAGGTCCTGCAATAAGCATCTTCAAACAATTCCAGATTCAGACAATAATGAAAGCCGGTAAAATCGCAGTAAGAGAAGCAAAAGTTATATGCAAAGAAGGAGACAAAGCAGATGGAGGTCTTGTTTCTCTTTTAAATATACTAAACATAGAACCCGCTGAATTAACAATTCAACCTGCGCTTGGTTACAGCCAAAATATGATTTACAACAAAAATATTCTTGAATTGGATGAAACTTATTTCAAAAACCAGATTAATGTGTGCGCAAACAATTTATTTAAATTAACAACTCATGTGAACTATCCTACAAAAGACAATATTTCTATATTGTTGCAGAAAAGCGGACAACACGCAAGAAGTCTTGGTATGAAACTTGGAGTGCCTGCAAAAGAATTGCTTCCGGATTTATTAAGAATCGCGCGAGCAAATGCAAGCAATCTGGAGGCGAGTTCTAAATAAAATAAGTGATTAATGAAGTTTGTGCCAATTGCTAAAAACCTCATTATTTAAATTTTGCCACGCATATTTTACACAAACCTTTTTCAGCATTATAACATTCTGAACAAACAAGTCTTCCGCAAAGATTGCAGGAATTCATTATCCCGGGTTTTCCGCAAATTTGGCAGAGACCTTCTTTTATCATATATGTAATTACAAGTAAAATCAAAATAAACAGATTATTATGGAAGTTCTGTATATTATAATCCTCATTCTTTTTCTGATAATTATTCTCTTATTCTATCTCTTAATTTCAAGAAGAAAAGATATAAAAGCCATCAGGAAAGATGCAATTGAAAAAAGCAGGCTTGTTCTGGAAGGTAAATTTAAAGAACAACTTGCGCCTTTCCTCCCTGATTTTAATTTCAATCCAACAGATGCAAGGTTTCTTGGTTCCCCGATTGATTTTGTTATCTTTGACGGAGCCGCAGACAGCAATGTGAAAAAAATTGTATTTGTTGAGGTAAAATCCGGAAAAAGCAAGCTTACAAAAAAAGAAGAACAAATAAGAGATGTTATATATAATGGGAATGTTGAATTTAAAATATACAGGATTTAATAGAAAAGATCTATCAAGTTTAAAGTTCATCCAATAAATCCAGATCCTTCATCTGAAAATAATACTCAACTTTTTCTATTTCATAATTCACTACATCCATCTTATTGCGACCATCATATCTGGCTCCAAATATTCTTCCATTCTCTTTTAATCTTTCATATAATCGTTGCGCTATGCAAAATTCTCTATAACTGTCCGGTCTTTCCAAGAAGGTATAATAGCAGCAACCATAGGAATTAGTTCTCTCACCCTTTTCTGCTAACCTAAGAATTATTTTTTTCTTTAAATTATCATAAGGCCACTCTCTATTATATAATTCTCCCATTATAATATCTTTCTCCAGTTTTTCTGCTTCCTGATTATTTATAAATAGGGTAAAATCCAAATCTCCATTTGAATCATATTTAATCACTTTCATATTTTATAGTTTAATTTAAACAGAAATATATATTAGATAAATAAACCACCCAAACCTTTTTCAACAGATTCTTTAGCTATAGAATTAAATTCAAACAAATTGTCTTGTTCTATAAATTCATCATAAGATACTTCTTTATATCCTCTATTAATCAGAAGTTTCTTTAATTCAGAAGGATTTCCTTTTAAATCAAAACGTTCTGAAATTTTATCAGCATCTCTATATAAAACCGAAGTATAACTATCAACTCCATGTTGCGCAAGTATTTTATCAAAAGGATTTACATACCAGACCCTTGATTCCTCCGGCTCATAAATCTTCGCCCTGTTTGAATTATCTTCATAGGTTAGATTTCCGATATTTACAAAAACAGGAATTCTGTCATCTTGAAATTCTATATAAAATTTACAGGATTTTTCTAAATTAGTCATTAATCTGAATATATCTTCCTCAACGAGTCTTCCTATATAATATAATTCCACCATACTTTATTATCAAAAAATAATTTAAATGTTTATGAAAATTAGCAATATCCAATTCTCTCAACCAATTCACCCCAAATTAAAAGAATCCATGTGAACGGTTGAACATTTCCCGCTAAAAGTCATCAGATTGCTGCCATATACCATATCTCCCTGAAAACCATAAATCCTGCTCCCTACATCCAATTTTACTTCAAGATTCTGCGGATAAGTTACAGTCATATCGCCTTCATTGACCGTCAACTCGCCTATTTTCAAATGAGCTACTCTTAGTTCATCAATATTCATATCATATAACTGCACCTTTGAATTTCCATCAAGTTTAAAAGTTCCAGAAGATAAACCTGTTACTGAACCTGAAATTAAGGAATTTGTGAATAAAATAGAACCTGTGAAATTCTTCAGCAACAATTCGCCATCAACAGTCAAATCCTTGTCATCTACTTTTAATTTATAAGCCCCGTAAAATTTCATATTTATATCAGATGGAACGCCTACCTGCAAATCATTCAGCTCCCTTGTTGAAAAAGACAACAAGATATTTTCCTGAAACTCCTGATTCCTGTCAAACAATTTGTTAAAAAGTTCATTAACCGGAGAAAGCACATTAGTTAAAGAACTCGCAAAATCAGATGAAAAAAAAGGAAATATCCCTAAAGAAACAATTAACACCAAAATTAATATTGTAATAGGAACCTTCCAATCCACCATACCTTATTTTGTTTTTATGTTTAATATCCAGTCAGCTTAATTTTAACGCCTGTTTAACCTCTTCTATATTAACGCTTTCCCTCAAAATTCTCCTGTTAATCAAATCAACGACTGTAGAGGGTCTCTTATATTTGCATTCTCCCTCAACAACAAAATCAACCTCCGGTTTCACGTATTTGGCTTCAGTGACATCTTCCTCTCCTGAAAAATTTGCTGATGTTGCTGTGATGGGAAATCCTGCTTTTTCAATTATTTCCCTTATTATCTCATTTTCAGGAAATCTTATTCCTATTAAACCATTCCCTGTAGTAAGCAAATCAGAAACAACCTCTTTTTTAGGGAGGATTATTGTAACAGGACCCGGCAACAATTTCTTTAAAATCTCCTTGTCCTTCTCAAAAACGCAGGCAATACTATCCAGCATTTTAAAATTTGACACAGCAACAGAAATTGGTTTGCTTAAAGACTTATGTTTTACCTCAAATAATCTTCTTATTGCAATCTCATTAAAAATATTTGCTCCAAGCCCATAAACAGTTTCGGTTGGGTAAGCGATTATTCCGCCTAATTTTAAGACCTCTGCGGCTTTTTCTATTTGGTTCATAAATTTATGAAATTTTAGTTTATTTGGCAAATAACCCTTTTTCCAAAAAGTAAAATATATAATTTTAGTTATTATTAGTTTATGGTAATGGATAATTTAATTTGGGTTTCTTTTGGAGAAGTCTACTATCCAGAAGATGAAATTAATTTAAGAGATACTAGAAAACTTATAGAATCTGAAACTGATTTTATTTTAATAACAAATCATACTAATTACTTATATTCCTCCAATAAACCAAAAAATGTAGAGTTGCGGATTGATTATGACGGAGAATTAAAGCTAAAAAGGGTTGGAGGTGATGCAACAGATTTTCCTAAATTAATAAATGAAGGCTATAATCTAATCAAAATATTAAAAGAATCTGGTTTGGATTATAAAAAAGAGATAGACCTATCTTCTTATGGAAAAGACGTGGTTAAGGATTATAATACTATGAAATCTGAAATAGAAAAAACTATTAAAGAAATTTTTGGTGGTGATATGGAAAAAGATGGGATTTATAAAGAAGATTGTATGGTTGGAGTCACTTATTCTCATTTGGATACTTTTTAAATTATAACCTGTGTGGATTTTCTAATTTTAGTGTATTTTACAAATAAGGCACTTTTTCAGGGAATGAAGAAGTATATATTCTTTTAATCATTATTGAATTATGGTAACAAAAGATGAAGAGTCCTTAAGAATAATAGTTGGTTTTAATAGAAAATATACTCCAAACGACCTGATTGATTTAGAAGAAGCTAAAAAATTTATAGAATCCACAACTGATTTTAAACTAACAAATTCAGACTCATCTTATCGCATAGATTTCTATAATGAATCTGAAAAAGAAGAATTGCTAGTCCACTCTGATGGAAAGATATCTTTGGAAAAAGTTGTGGATAATGCAAAAACAGAAATACCTGAATTGATAAAGGAAGGATATGAGATGGTTGTAGGATTAAAAGAACTTGGTTTTGTGTATAAAAAAGAATTAAGTCTGCTTATTAGAAAAGAAGAAAATGCATCTGAAATTTATAATAACTTGGAACCTGAATTAAATAAAACTATTGGAGAAATTTTTGGAGAGGATATAAAAACAACTTACCGAGATTATGGTCATCTTTTTAGGGTTGATTATTCTCCTTCCGATACTTTTTAAATTATAGCCCCGCGCGGATTCGAATGCCGCTGGATTTTTTGAATTATATTTTCTTTCCTTTGAGCCTTTCTTTTTAAAAAGAAAGGCTCAACCGCGGTCACTGGCTAACTTTAATCATCGCAAATTTAACATTTGCTCTTTCCTTTGAATTCCAAAGGCCAGTATCCTTGACCCTTCCTTTGCCTTATTTGACAATCTATCAAAGAAAGATGGGCCGCTAGACTACGGGGCTATAATTAATCTTCCTAAAAAAATAAACAAAGCAATTATTGCTTTTTTATGTATCTTTTATAACTAATTATGTTTGAGAATCTAATTCCACAGGATTATCTATATGCTATTCTCATTTTAATTGGCTCTGTTATTTGCGCAAAAATATTCTATTTTACGCTTAAACAATATGTGGCAAAAATAACTGCAAAAACAAAAACCACTATGGATGATGAACTGGTGGAAGCGTGTCACAAACCGATTTATATGGGTATTATGCTGATTGGCGGTTATTATGCAGTAAACTACCTTAAAGTGCTTATCCCTTATAAAGCTTCAATAGAAACCTTCTTTGTTGTTGCGGGTGTTGCTCTTAGTACTTGGACTTTGGTAAAAATCATAGATACTTTTGTGATGCATTACACAACCAAAGATAAAACTTCAAGAGCGCAAAAAACGGTTTTCCTTAGTTTGAAAGGATTGATTAATATCTTTATCTATGTAATAGCTATATTCATCATCTTAAGTTATTTCAATGTTGAAATAACACCTCTGCTGGCTAGTTTAGGTGTTGCCGGTCTGGCTGTTGCTCTTGCTCTCCAAAGCACACTAGCTAATTATTTTGCGGGATTGTATATATCTTCAGACAGGTCAATTAAAATTAGTGATTATATTGAACTTGAAAACGGTTTGAAAGGACATGTAGAAAAAATCGGGTGGAGGTCAACACAAATAAGAACTCTTCCAAACAATCTTGTTATTATTCCAAACGCCAAATTATCAGAAATGATTGTGACTAATTATTCTGACCCAACCGAAGAATTATCGTTTTCAGTTAACTGTGGTGTGGGTTATGATTCAGACCTTGAAAAAGTTGAGAAAATAACAATATCTGTTGCCAAAAAAATGTTAAAATCCGTAGATGGCGGTGTGGAAACTTATGAGCCTCTTATGAGATTCAAGAATTTTGGGGATTCAAACATAGAATTTTCAATAATCTTAAGAGTAAAAGAATTTGTCAGCCAATATAAAATGAGGCATGAATTTATAAAAGCATTAACAAAAGAATTCAGGAAAAACAAGATAGAAATAGCTTTCCCTTGTTTAAATATTTATAACCGGAAATAAATAAAAAAGTAAGACTTATTATGGCAACACAAAATAAATTAATTTGGATTATAATAATTGCAGTAACTATAACAGCAGTAATAAACTTTTTAAGTGAAATTTTATCCAACTCAACGGGGTTTGCAATTACCCCAATTATTAGTACCATTAATATGGCACTTGCTGGTTTCGTTGCAGGTATTGGATTTTATCTTGCCAAATCTTTTGCAGAAAAATAATTTGTTATTACAAAACCAGATTCAACAAAGCCTCTCTCTGATCCTCAGCTTTAACAATCGCGGAAGCAACTAACACGCCTTTTGCACCTAATTCCTGAGCAATCTGCACATCCTGCTTGGTTGCAATTCCTGCCCCGCACAGGGGAATAATCTCCGGATTTATTTCATTTAGAACTTCCACAAACTTGGAAATTGCTTCTGGTTTTTCCTGAGCTATTGACCTACCGGAACCAATTAATTCCGGATCCTCATAAGCAATATAATCCGGGGAAAATTTTGCAATATCCATTACCTCTTTTATATCAGCAGCGCAGCAAACCGTCTTAATACCCAACTGTTTTGAAACAGTTATAATTCCTTCTATTTTATCTAAAGATAATCTTCTTTCTGAATGATTAATCAAAGTGCCCATCACCCCCGCATCTTTAACTGAAGCAGGTAAAATAGAACCTGTGTGAGAACCAAATAAAACAGAATCAATGTGCTGCGATAAAGTAGGAACTATCTTTGAAATCTCTTTTAAATCCGTGAACTGTGGAACTGCCCAAATATCAGCATTTAATTTTTCCCTTATTTCCGCAATCAAATTTGCCAGTTTAATTCCTTTAATACCCAAACTTTCTTCATAAGTTTTGAAATTTATCAGATACAACATAATATATATAATAGAATATAAAGATAAACGCTGGGGCTGGGATTCGAATACCTGAACCTTTCTGTTAAAGAAAAGATTTCCCAGGGATCCATTACAGAAACTAGCTTAGCAGGCTAGCGCCTTATTGTGGAATTTAACGTCTTTTTGATATATGTCGCGAAGCGACAAATTTTCCTTTCTTTGACGTTAAGGAATTTCTTTCGAGAAAGAAAGTCTTTAGCCACTCGGCCACCCCAGCATAACTAAATTATAAATTTTTAGTTTAGGAGAAATTTAACCCAAAATAATCAATTAGAGTTAATTTATTGATATATATAAAATAATACAAATAAAAATATGGGAATCTATAACAAAATTTCAGTAGTTTTTTTAATGGGTTTAGTAATAGCGATGAGCGGTTGTACTACAGATGGCGGCGGAGAATCAGCAATAGCAGCAGGAACGCAGGGAGTAATGATTGAATATTTTGGACCTGATGTAGAATATCCAGTATCTGGTCAGGACATAACACTTGAAACCAGACTTAGAAATATAGGTGGAGCCGAAGCAAGTAATATTGAAAGTACCATTTATTTATTAAGTTGGGCGACAACAAATAAGCAAAATGCCTGCACCAGTGGATTAAGACCTCCAAACGCGGAAATTGGCAGGGATGGAGAAGAATGCAAAGTAACTGACGACACAACAGCTCCGGAAGTAACAGAAACACAGACTTATGATGTTGGAGTGCATATAGACTACGATTATACCACAACCACCGTAGCAACAGTTTATGCTTTCTCTGAAAATGAATATGTTAAAAAAATGGAAGCAAACCAGAATATACCTAAAGTAAAAAGTCTAAAAAACAGCAATGCTCCAATTCATGTTGATGTAAGAGCGCAAAATGTGCTGAAAACAGGAAGTACTGTTCCTATCACTTTAATTTTCAAAAATGTTGGGGGCGGCAATGTAAAGTATGAAGACCAGCACTATCTAATTGATAGTGCTACAATTACGGCTGGTAGTAATACTCAAACCTGCAGCGATATAAGAATGAAAGGCGGCAGGGAAGGTTCATGCACAGTGCAAGTGGCAATACCTGCTGGCGAAGAAGTAAAACTTCCTATAGAAGTAACAACAAGTTACACTTATGTAACTTCTGCTGAAACAAAAATAGTGGTACATCCAAAATTAACCTAAACCCTTTTATTTTTTATTTTAGAATATATTTTATTTTAATGAATTAATTATATTTTTACTGGTTTGATTGTGGTGGATTATAAAAAAATAGGTTTGAAAATTGGCATTGAAATACACCAGAGACTTGCAACAAAAACAAAACTATTCTGCAACTGCTCAACAAAAATTTCAGATGAAAAAAACCTGTTTTTGAATTCTCAAGAAAATTAAGACCAACCGCAAGCGAGACCGGAGAAATTGATAATGCAGGAATTCTTAAAAGAAAAAGAATTCACATATTATTCTTACCCAAACTGCTGCTCTGTTGAAACAGACTCAAAATTTCCAAATGAACTAAACAAAGAAGCTCTTTTAATCAGTTTACAACTATCTAAAATGCTGAAAATACAAACGCCGGATATATTGCAGATAATGAAAAAAATTGTTATTGACGGGAGCAACACAATAGGGTACCAGAGAACCTTATTGGTTGGAAAAGGCGATGAGAACTCATATATTGAAACAAGTTTTGGAAAAGTCTATATTCAGGATTTAAACCTCGAAGAAGAAAGCGCAACAAAAATCAAAGGAAACTAAAATAAAATAATACAAATAAAAATATGGGACTCCATAACAAAATTTCAGTAGTTTTTTTAATGGGTTTAGTGATAGCGATGAGCGGTTGTACCCTGGACAGCGGCGGAGAATCAATAATAGCCGCAGGAACGCAGGGAGTATATATCGAATATTTCGGACCTGATGTGGAATATCCTATATCCGATCAGGACATAACCCTTGAAACCAGACTTAGAAATGTTGGTGGCGCAGAAGCAAGCAACATAGATAGCACCCTCTATTTATTAAGTTGGGATACAATAAACTCTCAAAACGCCTGCGCATCAGGATTAAAACCACCAAACGCGGAAATTGGCAGGGATGGAGAAGAATGCAAGGTAACTGACGACACAACAACACCGGAAGTAACAGAAACACAGACTTATAATGTTGGGGTGCACATAGACTACGATTATACCACAACCACCGTAGCAACAGTTTATGCTTTCTCTGAAAACGAATATGCAAAACTAAAAGAAAGAGGGGAGACAATACCTACAGTAAAAGATATAAAAAATAGCGCTGCTCCAATCCAGATTGAAGTAAGAGTGCCGAATGTATTAAAAACAGACGACCCAGTTCCAGTCACATTAATTTTCAGGAATGTGGGGGATGGTAATGTAAGGTATGATGACCAGCACTATATAATTGACACTGCAGAGGTTCGTATAAACGGCGAGTATCTTGACACTTGCAGAGACATAAGAATGAAAGGCGGCAGAGAACGTTCATGCACAGTGCAAATGGACATACCTGCTGGCGAAGAAGTAAAACTACCTATTAAAATAATAACAAGCTACACCTATGTAATTTCTGCTGAAACAAAAATAGTGGTACATCCACCATTAACATAACCCTTTTATTTTTTATTTTAGAATATATTTATTTAATGAATTAATTATATTTTTACTGGTTTGATTATGGTTAATTATAAAAAAATAGGTTTGAAAATTGGCATTGAGATACACCAGAGACTTGCAACAAAAACAAAACTATTCTGCAACTGCTCAACAAAAATTTCAGATGAAAAAAAACCTGTTTTTGAATTCTCAAGAAAATTAAGACCAACTGCGAGTGAAACCGGGAAAATTGATAAAGCAGCAATGCAGGAATTCTTAAAAGAAAAAGAATTTACATATTATTCTTATCCAAACTGCTGCTCTGTTGAAACAGACTCAAAATTTCCAAATGAACTAAACAAAGAAGCTCTTTTAATCAGTTTGCAATTGGCTAAAATGTTAAAAATAAGGGTTCCAGATTCACTGCAAATAATGAGAAAAGTAGTTATTGACGGGAGCAACACAACAGGTTATCAAAGAACTTCATTAGTTGGAAAAGGTGATGAAGATTCATATATTGAAACAAGTTTTGGGAAAGTTCATATTCAGGATTTAAATCTTGAAGAAGAAAGCGCAACAAAAATCAAAGAAAAAGAAAACATGATTTATTACCGGCTTGACCGGTTAGGAATTCCTTTAATTGAACTTAGCTGCCACCCTGATATTTGGCACCCGGAACAGGCAAAAGAATTTGCATCAAAAATTGGGTTGTTGCTAAGAAGTCTGAAAGTGCAGAGAGGTATTGGAACAATAAGACAAGATGTAAATATCTCAATAAAGGGAGGCTCTAGAATAGAAATTAAAGGATTTCAGGAATTAAAAAAACTTGACAAGCTAATAGAAAATGAAGTCAAAAGACAATTAGACTTAATTTTAGTAAAAGATAAATTAAAAAATAAACCATTAAATTTAACTGAAAAAGAAGTAACTGATTTATTTAAATCCTCAAAATGCAAAATTCTAAAAGGGAAGGAAAAAATATTGTGTTTAAAAATAGAAGGTCTTTCAGGATTATTCAAAAATCCGTGCGGCGAAATAACTCTCGGAAAAGAAATCGCAAATTACGCAAAAGTTTTTGGGATTGGAGGGATTATCCATTCTGATGAAGATTTAAAAAAATATAATTTTGATTTAAAAGAAATCAATAGATTGAAAAAAGAAATTAATGCTAAAGAAAAAGATTTATTTTTGTTGATAAGCGGGGAAAATTGCGGGAACGCAATGAAGTTAATTAAAAAGAGAATTTTATATCTTAGCAAAGGGGTGCCTGAAGAAACAAGATTTGCGGAAAATCTCCTTACGAGATATGCCCGTGAACTGCCTGGGGCTGCAAGAATGTATCCTGAAACAGACCTCCCAAAAATAGACCTTAGTAAATATCTGAATAAAATAAAACTGCCTGAAACTCTTGAAGAGAAATCAGCAAAATTTTTAAAGTTGGGTTTGAGTAAAGATTTAGCGGAACAGATTTCAAAGAGCAAAGAGTTGGGTTTATTTGAAGAATTTTTGAAATATAAAGTTGAACCTAAAATAATTGCCGATTTAATTTTAAACAAAAAAAGAGCCTTGGAAAGAAAAGGGATTAAAATTGAAAACAAAAATCTAGAATATGTTTTGGAAAATCTGGAAAATGGAAAAATTACAAAAAAAGCGATGGAAGAAATCTTAATCAATAGAAACATAAAAGGATTTGAGAAAATTTCCGGGGTTGAATTAAAGAAAATTATTGATGAATATGCAAAAAAATACGGAAAAAATGCAATGGGGGAGATTATGAAAAAATATGGGAAAAGAGTTGACAGTGAAGAAGTTTCAAGATTATTATAAATATAATCTTGAGATAAAAATTTGAATCTCTGAAAATTTACCCTCTAATGCAACTCACAATTATATTGTAATCTGTTATGCCTGTTTTATTTATGTGGGTGGTGATACCTCCATAAGATGCGCATACATAGTCACATTCACCGAAAAATACGGCGTAAGAATTGTTTGAATCATATTGCGTAGAAGACCAATAATAATTGTTGTCACTTCCAAAATAATCATTATATAACTCTGACCCGCGCAGTCCAACCATAATATCTTTACTGGGAAGAACCCAATCCTCCTGTCCACCGTACTTCAACTTATCGCAGTGATTACAGGCCTGATAATCGGAGCCACCCCCAATACAAGAAGGTTTATTAATATCATACCCGCCCCATATATATCCTGTAAAATCTGTTGGAGTCCAGCATTTATTAGTATTACAATCTATGTAAACTTCATCTCCATCTAAATTTTTAACGCAATAACCTGTTCCCCCGCATGAACATCCGGAATAACCGCAATCCGTATCGCAATAATCTATCTCCCCATCCAAATCATCATCAATTCCATTAGAACAATCTGTTTCCGGGGGTCTGCGAACGCAACGAATGGAAGATTCTGTATTTTTATAATCTATCTGGATATTACCAGTACCTACACAGTCCATAAAGTAAGACGTACTACTATCGGCTTCAGTAGAAGACCAGTAAGTATTAGGATAAGGGTCATCAAAACAAGCACCACCGAGACAAGTGTTGGAGTTGCACAACTCAGTAAGTATATCTTTATCAGGAAGAACCCAATCATCAAATCCGCCATAATCATCTAAATTTTCACAGTAATTGCACGCTGGTCGGTCAGCAATTCCAATACAGGAATCTTTTAGATTGTAATTTTCTTCATCACACCCTTCTCGAATATCTTCACATTCTGCTATTTCATCTTCTATAGTCATTTCACTGCAATCAGGTAAATCTTTACAATTAGAGGTTCCATATGGTTTTATATCACTCCAAAATTTTAACTCTGTGCCTCCAGCATTCCTTAAAACCGGTGTCCAGCAAACATCATTGGCGCAATCAACATATATTGTGTCTCCTCCCACAGTATATTTTTCATAACCATCTCCTTCACAACTGCAGGTTCCATCAAAAGTACCCTCTCCATCTTCGCCCCCGGTGCAATACTCAGAATAATCATCCGAACCTGCAGCACAAGTCGAACCATCACATTTTAAATTATAATTACAAGTGCAAGGTGGAACAGAACATGTTATTTCATCACAATCTCTATGAGGCGGAGAAACACAACCGCTTAAATCAGTTGACTCGCATTCCTCAATCCCTTCTACTATCCCATCCCCGCAAATTGGGTCTAATTCTAAAGCAGTATATCTCAAAATTAACGCGCTTCCAGTATAAAAGAAATACTGGTTATCTAATAAACCCGGAGCGCTTATTTCAAGTTCGCAAGTATAATCTCCTGACGAAATAAGTCCTTCAAAAATATTGTTTTTTTCTTCAATAGCAATATTTTTATTTATGTCGCAATCACCTGTTCCTATTATTTTTACATTTCCATTGTAATTTTTTTTATCAAAGAAAACCATTATTTTTACATGCGCTGGTTCATCTAAATAAGTGTTTAATTTCAAAGTTGTTTTATAAATATTCGTGTCTTTCGAAACCAATATTCTTGAATTCTTATCTTCAACAATAATATTTTTGCAGCGCCAATTTCCATCCTGACATACGCAGTTATATTCACTGGATTGAGCTGCTTCACCCTTTCCAACACAGACTCCTGTTTTTAATCCGCATTTTCCTTCAGGACAGCAAATGTTATCACTCCGGTTATATAATGTGAACTTACAAAAAAGGTTTCCAGTTGTATCCTCTGAATCAGCGCAATCGCAATCTCTGTAGCATAATTCTCCTTCATCTCTCTTACCCCATATTTCATCCCTGCATTCCCATAAACAGGTTTCTCCATTAATATTGAATTTGTGTCCCCCTTCTTCATAACATACCTCTCTATGAGCGCAGGTTCCTTTAGGGCAACAATAATACTTAGTCTCATCATAAGCAATATTTGAAGGATTATCCTGAGAACAATAAGAATTTGGCCAACATTCACCCTCTAAATGATCGCACTCGTAACCATCCGGGGTGTAACAATCAACATGAAAATCAAATTTTTCTCCCTGTATATTTTCAAGTAAAGAAAATGTCCCCACAGCGGTATCCTTATATTGTTTTGAAATTTTCTGGTCTCCCTCACCCTCAGTTCCAGAACCATAAAGCGTTTTGGAAAGTCCTATCTTAACAAAATCTTCACCAGGCACAATATAAGCAACAACATCCTTTGTTTTTCCCGGGAATGAAACCGGATAAACCAAATAAGAATTATGATAACCTCCTGAAGGATTATAAGGATTTGTGTATTTTGGTTCCAGATTATAAAATAAAGGAAAATCTGATATTGTTTTCCCGCAATTATCTGTGAAATCCTCTGCATTGCCTGTAATAAAATTCCACATTCCATCAATGCATTTTAAAGAATCTCCCTGATACTGTATTACGGCTCCATTTGAATAACAATACGAATCAGTTAACTCAGGATCTGCAATACCCGCACCCTTGGTTCTAGACCCTCCATTCAGGATTTCTGCATCCAATCCCAGATGAGCGCATTGCCCGGAAGGACAACAATAGTTATGCCCATTTACAAAATCAGGAGCGCAATTTCTTGAAGTGCATGAATGAGAATCATTTATTTGAGAAGAATCGCACCTATAATAATTCTTGATTGTGCACCAACTGCAGGTGCAGTAAGGTCCAGATGGTTTAGTTCTTTTTTTATTTTTACGATTTCGATAAGTATAATAACTTCCATAAGTTTCGTAATCTGCCTCATATTTGTCGCCATGAGCGCTGCAATCCCCCACAACATTACGACCGCAGTTAGCAAATTCGGGCCCATCAAAAGAAACCCCATTCCGTTCTGCCTGATGAGCGCACCAACCTATGCAATAATCAGGTTCGCATCTGCAACCATTAGAACATTTTCCCCAATTGCCGCAGTACTTGTCATTTGTACGCAATGAATACGGGTTACATGTCGTACGCCCGCTGGACCCACAATAAGGTCTACGATAAACATCCTGATTGGATTTATATTTATATGAGGCATTACCAAAAGGAGGATAATAAGTTGCTTCGGTATCCCCTTCATAAATAGACACTAATCGCTTGCTTTGTGTGGTGGTATCTCCACACTCACAAACATGGTTTCCGCAATAATCACAAGTTTCATAACTGTGAGAATCACATGAAGTTTGGGTATAACACTCCTCACATTCACAGGTACCACATGAGGTAACACCTTCGTTACAAGTGCAATTAACCTGACAAGTTCTACAGGTAGGCATGCAACAACACATACAACCAAACCCGACCTGAACAAAAAGTCCAAAAATCAGAAAAAAACCCAAAGATAAATTAAATATATACCTCATAATATCTATTATTTTGGTTTTATTATTGTATTAATTCCCTTTTATTTATATTCCCTCAATTCCTTTTCGAGTTCAGCCACTCTCTTCTCTTCCGCGGCTTCTGTTTTTCTCTTTTTACTGGATAATTCCTCATAAACATTCTTCAATCCATGTTCAACAGAAGCAGCAATCCTATTTCTGTCAAGTCGCCTCAAATCCTGTCCTTCCAAAGTTCTCAACTCCTGTTCCACACTGTCTAATTGATTTAAAATCCTGCTTTTAGAAGAACCTTCCAATCTCAAAGCTTTTAACCTATATCTGCACCATTTTTTTCGTAAACCCCTTATCCTTCCATTAAAACCAAAAATTGAATCAAATCTAAACATAATAATATTTAAATCCTATTATTAATATGACAGAACTATCTAAAGAAGCTCAGGATTTATTGATGAAAGTGCAGATGCAAAATCAGGAATTGCAGGAAATTATGATACAAAAACAAAATAGGGAGATGCAAAAAATAGAAATCGAAGAAGCCCTTAAAGAGATTAAAGATAAAACAGAAATATATAAAGAAATTGGGGGAATTCTTGTTAAAACAGACAAAAATAAAATACAGGAAGAACTTGAAGAAGAAAAAGACATGATCTCTATAAGAGAAAAACAAGTTAATGCAAGGGAAGAAAAACTAAAATCAGAAATTGAAGAAAATCAGAAAAAATTGATGAGTTTTATTCAGGGGGCTAATCCAGCCGGATAAATTTTTGTTAGATGTTTGGGTGAACTATTTAGCAGTAATTTGATTAAAAAGATTAATTAAATAATTTTCTATGAAAGGAGGAAAAATATTGGATTTTATCCAAAAAGAACTAAATTACACTAAAAAACATTACCCTGACGAAAAAGAATTTAACCTGAATGAACTAATTCCACACATAATTTTCGCCCGGAAAATAGAATATACATCTGATTTGAATTTTGAAGATTCTTTTAATAATTTCCTTTCCAGAATTTATAAAGGTTTTGAGCCCCCTTTTCCTGTTGAAAAAGTTGCTAAGGCTATTGGAGTGAAAGCTATAGAATATTATGAATTGTCACGTAAAGGGTTTGCTGTGCTCTTTCACGGAAACTGGTATATTGGCGTAAATAAGAATGATTCTCTTATTGAACAAAAATTTACAATAGCCCATGAGACCTCGCACATAGGTTTAAATTATACCTCTAATAAAGAACTGCTTCCTCTCGGCACAGAAGACACCTGTGATTATATTGCCCGATTAATAATCATGCCAAGTTATGATTTTGAGAATAACGCAAAAAAATTGGATTGTGATATTGAAAAATTAAGCGGATTATATTCCTGTCCTTCATATATGATTGAAACAAGGATTGAAGAGTTAAAAATATAAATCAACCCAGAATTTCAATTATTTTCTCAGCAAATTCTTTTGCTGCCTGAGGTCCATTTGCAGTTACAACTTTGCCGTCCGACTCAACATTTGCTCCTGTGTACTTTGCTTCTTCTTCTTCCAGCATTTTTATAAAATTACCCTCTCCCGAATCCCAGATTGTTGCATTCTTTCCCTTCAGGATTCCCGCTTTTGCCAGAATTCCCGGAGCAATGCAGATTGCCGCAGTAATTTTACCATTCTCATAAAAAAGTTTACCCAATTCTAAAGCAGTTTTATCTTCATAATATATTGAAGAACCGCTCCCTCCAACAAACACAATAACTTCATAGTCGGTCACATCAACTTTTTCAATATCTATATCCACTCTAATTATTGCGTCAAACATCCCTGTTACCTGTTTAACTCCTTTAGAAGCTACAATAACCTCAAATCCTGAGTTCTCAAAAACCTGTTTTGGTATTATAAATTCCTCATCTCTGAAATTCTTTGGAGCAACCACCATTAAAATCCTGCGTCCCATATTAAAATAAATTACAAAAGTAAATTATAGCCCCGTAGTGTAGTGGCCAAACTTTCTTCGGTAAATTACTGAGTAAACAGGAAAAAATTACTTCTGTGAAGCGAAGAAAGGGTCTAGCATATAGGACCCTGGATCCTATGACCGCGGTTCGAATGAACCTTTCCTGCTTTTGTAGAGCAAAAGGAGGAGGTCTCAACCCCAAAATAAAGTGAAAACCTTAATTCACAAAGCGAATTTAGGTGCTGTTCTACCATAGAACAACTATAATTGGGGATTAAAAGAGAACGAGCATCCGCGCGGGGCTATTTTTTATTAATTGTTATTTCCTTATTTGAAATAGAAGCCAATACTTTTTCAAGTTCATTTAATAAGTCCTTAATAACTCCCTCGCCCTCTATTTTAATATTTTTCTTTTCTTCTTCTAATAATTCTTTCTTTTCAGTCAACTTTTCAATGTTTTTTTCAAATTCTTCAGTTATTACTTTTTGTTTTAACTTTTTTATCTCTCCTATATTCTCAAGAAGCTTGCCTGAAATTTCTTTGTGTTTTGTCTGAACTTCTTTTATTAAACTCTTTATATTCTTTTCAATACTCAAAAATTTCTTTCTTTTCTTTTCATCCGGTTCTATTTTATCAATATTATTTTTTACATTTTTAACAACTTCTTCAAAAAAATCAGATTTTTGAAGTAATGTTTCAGGATTATCCAAAAAATATTCAATTTTCATTATTTGTTTTTTATCGGGTTTACTGGTATGTATATATCCTTTAATCTGCCTGTTAATATTAGAAATAAGTTGCGTTATATTGGTTATTACTTTCTCTGTTTGCGACTCAAATTCTTTTTGTTGTTTTTCAAGTTTCGCAAGTTTGTTTGTTTCTTCTGAAGAAGCAATCTCTGAAATTTTTAAATTCTGCGCTTTTATCTCTTTTTTCAATTTTTCCAATTCACCCTCCAATTCAATTTCCTTTTTTCCTGATTTAATTTTATTCTCTTCTATATGATTTATTTTGCAAACCAAACTTTCTGCTTCTTCCACATCAGAAATAAGAGAATAATCTGAATTAATAAAAGATTCAAATTTATCTATTTCTTTCTTAAATTTTTTCAACCCTAAAGCTATGCGTTTCATATCTTTTTCAAAAGGCTGCAAAAGAATAAGAGCTTCTCTTGAAAACTTATTTAATTTGTTGAAAGTTTCCAAAACAATTGATTTTATTTTAAGGATTTTGGGTTTTTCCTTCAGAGAATTTACTGCCCGGACAATTAATTTTTCTGAGTTGGAACAATAATTCTTTTTGCTGGTTTCAACTATATTTGAAATATCTCTTTTGTCCTGCAATATTACCGGCTCAAAATCGGAATCTAAAAGTTTCCCAAAAAGAGTCTCCAAAAAGTTAAGATGATTGACAAGACGCTCTCTGAATTTTTCAGATTCCCTCATAAGTTCCTGTTTCTTATCCCCCAGCTCATCTTCTATAAAACCGCCAATTTCATCAAAATTAAGGTTTTTTATTTGTTTTTCCTGCGGTTTCTTAAAGAATTTATCAAAGAAGTGCATAATGTTAATTTAAATTTATTTTATCCTATATTATGGCAAGATATGGACATGGAAAAATCAGCAAATCAAGGAATAAACTGATAAAAAATAGGAAGAATGAAGGAATCACTAAATACCTTAAAAAATTCGAAATTGGTGAAAAAGTAGTAATTAAAATAGATTCAAGTTCTCAGAATTACCCTCATCCGCGATATCATGGGTTAATAGGGGAAGTCAGCAATACGCGGGGAAAAGCTTATATTGTGGATATTATTGTTGGAAACAAACAAAAACAGATAATTTCCGTGCCTGAACATTTGAAGAAGCATTTGGTTGATAAGAAATAATCTTATTAAAACTTTAATTTAAACTGGATTTATGATAGAAATTGAGGATTTGCTTAATCAATATCCTGTAGTTTTAACAACTAAAGACGGATATACTTTCACTGAAGGACATCCTTCGCCATTTCCGGGTGAAGAATACCCGAATACCTATCCTTTAGAAAACCTCAGGATATTTTCTCATCAGATTTGCAGTAAGAGCCATCTGGCTCCCTAAAGCTCTTAATTGTTTGTCATCTGATTTCTGCATATATTGTGAAAGTTCATGAAAAGTACTTGCCGGGTTTTTGTCCGCTACAATCTCCTGCTCCACTTCATTAAAATATTTATCAATTGTGGCTTTCTCCTCATCAGAAATATATTCAAAATTAGGAACTTTTGACCAACCTAAAAAAGGACATACCCAATCCATTCCAAATTTAGTATAGACCCTCATAATAGATTAATTAAATTGTTATCTGGTTTGAGAAAACCTCTTTCACCAAATCTTTTATTTTATATTTTACCTTTGCAAGCGAGAAAGAATATGTTTCGATCAAACCCACTCTTGGAATGATGGTATATGCAAATATTCTTGTCTCTTTTGGCTCAAGTCTTGATATCTTCCATATAAGTTTATCTTTTGCTCCTATTTTTATAATCTTATCTGGTCTTATTCCAGTAAACTCTTTATTTAACTTAAAAATTGGCTGAACATAATCTTCAATCAATACATTGCTCAATTCGTGTTTTGTTTTGTTTATAATTTCTATACAAATGGTTATTTTTTTACCTTCTTTAAGTTTATCTATTCTTTTTGTTAGGGATTTCTTTACCTTCACTTCCATCCTGACAGACCTGCCAAACAAAACAACAAAGGATATTATCGCTAAGCAAAGTATCAGAAACAATGAATAATTATAAGAATAAGAAATAATGTATTTTTGATTTGGCAATAACACAAATTCCCACACATATTTATAAGAATTGCCTTCAACTAATTTCTCTTTGTAATCTGTTGCTGTAAAAAAGGAGTCTGTTGATTTATCAACTAACACAGAATATTTTTTATTCTCGGTGGTCCTCCCTTTATTATCAAATACTATTCTGGAACCGGAAACAAGATAATAATTCCAGTCACTCCGGCTTTCAACTATATCTGATTCTTGTTTAACGCCTTCAAGGTATTGGATTGAATAGGATTTATTTATCCTATCTATTGCCATAGCCCCTTTCAAGAAACTTACTTTCGCCACATAATCTCCATATTCCGAATCCAAAGGAAAAGTGAAACTATTTTCCCCAACAGAAATATTTTCTTCTATTCTTTTTATCAAATGATCCTCTTTATATATTTCCAAAATCAATCCAAAATCTTCTTCAGAATTAATAACCAATCCTAAATTCCTGCCATCGCAAACAAACTCTTTAACCTCCGGCTTCTTTAAATCAGTAACAATAATTTTTAGATATTTTTCCATCTCATCTATCCTTGATTTTGCAATTAATTTAATGTAATAATCTCCTTCTTCTATAACAGTACTTGGTTGTAAAAATATAGAAATCTCTTCAGATTCTCCTGGTTGAATTAAAATCTGGGAATATGAAAACAATATCCAAGGATACCATCCAATAGAATAAATTGAATACCTAAGAGGCTCATCACAAGTATTATTAATTTCGAACAATAACTCTTTGAATTCTCCCTGTTGAATCGTCACGGTTTCAAGCCCATAAACAGCTCCAAATGAACAAAGAAAAACCAAGACAAAGATAAATAAATTAATTTCTTTCCTCATAATTACTGTTTAATTATATAGATTATATAAACATTAAAATGTATATTTAGCCCTTTAAACAAGGTTTTGAGAGATATAAATTATAAATATTAGTCTATAAATTCATTCTGGACAAATTCTCTTGAAATATTTAACTTTTCAAAAATCTGATAATCATTCACAGACAGTCCCTTGAGTTCACTTAATTTAGGCACATTCTCAGGTGTTTCAACATCCCTTGTTGGCATCTGCATGGCTTTTGTCTCTGAGAGTTTTTTCTCAATTTCTTTTGAAAGCAGGTAATCTATCAATATCTTCCCGTTTTTCTCGTGAGGCGCCCCATTGATCAACATCACTGAGTTTGGGATTATTAGGGTTCCTGATTGTTCTTTTCTCTGATCAGGAAACACCATCTTAACAGGTTTCCCGTCAACAACTGCATCATTTGCATCATCGGTGTCTGTAATTCCAATCCAGCACTCGCCCGCAACAACCTGGTCTCTTACCATTGAATTGCTTGACACAATTTGTATTTCATTTTCTTTTAAATTTAACAAAAATTCTTTTGCTCCTTCATCCCCCATCATTGCAAACAACGCGGCTATATGGGAACCTGTTGTCCCAAATAAAGGATTTGCGAGGCACACTTTTCCTTTCCATTTCTCATCGGTGAGTTCATAAATTGAAGTGGGGGCTTCGCTCTCATTAACCAACTCAGTATTATAAATTAAAACCCTTGCTCTTGCCGCAAACCCTATCCAGTAACATTCCTTATCTTTATATTTTTCAGAAATATTTATACTGCTTACAGAACAATATGGTTTGGATATAAATTCGTCCTTTAATTGTATTGACCTGCTCACTTCATTGTTCCAGAAAACATCTGCTCGGGGGTTGTCTTTTTCAGCAATTAATCTATTAACCAACCCAACGGTTTTTGTTAATTCTGTATCATATTTAATCTTAACTTTCATTCCGGTTTTTTCTTCAAATTCTTTCAGAATAGGTTCGCTGTAATCCTGATCATGAGCAACATAAATCACAACCGTTCTGCCAATAACCTCCTGAACGCTCCACATTATTCCCATCACAATCATTATTGCAACAAAACTTCCAACAAGATAAACAACAATGGATTGGCCTTTCATAATTATATATTTATAATTAGATTAAAATAAATTACCAATTCTATATTCATCAACTGTCATTGTACATTTTTTTGGTCATAAGTATATTTTTCTGGTCAATATATAAAAAGAAAATAAAACATTCAAAATCATTTTGGAACAAACTCGTCTGTGTACATTTCTGAGATTGGGGTTTTCTTGGTTATTATCCCTAAATCAAATAGTGTATCTTGTGTCATTGTCCATTGGTCTTTGTTGAACTGACCGAGCGGGTATTTGTCCGGCTGGTAAACCTCATTTGTAAGTCGTTCCCAATATTCCAACTCAATATCCCTAAATTTTTCTGCGTCAGGATTAAAATTTTTAATATATGCATCAACCACTTTTTCTGGGTTATCCATGGCATACTTAAATCCTTTATTACTTGCTCTAACAAATTTCTTAATCAATTCAGGGTTTTCTTTTAACGTATTTTCATTAGTTATGATAGAACAACCAGCGAAATTTGCATTATAATCCTTTGCATACCATACATTAATATCCACGCCTTCCCCTTGCAGTATAAGTTCATGAATTATATACCCCGCAATTGCGTCTGCTTCTCCTCCTAATAGTGTAGGAATCAACGCGGCTCCAACTGGAACGAAATTTACATTATTATAATCTACGCCAGAATTTTTCAGTATCGCCTTCGCCGCAATATCTGGTGGACTGCCAGGACCTGGTATTGCAATTGTTTTACCGTCCAAGTCTGATGGTTTGGTGATTGGTGAATCTTTCTTTGTGATAACACTGAATAAATCACTATGTTCGTTTTGATATACCGCTACTATTGGTAAATCTTTTGATCTAGCCATGATAATAGAATCTCCGCTAGCGTATCCAAAATCAACATTTTCAGAAACAACCTGTTTAACTGAGCCGAAACTGCCTTCAGATGTATATAACATTGTAACACTCAGTCCTTCATCAGCATAATATCCATTATTTATCGCTGTATAAAACGCACACCATTCGGAGTTCATAACAAAAGGCATCATAATCGTAACATCTTCCGTCTCCGAAGTTTCTGTATTCCCGCCATAGAAACCAATTCCTATCACGGCAATTATTAGAACCGCTAAACTAATTGTTCCATATATCAAAGTATTGTTTTTCTTTGCCATATTAATATTTGAATTTGTGGTATATATAACTGCGTGGTTGGGGAGACCACCACAGAAATCAGTCTTCAAGAACCTATTTCCACAAAAGGATAAATTTCATGCAGTTTACTGACACATTTTCAGTATAAATCTTATGGCATACTGACCTATATTAATCACACCTATTTCTAAGATTAAAGTTTTCTATTCTTTAAATATTATTATAAAGTTCCCCGCCACAGAGTGACGGGGTATTTAAAAATTAGTTAAAATATTTACTCCACCTCTCTATTATATCCATAGTGATTCACTTTCTTAACCATTAATATTTTTGTTTTTAGTGGATTTCAATCCCCGCCACAGAGTGACTGGGTATTTGAGAATAAATTTTGTAAAAATCCTTCTGTTTCCAGCAACAAAAACAAAAATCAATTTAAAAAATCCAAATCAAGTTCAAAACCTGTTGTGGGATTATCCAGTTTAAAATTGTCCAAAACCTTCGGACAAATCTCGCCGATTATTCCTCGCTCTTTCCCCTCAACAATTATTTTTGCAACCCTTCCTTTTATAAATCTCTTGTCTTCTGTTTCCTTTAATTTATAGGAAACATTCAAATTTGAAAATATTGAATTTAGAATTGAAGAGATTTCATCATAAGTGGCAATTGAATTTGAGATTACTGAAGCTAAATGACTGTTCTCCCGCGACCTTGTCTCCGATTTCTTATCGGAAAACAAAACTTTTCCAACTTCAAATATTTTCTGAGGGAATTCATAATGTTGGTTTGTCTTTAACACCCTTAATAATTCAGGCAATAAAGATACCCTAATCATATTGATGGATTTATCCACCTGAGCCTCAAGGAAAATTGCATCTCCTTTTATTCTCATCTTTTCAAATTGCTCATCCCTGCTTGTGAGTATTAACGTGAAAACTTCCTGAAACCCAAGACCAACTATTAGTTCCCTGACTTTAGTTTCTATTCTTGTATTTCTCATTAAATTCCCAATTGTTGAAACCTGCGGGAATTCCGGGATAAAATTACCAGGTCCATAAGCTCTTGCAATATCATCTATAACATCCACTTCATGCAACAGGTCTGTGCGATAACATGGAGCAAAAATATTAGTTCCTTTTATTATATACCCTGTCCTTTCCAAAAGAGAAAATATTTCTTTATCAGATAATCCCAAACCAAGCATCTTTTCCGCATTAGATTTTTTTAGGTTTATTTTTTCCAGGTTTAAGTCAGGAGTTTCTATTTTTTTATCTTCATAAATAACCTCCATTGAATAAGCCTCCCCGCCAAAATCAACCAAAGCTGTAACTATTAAATTCAAAGTCTTTTTAAGAGTTTCCATATTATGTCCTGAACATTCTATGAAAACTTCCTTGGTATCATTTGTAATTTTTCCAAGTTTTGCGGAATTAATTATAGGAGGCATTGACAATATTTCATCTTTTGAATCAATGAAAATCGGGTATTTATCGCATCCTTCAAGGAGGTGCTTATAATCCTTTCCTTTTGGATGTTTTTCAAGAATCTCCTTTCCCGTCATACTCTCTGAAAAATCCAGAGGGATGAAAGAAAACTTCTCCGGTCTCTCCGCCTTATAATAAATAGGTGTTGTGATATTTTCAAAAGGATATATTCCTATTGCAGCTTTCTTTCTTCCCCTTGCAAAAGTGGAGTGTAATTTTTCCTGAAAATCTATTATCTCTTTAAGATTGTCCTCATTGAATTTCAGGTTTTTCACAACAGCGCACACTGTAAAAGGTCTGACTTTTTTAACGCTGTCTTCAACAATAACTTTATATCCGCTTTTCTTTGTTTTGTATTCCTTTGGTTTTTCCCCAAGATAATGATTTATTGCTCTTGCAAGACCGTGAGCGCATAATAAATCAGGTCTTTCAGCGGTCATCTCAATTGCAACCTCATCTCCTTTCACCTCATCCAGTTCAAAACCCATATTAAACAATAAATCCTCAAGTTCCTCTAAAGACAACTTCTTCTTTATCAGACTATTAAAATATCCCAGACTTGTATTTAACATTACCATTTTTCAAGTTTCAAAAGATCATAATTTCTCAAATATTTTAAGTCGCAGGTGTGTCCAAGAATCTCTTTTATATTTTTTTCAAAAATAAACATTGCGAGTCTTTCAATTCCAAAACCCCACGCAATCACAGGCACTTTAATTCCATAAGGGGCTAAAGATTCCGGTCTGAAAATTCCTGAATTTATTAACTCTATCCACCTACCCATTCTTTCTGAATACCCGAATGCCTCAATACTTGGTTCTGTATAAGGATTATAATTAAATTTAAACTTCACTTCGTCCAGTCCGAATTTGGAATAAAATGATTTTATAAATCCCATCAGACTTCTTATATTGAGATTCTCCGCCGCAATAAAACCTTCTGCATGGTGAAACTCCGGGAGATGTGTTGCATCCGAGGCTTCATTCCTAAAAACCCTGCCAATGCAAAAACGCTTGCATGGAATCTCAATGCCTCCCGCAAGAGTTCGGTAAGTAACAGAAGTTGTATGGGTTCTCAACAATAATTGTTTTGCTATCTCAGGTTCCCATTTCAGGTTCCAGCCTTTTGAACCTGAATTTCCCCCATTCTCATGAACTTCTTTAACATTCTCAACTATTTTTTTATCAGGCAGGTCCCCCTCGCCTGAAAGATAAAATGTGTCCTGGATATCTCTCGCCGGATGGTCCTGCGGAATAAACATTGAATCCATATTCCAGAAAGCTGTTTCAACCAAAGGCCCCTGCATTTCATCAAAACCCATCTCAATAAAAACCTCTCTTATTTTTTCAAAAACAAGATTTAAAGGATGTTTTTTCCCGGGATAAATTTTCTTTCCAGGGAATTCAACATTGTATTCCTTGAATTTAACATCTCTCCACACTCCTGATTTAATAAGTTCCGGGGTTACATCCAACACTTCTTTCCCAATCAACTTTTTAGTTTCAATTTCTTTTTCAGTGACATTCCTCACCAGATTTCTTGTCAACAATATTTTCATTTTGTCCTCATCAAATTTTCCTGATTTAACTTCCTTCAAATATTCTTCGGTTTCGTATTTTTTTTCAAGTGTGGATTTTCCTGATTTTGTGAGTTTCATTATTCCATTCTCTATTTCAATCCATTGGTTCTTCTTTGCCCATTGCAAAGCAATGTTAAAATTCTCAAGTTTTTTTGCCTCAGAAACAGATAATTCTTTTTTAGAAAGTTCTTTTACCAGATTTATTTCCGGCAATTTATTTTTCAAATATTTTTCCCCTTCTTCAGTTAATACATACATAATCATCTAAAGTCAATAATATTATATGAACTTAAATTTCTTATCTGCGTGAATAATACTCATTTACTTTTCTATATACTTCCTTTCCTCCCAGATACGCCAAACCACCTGCTAAAATCACCGGTGAAAGAACAATGCCTGCTGAACCTATTACAGATGAAGCAATAACTTTAATTGGTCTTGGATGAATAAGATTATAATAATCCAAATTATCTTCAAGATATCCTCTATAGTCATTCATATCTCTAAGAGTTGATGAGTTTATATCTTCAGGGTTTTGTTCTTTATATTCTTTTATTTCTCCCAAAGTCTTTTCAATTGCACCCTTTATTTCTTTTCTTGACATTTCTACCACCACAATATAATAATAATTATAAGTATTTATAGCTTTGTTGTTATAATTACCAACAACAGTTATATAAAAAGATTCTAGATTATATATGGATGCAGAAGAATTAATTGAAGTTGGTTTAACAAAGAATCAAGCTAAAGTATATCTCGAAGTAATGGTATGTCCTGAACAAACTGGAGGGGAGATAGCAAAAAAACTTTCAATAGATAGATCATTTGCTTATAATGTTTTAAGTTCTTTGATTGATAAAGGTCTTATCACTTATATTACAAAACAAGATAAAAGATTATTTTACCCCTCCGATCCAGAAAATTTGTTAAATGAAATAGAAGAAGAAAAAAATAAAATTTCCAAATTGGTTGATAAACTAAAATTAATTGAAAAACAAAAAAAACTAAAGAGGTCTGTAAAGATATATGAAGGAAAATCAGGATTAAAAGCTTATGTTAGAAACTTTTTGAATACAGATTCTTTTGTAACTTTCGGCGGCGGCGGAAACCTAAAAATACTGGAGGTTCTAAAATATACTTACCCGCAATATCTAAAAGAATTTAACAGAAAGAAAATTGAAGGTAAATTAATCACTTCGCCTCAAAACAAAGATATTGCGAAAAATCTCTATAAAAATTCTAATGTAAAAATTAAAAATATAAATGGATTAAAAAGTGAAGTAAATTTTACGATTTTTAAAGATAATCTTGCTATATATTCCGCAGAAAAAAAACCTTTTGTAATAATAATTGAAGATAAAAACATTGCCAACTGTTTAAAACAGTATTTTGACAAACTTTGGCAATTTATAAATTAGTTTTAGCAATTGATTGAAATTCGTACAGGTATTTACCTTTTTCCAATTAATTTATCTAAAATCAAGATTTTCCTCGATTTTGACCAAAAACCATAATCTTGGATATTAACCCTAAAATAAAATTAAGTGGGAAGAGTGGGATTTGATTGCGGCTTCTTTTCATGATATTTCAAAGAAAAGAGTACCCACGACATCACGGTCTTCAACCGTGCGCTCTCCCAGCTTGCCCCCTACCTTTCCTATTCCGAACACACTTTGGCGTGTGAGCAATCTCCCTTTCTTTTGGGTGACCCTCAGCCTTATTCTTTCGGGAAAGAAAAGGGTAGGTCTGAGCTACCTTCCCATAATTTACTTAAAAGTTTTATAATTATCCTCTTATTATGGAAATATCCAAAAAAATCTGGTTTAACAACAAATTCCTGAATTGGGGCGATGCAAAAATTCATATTCTCACCCATACACTTCATTATGGCGGCGGTGTTTTTGAAGGAATAAGAACCTACAATACAAAAAAGGGTCCTGCGGTTTTCAGGCTGTCTGAACATATAAATAGATTTTTTTATTCTGCTTCGTGTCTTGAAATGGACCTTCCTTTCACAAAAGAAGAAATAAAAAATAGGGTTTTAGAATTAATCAAAATAAACAACTTAAATGAATGTTACATAAGGCCTATTGCCTATTTTGGATATGAAAATATGGGTTTAAATCCGAAAGGGTGTCTTGTGGATATGGCGATAGCGGCCTGGCCTTGGGGCGCTTACCTTGGCGGGAAAGAAACAGTTAAAGTAAAAATTTCAAAATATATGCGATTGCATCCAAAATCAGTAGTGCCTGATGCAAAAATCTGCGGGTATTACGCCAGTTCAATTTTGGCGAGTCTTGATGCAAAAAAATCCAAATTTGATGAAGCCTTATTTCTGGATTTTGAAGGCAACATTGCCGAGGGTCCCGGAGAAAATATATTTATGGTGAAAGATGGAAAACTTTTTACGCCAAATTCCGACTCAATCTTAAAAGGATTAACAAGAGATACTGTAATAAAAATCGCAAAAGATCTGAATATTAAAGTTGAAGAAAAAACAATCACAGTTGATGAATTAAAATCAGCCGATGAAATATTCTTTACCGGAACGGCTGTAGAAATCCAACCTATTGGAATAATTGATGAAACAATAATCAACAATGAAAAAACAGGCAAAATTAGTGAAAAAATTAAATCTCTTTATCAAAAAATTATTCATGGGGAGGAAGAAAAATATCTAAAATATTTATATTTTACTTAGAAAATGGAAATAATTAAAACACAGATTTTAATCATTGGCGGGGGGGCGGCTGGATTAAATGCAGCTCTAAATTTAAAATCCAATGATATCACTTTAATAGAAAAAAACGGGTCCAATTCAGTTCTCTGTCCCTGGAATTTAATGATAAAATCTAAAAAGGATTTATTGAAAGAAATTTTAGAAACAGGATGCAATAGCACGGATTCCGAACTGCTGGATATTTTTTCAAAAAACTATGAAAATATTGTTGAAGATTTAAAAAAAACAGGAATTAAATTTAGAAAATCAAACCTGGGTTTAATTCCTAACTACACACAACCAGGAAAAGAAGTTAGAAAAATATTCCTGAATAAACTAAAAGAAAAACAAGTAAAATTGCTAAAAGGAAGCGTAGAAAAATTATTAATTGATAAAAATAAAAAAATTATTGGGGTTAAAATTTCTCTTTTTAATTCAAAGAAAATAAAAATATTCTTTAATTATTTGGTCTTGGCTGCTGGGGGGCTTGGAGGATTTTTTAAATTTAGAACTGGAAGTGGAGATTCTGATGGAAGTATATTGGCTCTTTGTTATGAAGCGGGACTTAAAATAAGGGATTTAGAATTCATGATGTTTCATCCATTTCTTCTGGTTGATAAAAGACTCCCAAGAGTTTTAGTTTCAGGAGACCTTTTAACTAAAATGGAATATGAAAATGAAAAAGGGGAAAAATTCTTATCAAATGATATTGCTGATGCTTTAAAAACCAACAAACACCATAGGGTCTTCCCAAAAATGACTAAAGAGTTCTATTTGCAGTCGCTAAAAAGCAGAATTTTTGGAAGATTAATTTGTTCAAATAAATGGTTTGAAAAATTCAAAAAAGAAAATGAATTTGGATTTATTTTTAAAAATTTTAAAAAAAATGACCTTAAAAAAATTGAATTGCATCCTGCGTTCCATTTCTCAATTGGAGGTCTTGTAATTAACAAAAATTCTCAAACAAGTCAGAAAAACATTTATGCGGCAGGAGAAATAACTGGAGGGTTGCATGGTCATAACAGAATAGGGGGTTTAGCAATACTGGAAGCATTAATATTTGGAAAAAAAACAGCAATGGAAATTAATAAAAAAATAATGAAAGAAAAAGAAATAATAATACCTGAAAAAATAGAGGGGCTTGGGATGCTGGGCTTATCAGATGAAATAAAAAACAAAGCCTGGGAAGTATTGGGTCCTGTAAAAAACAAGGAGGATTTAAATAAAATGAAAAGCTTTTTAAAAAATAAAAAGAATGCAACTTCTCAGGAAAAACTGCTGGAAAAAATTATAGAAATATGTTTATTAAGAAACGAATCTATAGGAGCATTTTATAGACAGGATTTGAGGAAAAAAGAAACAGCAAGATCTTCTTTCTTAATAGATAAAAAAATTATCTTTAAATATGGCAAATAAAAAACCAATAATCGGAATAATCGGGGGCAACGGAAAAATGGGTATTTGGTTTAAGAATTTTTTCTTAAAAGAAAAACTGGAAGTAATAATCTCAGACCTTGATACTAAACTAAGTGATGAAGAATTGGCTGGAAAAGCTGATATTATTATCATTTCCGTGCCTATCAATAAAGTTTCGGAAGTGGTGAAAGAAATTAAAAAAAATATTAAAGAAGATGCCTTGTTAAGTGATTTTACTTCCATAAAAACCGGACCTATAAATGAAATGAAAAAGGTAAAATCCGGGGTTTTAGGGATGCATCCTTTATTTGGTCCTTTATGTTCTGATATAAAAGGTCAGACTATAATTTTCTGCAGAGTAAGAGATAATCTCTGGGTTATATTTTTAAAAAATATTTTCCAAAAAAATGGGGTAAAGATAATAGAATTATCTCCTAAAAAACACGATGAACAAGTCGCATTTTTACAAGCGTTGCTGCATTTCACAAATATATCTTTCTCTTATTTTCTTTATTTAAAAAAATTCAAATCAATCCCTGATTTTATAACTCCTTTATTCAAACTTCAGAGTTTAGTGTTTGGCAGAATTTTAGCGCAAAATCCAGAACTTTACGCAAATATTGAAATAGAAAATCCTTATTTCAAAAAAATTTCAGAAGAATATGTTAAAGAACTCTTTGAATTTCAAAAAGATATAAAAGATAAAAAATATGAAGTATTTCTAAAGAAATTCAAATCATCCCAATCTTATCTGGCTGATTCCATAAACATCGCTGAAGAAAAAAGTATGGAGATTTTAAAATTATTGGATAAACAACCAGTAAGACTTGGAAAAATAAAAAAAATAAATCTTGAAAGAGCTAAAATAGGTTATTTAGGTCCTGAAGGCACTTTTTCATGGATGGCGGCAAATAAAATATTTTGCAATACCTCGCAATTATGCCCTTTTACGAATATTAAAGATATTTTTAGAGCTCTTTCCAATGAAGAAATAGATTTTGGCATTGTTCCTATTGAAAATAGTATTGGGGGTCTTGTTTCTGAAACAATGAATTCTTTTACGGATAATTTTATTTATTCTTTAGGTTCCTTCAAAATACATATCCACCACTGTCTTACTTCCCAAGGGAAAGATATCAAAAAAATTAAAATTATAAAATCCCATATTCAAGCCCTCTCCCAGTGTCGGGACTGGCTTGATAAAACATTTCCAAATATATTGAAAGAATCCACCACAAGCACGATTGCTCCTATTTTAGAAGATTTTTCAGAGAACACTGGTTTTATATTGCCTCAATCTACAGCGAATAAATATAAATTAAATATTTTAGCGGAAAATATCGAAGACAGCAAAGAAAATTTTACAAAGTTTTTTCTAATCTCGCGAAATATTCAAAGAGATATAATTAAAAAGGTGAATTTAAAAAACAAAAAGACTCTTTTATTGCTGGCTGTTTATGACCGTGTAGGTATTCTTGGAGATATACTGAATGTTTTTACAGAGAGGGAAATAAATTTATCAGCTCTTCATTCTATTCCTTCCCCCGCCCTCCCATGGGATTACTTATTCTTCATAGAATTAGAAAAATCTTATTTTTCGGAAGAATGTAAAAAAACACTTAAAGAATTGAAAAAATATTGTCCTTTTATAAAAATCCTTGGTGTGGCTTAACTAAATTAATTTCACGCTCTTAGCAAATCCGGTTTATTATTTTCTTAATAACTAATTAAAAATTACATATATCCAAGAATTCCTTTTATCTCTTCCAACAACTCAAGATCTGTTTCATCGCATTTTATTAATTCGCGATAATCATCTTTTGAGATAAAAGAATATAATATTTCGCCTTCCTTTATCTGCCTGCCAATCGTAACCCCTTTAAATGATACTGCTGCCTGCTCTTCCTTTTCAAGCGCTTTCAAATGCTTGCCTTCTTTCTGGATTTGGTTGGCGCTCCCGACAACCTTGCCTTCTGAATTTATTAGTTTTGCTTCGGTTACCAGATTTCCCGCAAGAACTTCAACACCAACTATTGCGGGATTATTCTTCCTAAAAACAAACCCGGGCAATAATTTTATCTTAACTATTTTTTTCATTTTCTGCTTCTTATCGGCTTCTTCTTCCTCTTTCAATTTATTTACCCATTCTTCATATTCTTCAAATAATTTGTAGATAACATTCCCCTGAATAACTTTTATTTTTTTATTTATTGCCAAATCCTCAAATGGATTATCAACATTAAAACAAATCAATACTTTATTTTTGGGAGCAGCGTCCTCAAGCATTACCAAATCTTCTTTAATCGGCGCGCCTACTTTTGCTCTTCTTATGCATGCATTGCAAAACAAATTGACCAATGCTTCCAAACCCCCAATATTTGAAGTCCTCAAAATAATTCCGTCTATTGATTTATCTATCTCATTTGAGACCTGTTCTTTTTTTAATTCTTCCAGCAATTTCCTTTTTTCCTCCTCTAATTTATAAGCGCTGAAATTAGCTCCCGCAAAAGCAGCATCAACATTTTTTCCTATTATCTTTATTCCCGCCGCCGCCTTTATTTCTTTGACCGCAACAAACTTTTTCTCAACTCTGATATCCTGCAATGAAGCGGGCTCAAGTAAAGCTCTTATTTTAATGGAAATGGGTTTCTCCAGTTCCACCAATATTTCATCGCCAACCTTCAGAATTCCGTCATATAAAATTACATCCGCATTGCATCCTAATTTCTCGTCTTTTTTTAATTCAAGAATAACTCCTTTCCCAACATCAGACAACTGCAATTTATCTATTAAAAATTTCTGGGAAAGACCTATTAAAACAGCAAACAAATTTTGGATGCCTTCTCCGGTTATGCCTGAACAAGGAACTATAGAAATTTCTTTTGTAAAATCTTTCACCTCAAAAAATAATTCTGTTGTGAAACCCTGATTTGAAAGTTCTCCTTGTATCCGATAAAACCTTTCATAAAAATCCTGCTTTGTTCTTTCCTGTTGATCCTTAAAATTAACTGAAAAATCCTTATTTTCATTTCTCCATCCCCACAACCGGTCAATTTTTGTCAAAGCAATTACAAAAGGTGTCTTAAACTTTTTGAGAATATTTAAACTCTCCTCTGTCTGGGGTTTTATTCCATCAGTAATATCAATAATCAAAATTGCCAAATCCGCGATGGCTCCTCCTTTTTCCCTCATTGCGCTAAATGCAAGATGTCCCGGCGTATCTATGAATAACAACCCGGGTATTTTTACCTGATTTCTGATTGGTTCAAGGTATTCGGAAGCAATATCAAAAATCACGGATATTGGTATATCTGTTGCCCCGATTTCCTGGGTTATATTCCCGGCTTCTCTTTTTGCGACAACAGTCTTTCTCAGATAATCCAGTAAAGTTGTTTTCCCGTGGTCTACATGCCCAAGAACAGTGACAATTGGCTGTCTTATTGATTTTTCTTTCTGTCCTTTTTCAGATGAAGCTGTCATAAAAATATTCCTGAAAATTTAACGTATCCTTTAAATCAACAATTTTATAGATTCATTAAGTAATTAAGTGATTTTGAAAAAATAAACTCATTTCATTCATGCATGGCAAATTTCGCGCGGGGCAGAGCATCTATGAATGCTTTGGTAACAGCATAGACTGGTTTAAATTGATTTCCAAGAATTTTGCGGGGTGATTTGCTGATATTATTTTTCTTTTTCTAAAATTTCTTTAATATCTTTTTTTAATTCAGGTAAATCTTCTTTAACAATATCCCAAACAGCATTTAAATCAACCCCAAAACCTTCTTTTTGCAACATTCATTTTGCGATGCAAAAAGGGGTGCCGTTCATGCGTTTTCTCCGAAAACGATGCATCATTTTCCAAAAGAAAATGAATGTTTCAAAGAAAAACGAGCATAAGGATGAATCATTTTATCTCTTGTCCTGGCAATCTCACTCCATGGAACAAAAGGATATTTATTAGTAAACTCTATTGGGAGATTTTTCACAGCTT
>JAGLVB010000002.1 GCA_023134135.1 Candidatus Aenigmatarchaeota archaeon
ACGGGTGGCAGCCGCCGCGGTAATACCCGAGCCACAAGTGGTGACCCCGTTTATTGGGTTTAAAGCATCCGTAGCCGGTTTAAAAAGTTTCTGGTTAAATCTCCTGCTAAACAGGAGACCGCTGGAAATACTTTTAGACTTGAGATTAGGAGACGTTAGAGGTACTCTTGGGGTAGGGGTGGAATGTTTTTTCTATGAATAGTATCAGGAGAAAACTCCACAGTCCGTTAATCCTAAGGGGACCATCAATGGCGAAGGCATCTAACGAGAATAACTCTGACGGTGAGGGATGAAAGTTGGGGGAGCGACCCGGATTAGATACCCGGTTAGTCCCAACCGTAAACGATGCCCGCTTGATATTGGTTGGTTTGTAGTAATCAACCAGTTTCGAAGAGAAATCATTAAGCGGGCCACCTGGGGAGTACGTCCGCAAGGATGAAACTTAAAGGAATTGGCGGGGGAGTACATAAGGGGTGCGGCGTGCGGTTTAATTGGACTCAACGCCGAGAATCTTACCAAGGAAGACAGCTGTATGAAGGTCAGTCTAAAGGGCTTACCTGACTAGCTGAGAGGAGTTGCATGGCCGTCGTCAGCTCGTGATGTGAATTGTCCAGTTAAGTCTGGTAACGAGCGAGACCCACACTTTTAGTTGCTATCTGTTTTAACAGAGCACTTTAAAAGGACTGCCCGTGTAAGCGGGAGGAAGGAGTGGGCAACGGCAGGTCAGTACGGCCCGAATTTCTTGGGCTACACGCGCGCAACAATGGCCGAGACAAAGAGTTGCAATCTCGAAAGAGAAAGCTAATCCCTAAACCCGGTCTTAGTTCAGATCGAAGTTTGAAACTCAGCTTCGTGACGATGGAATCCCTAGTAATCGAACGTCATCATCGTTCGATGAATATATCCCTTCTCCTTGCACACACTGCCCATCAAGCCATCTGAGTAGGGTCTTGAGGGAGATTTTTCGATTCCGGAGAATCAACCTTGGGTCTTGTAAGGAGGGCTAAGTTGTAACAAGGTAGCCGTACGGGAACGTGCGGCTGGATCACCTCAAAATAAACTTAATCTTTTATTCTAAACAGAAATTACCAAAGTTCAGTAACTTTTAATTTTAATGTAATTATTTGTTTTGCTATTTTACGATGAAATTGGGCGTATAATGAATCTGAAGGCTATGATTGTGAAGAACAGTTAATCTATTAATATTCCTAAATATTTTGTTATTTATATTATGGGCCTGTAGTTCAGTAAAACTGCAAACAGTTTTATCATTTACCCTGCCTTCGCTTAATTACTTGGAAGAAGCTCGGCAGGCTTTAAAAACTGCGGTTTTGGACATTTGGTAGAATGCCGCCTTTGCAAGGCGGAGGCCGTGGGAAAACTTTGAAGTAAATATTTTTGAAGTTTCAGGAATTCAAATCCCGCCGGGTCCATTTAAACTTTTTCAAAAAATTGGTTCAAAAAGCTTAAGTAAAAATAAGATGTTTGGTTAGAAACAAATTTTATTCTATTAAAAAATCATTAGGTCCATAAATAACAACTTGAGACCCAAATAAACTGGAAGTTCTAGTGGGAGGAATCTTTTCACTTATAAATTTTATATATTTATCAGCATATTTTTTATTTGTAAATAAAATTTTATTAAATCCCACAAAAAATGGTTTCAAGTCTGATTTATATTCATTAAAAAATGCATTCACACCTTGAGAAACTCCTGGCCAATGATGATTAAAATAGTCATCAATAATAATTACCCCTCCTTCAGTCAAACAACCATAACTGTTCTTTAAATCTATTTTAGTTGCTTCGGCTGTATGACAACCATCTATACTAAAAATACGGAATTTGTTATTTTCTACTTTTCTTAGATAAGTTTCTGCATTTAATTTTGTAGAATCTTCTTTAATAATTTTTAAATTAACTAATTTTTTACCTCCGCTAAATTTTTTCAGATTATTTATAAATATTTTATAATCTCCTTTTCCTGAATTATCATAATTAAATTCCTGTTTCTCAAAACAATCAATTGCTAAAGAAAATTCATTTTCATCACAAAAAATAAATAAGGGAATAAACAATTTTCCGTGATGTATACCAATTTCAGCAACCCCACCTTCAATATGTCTATCAATTTGAAATTGATTTATTAAACTAAGTATGGGTATAAATTTAAGATTTAACCAACCCTCAATCTCTCTAAATTGTAAAAGATACTTTTTTATTGGTTTATTTATTGCACCCATCTTTTTAAGAAAGGGTGTAGTTTTTATAGTATAGAGCATTATAATCCTGTTTAATAATAATTTCAATCTTTTTCCCATATATAATATGTTATTTTGGTTCATATAAATGAATTAAATTATATAAATATTTTCTTCTAGCTATGAAAAATAGCAAGAATAATTCAATGTTTTTTTAGATATTCTTCAACTCTTTTTTTAAGAATTAAATATCTTTTATTGGATTCTTTATATTCCGGGTTATTTTCAATTTCTTCGCGGGAATGAATTGTTGGTTTTGGAATTATCTCATTTTTATCAAATTGAGCTCTTGTTAAATCAATTTCCTTGTTATCCACTAAATTCCAAAAATGTCCGGTTCCGTCTTTAAATATTGCCTTTAATATTTTATCCCCAAAATAATTCTGAATAATTAAGACAGTAACATGACACTGGCCATAAGCAGGATTTTTGGGAGACCATTCATTTTCCATCAGAAAATAGCAAGTATCTTTATTCCAAGAACTTAATAGCGCAATTTTAAATTTGTATGCACAAAAACGCCGGAAAATGCAGTATATGCTACCTACACCCATTAAGTATCAAAGTTGAGATTAAAAAATGCAGTAGGTGATTTGAGAAATTCTTGCAGAGGATTTTCTATTTCTCAACCAACTCAACTTTCTTTATCTCCAGCCTCCCCGAAGTTCCATCATAAATTTTCTCGCTTTCAACAATTTTTATTCTCTTGCTGAAAATCGGACAGTCAAGAACAAAGGTTTCATATTCCCCGCCTTCGCCAACAATGCTGGTTTTGTATTTTTTATTAAGTTCAATCAAATCTTCAACGCACTTTTCATCTATTTCCCGTCCAAGCCATTTTTCTGTAAAACCCTCTGCAGCAATTCCGGTAATGATTATTTTGAAACCAAGTTTTATTAATTTTTTCAAATATTCAACTTCGTCAATGTTCCAGATGGGGCTGATTAATTCAAGGTTTAAATTTTTTGCTATGTTCTCAAGTCTATTTCTCTGGTATTTTGATGCAACAGCGCCTGCAATAAGAGCATCAATTTTCAATTCAGAGATTATTTTCTCAAGTTCTTCAACCTCAGTTTCTTTTTCACTGCAACTTTCATAAAAAATCTGTTCAACACCCATAATTTTTGCCTGCATTTTTGTTAGCTCAATGTTAGGGTAATGGAACATATAACTTCCTTCTTTTGGTTTTGCTGTGATTAAATATTTTAGATTCCCATTTTTCTTTGCATGGTAAGCAACAAATGTTGAGTCCTTTCCGCCTGAAAATAAACACCCGATTTCCATAAATATAGGTTTTAGAAAACATTAATTCCAGTATCTCTTTGTTTTGATAATAGGGTATTTATTTATTATTATGATAAGCAGATGCATTCACAACTACAAGTTCCATCGACACATCTGAATCGCGGAATACAACTGGTGTGGAGTAGTGGCTTATTCACGCATCTAGGACATTTCTCAATACAATCAATGCTTTGTTCACAAGACATATCTTTTTTCTCGCAAACCTCCTGACATTCTTCTAAGGTTTCAAAAGGTGTTTCAAATGAACAGCCATTAATGCCCTCTTTAATACATTTTCCAGCAGCTGAGTCAAATTCATATCCTATACGCAATATCTTACAATCACCAATCCCTACAACTTTTTCACTACACCTCGGATCAAGTGCTAATTTTTCTTTGATCGTGAATTCGTTGGAGTAGATCGTTTTATAAATCTCTGCATCTTGACCAAGCCAGACAGCACTGCCAATCCTATATTTTCCAGCCCCAACAACTTTAACTTTTTCTGTACGATTTACTTTATCACAAATTAGTATAGTTTGATTCCACTCAAAAACTCTTTTTTCGCCCGGTTCAAAAAGGTGCTTATAATTACATTCTACAAAACAAGAATTTCCACATCTCCAGATAGGTTCTACTCCAATCCATGTTCCTTCTTCAAATCTTTCAATAAACCCGATACCATAATTCTCTCCTAGAAATTTTATATATTTAGTTTTATCTGGCAAGATGGCTTGTGGGATAATTGGAAAATCTAAACTATTCATTATGGTTATCTCCACCGTCTCCCCCTGCTCATACTCCGTTTTGTCTGTGGTAATGGTGACTTCTCCAAAAGGAGGGAATAATTTAACATCATCACATTTTGTACAATTAGTTTCGCCGCTCTTTACATCCACTGCGGCATAACACTTACCATTCATATTAACAATCTGAACTCTCCATTCGTTGTTAACTTTTTTTATTGCTCTAGAATCATACATATAATCTGGATTTTTAGGTTCGCAAAACTCTTTAACTATCTTTTCGGCTTCAGTAGCATCTATCGGCAATTGGACGTCAGATACTGCTTTAAAATTTCCATCAACAGATATTTTAAGTTCTGTTTGTTGAATTGATAATACTATAATTAAAATAAGACTTATAGTTAGAATTCCAACCGCAACATCCAAAAATCGATTGGATTTTTTATGAACAAAAACTTTCCAATTTTTTTGACTTTTCTTCATAATTGTTAATAATGTTATTAATTATGGCGTTTCTTGATTTTATTGTAGAACACAGAAAGAAAAGACACGGTGTCCAGTTTCCTGCGGCTAAAATCGCCAAGATGGAATCAATTAATTATGGAGTTTTTAAGGAAGAAGAAAGATTCTCTGCAACACCAGATACAATTTATGAAAAACTTGCAAAAATGTCCGGAAATTTGTTGCAGATAGAACCTGATAAAAAAGCAAGAGAATCAATGGAGGAATCAATTGCTTTTGCTCATCTAAAAGTAACTCCAAAGGGTGTGACTTCATTTGCAATTATTGTTGGTTTATTGTTATGCATCAGTACAATTTTTCTGTTTTTACTGGGTGTTGTTGATCTCACAGTAGCGATAATTTTAATGATTATTTCTGCGGCGGGGTATTATTATTTTTATACAACTCCAAGACGTTTAAGGAAGATATATGAATTGAAAGCTGGTTCGGAAATAATTATGTTAATATTGTATATTGTAATTTATATGCGTAACTTCCCAAACCTTGAAGGCGCATTAAAATTTGCCACTGCAAATCTGACTGGACCTCTTGCATATGATATGCAAAAATTAATCTGGGATGTTAATATAGGCACTTACAGGTCAATGGAACAGGCTTTGCTCGCTTATTCTGAAAGATGGAAAGGTTCATTTAGGTCATTTTCAGATTCAATTAATGCAATTATTTATTCTTTGTATGCTACAGAGAACAGGAGGATGGAACTGCTTGATGAAGCTATTGATATAATGCTTACTTCTCTGAGTGAAAGATCCAATACTTATGTTACGAATCTTGCATCGCCGGTCACTCTTATAAATGCGCTCGGTATTTTATTGCCGACTTTAACATTAACAATGCTTCCTGTAATAACCATTTTTCTTGAGGATAGTATTTCTCCAATAATGATTTTTGTATTCTATGATATTGTTTTACCAATGATTTTAGTGTTTGCGATAAAAGAGATACTCGATAAAAGGGTTGTTACTCTTCCCGAACCAGACATTTCTTTGCATCCTGATTTGCCGCCGGAAGGTAAATTTAGAATTGGAAATTTTTTTGTAGCTTCTTATTTTATTGGGGTAATTTTCCTGATACCTTTTTTATATTTATGGTATCTGAATTTCGGTAATTTATCCCTTTACATGTCTTATGTGGTCACTCTTGGATTTTTTATGTCATTTGCAATAATTTTCAGATTAAGTTCTTTCCAGAAAACTAAACTCAGGGGGGATATTGTTGAAATGGAAAATGAATTTAAGGAATTATTGTTTGGGTTAGGTCAGGAAATAGACAGAGGAATCCCTCTTGAGGTTGCAATAGGGAAAATAATGCCAACTTTAAGGGGGCATTATTCATCAACTTTATTGAGAATAATCGATACAAATATAAAATATAAAAATCACACTATTGAGCAGGCAATTTTTGATGAGAATGATGGAGCTATAAGGCAGTTCCCTTCCAAATTAATTTATTCTATTTTGAAGGCTATTGTTGATGCTTCAAGTAAAGGAACAAAAATTGTTTCTGAGATAATGATTTCAATTTCAAGATACCTGAAAAATTTGCATAGAACCCAGGAATCTATCCAGGAAAAATTTTCAGAGGTAATTGGAAGTATGCAGATGCAGGCAACAATATTATTGCCTTTGATTTGCGCGATAATGAATACGCTTACTTACATAATGCTCGAAATGTTTCGTTTTTTTGGAGAGACTATGGGTGATCTGCCTTCTGGGTCAGTAGGTTATGCCGCATTTTTATCAGTCATAAAAGAGGTGCCAATATCAGCTTCAACTTTCCAATTGGCCATTGGGTTTTATGCTCTGGAAACCATAATTATTTTATCCTGGTTTACAAGCGGTATTCAGGTTGGTGAAGATAAGATACACAGGAATACTGTGATGTCAAGGAATTTGATGGTTGGAGGGTTGGTGTATGTTTTAGTATCTTTCATTTCACTTATGGTGTTTATGCCTTTCCTGGATGTAATAAAAGGAGGTTTGGGGGTGTAGCAGGAAGTTGAGATAAGTTTAGAAAAACAGGATAATTTATGAAACTGATATTTCAGGGAGCAGAGGCAAAAATATATCTGGATGGAGGGAAAATTATAAAGGAAAGGGTTAGCAAGAATTACAGGGAAGGAGAACTTGATAGTTTTCTCAGAAAGTCAAGAACAAGAAAAGAGGCGAAATTATTGTCTGATGTGAAACGAGTGGGTATTAAAGTTCCTGTTTTGTTTGAAGTAAAGCAGTTCAGGTTGGAGATTGAATTTATTGAGGGAATTAAACTGAGAAAATCTCTCGATAAAACTAATTGCGGGAAATTCTGCAAAAAAATAGGAGAAGATGTTTCAAAGATGCATCTGGCGGACATAATTCACGGGGATTTAACAACTTCAAATATAATTGTTAAAAACAATGAGATTTATTTTATAGATTTTGGGTTGGGTGTGGAAACAAATAGTCTTGAGCAAAAGGCGGCTGATTTGCTTAATTTATACCAGAATTTTAAATCAGTTCATTATGAATTTGACTGCTGGAAATATTTTTTGGAAGGTTATAAAAAAGAAGAAACTAGCAAAGTTCTGGAAGTTTTTGAGAAAATGCTGAAAAGGAGGAGGTATGTTTAGGAATTCTTTTGTTTCTTAATTGGTCATATCTTTAGAGTATATCAAATTAAGAGACCGCTCTTTTTGTTTAACCTGAAATGATATTTTAATTTAGTAAAACTCTATAATATTATGGATTGTCCTTTTTGCAACATTAATTCAGAAAAAACCCATATTTTGAAAAATGGAAATTATGTCAGGGTTATTTTTAGCAATCCTCGTTTAATGCCCGGACATTTTTTAGTTGTTCCAAAAAGGCATGTTGAAAAAATTTCTGATTTGAATGAAAAAGAACAGCAGGAATTGTTCAAGATGGTTATAGAATTTCAAGAAAAAATTTTGAGTAAAATTTCTTCCGGATGCGATATTAGAATAAATTATAGACCTTTTCAAAAACAAGACGGATTAAAAGTTAATCATCTGCACATTCATCTTCATCCAAGAGAACTTTTTGATGAATTATATGAAAAGTGTCAAATTTTTGAAAAGGATGTTTTTAATGATTTACCTCCAGAAGAATTGGATAAAATGCTCAAAATCTTTTCAGATGATTAAGGGTCTTTTAATAGCACAGTTTTGATTTCCAGCTAACGCCTGAATCATGTTTTGCAAATTCTTAAGGTTTTAGCCTTTAGGAGAAGATAATAAGCAATAAAAGGTAAAATTAAGAATTGTTATATTTTAGGTTATTTTCTTTTTTAAAAGAAATATATTATATGGTAGAAAAAGCATGTAAAACATGCCACAGGCTTACAGAAACTAAAGAATGTCCTGCATGTAAAACAAAGGAACTGACAGAGAACTGGCAGGGTATTATTATAGTGTTTAAGTCTGAGGAGAGTGAGATTGCAAAAGAATTGGGTTTTGAATCTCCGGGGACATACGCAATAAAAGTTTAGATTTTGTTATATATACTACTTCTTTCTATATATTTATGTTTGAACAGAATCTAAGTGTTTTGTTAACCCTAAAAGAAAGTATGGTGACTTTTGTTCCAAGTTTAATCGGGGCATTGTTGCTATTAATAATCGGTTATGCATTGGGTAAAATAGTGGGAGCAGTGATTGAAAGGATGTGCATTGGAATGAAAATAAATACTTACTTAAAGTGCAAAGGATTTAAATTAAGTAAGTTGTTTAAAATAGCGGGAGAATGGTGGATTTATTTGGTATTTATCCAATCAGCAGTTGGAACTTTAGGAATTCTTTCCCTTGAATTATTCATAAACGGGATTGTAAATTTCATACCAATGGCTGTTGGAGCCGCAATAATTGTGGTAGTTGGTTATATATTGGGTAGTTTCTTTGAAGACCAGATATCAAACAGTGAAGGGAAATACAACCGCCTTGTGGGAAAAATAGTAAACTTTTTCACAGTGTATGTATCAATTGCTTTAGCTCTACCTGTATTGGGTGTAAACCCAAGCCTAGTAAACAATATCTTATTAGTAATAATCGCAAGCGTTGGTCTTGGATTTGCTCTTGCAACAGGACTTGGTTTAAAAGAAACTGTTGCAAAGGAAGCGGGCAGCTATGTAAGCGCAGCAGAAAAAGCAGTTAAGAAAAAAAGATAATTTTTATTTTATTTGGTTTTTGTTATTTTATATTGATTTAATTAATGGGAGAATTAAGTATAGAAAAGATTGCAAAACTTGCAAGGATTGAATTAAACGAAACCGAAATAAAAATGTTCTCAAAAGACCTTGAAGAAGTAAAAACCATGTTTGATGAAATTGACAAGATTGATGTTAAGGAGGAGCCCTGCTTCCAGCCGGTTGAAGTAAAAAATGTGGTGAGGAATGACAAAGTAGAGGAAGGTTTTTCACTTGAAGAAGCATTTTCAAATACAGAGCATAAACAGGATAATTTCTTCAAAGGTCCGAAAATTTAATTGTTTAATTGTTTATTATGGATTTAGTTGAGGAGATAAGAAGATATGTAAAAAAAGAATGCGGAAAGGAAACTAATTTTTTTGGAATGTCCGCCTATAATTATCATTTTGTCAGCATGGTGAAATATGCAAAACAATTAGCAAAAGAAACCAACGCTGATGTGGAAATCGTGGAAATCGCGGCTTGGTTGCATGATATTGGGAGTATTCTGGGAGATTATAAAAACCACCATATTTCCGGGGCAGAGCATGCGGGAAAATTACTTGCAGAATATAATTATCCAAAGGATAGGATTGAACAAATTAAGCATTGCATCTTGGCTCATAGGGGGAGCAAGGATATTAAACGCGAGACAATTGAAGCGGAATGTATTGCAGATGCGGACGCAATGTCGCATTTTGACGGTATTGCAGATTTGTTTAATCTGGCTTTGGTCGTAAGAAAATTAGAAATCAATGAAGCAAAAAAATTCGTTAAAGAAAAACTGCAAAGGTCGTGGAAGAAATTGACTCCCAGAGCAAAAGGGGTAATTAAACCAAAGTATGAGGCTGCAATGTTGGTTTTGGAATAAAATATTTTGTGATTAAGAAATAATATCATTTTCAGTTAATTGAAATTAAAAATGCAATGAATTATCCTGATTAATTTTCATTAATAATCTCCAATATCTGATCCCCGTATTTGGTTATTTTAACAGGACCAAGACCGCGAATCTCTTGCAGTTCTGATGAACTCCCCGGCATTTTTGTTAAGATTTCCATTAATGTGCTGTCATGCATTACGCAATAAGCGGGAATTTCTGATTGTTTGCTAATCTCTTTTCGCCAGTTCTTTAATTTTGTTAGAGTTTTATTTAATTGATTAAATTTTGTTAGTGTGTTGTTTGGTTTTAATAAATTATTTTTTAATTGATTTTGTTTTGTTGGAATATTATTTGATTGTCTTAATTTTGTTGGAGTTTTAACTGATTGATTTAATTTTAGAGTTGGTTTTTGTTGAAAATCTTTTTCATTAATGAAATTTAACATCCAGTCTGTAATAAAATAAGTATGTGATTTTGTGTGAGTCAAATACAAAGTTTGTTTTGCGCGACTCATTGCTACATAAAACAGTCTCTTTTCTTCCTCTTCTTTATCATATTCTTCAATCTTGACTAAATCTATTACAGGATGTTCTGAACCTTTACATGGGAAATTATTTGGGGTGCAACCTATTACAAATACCATTTCTGCTTCCATTCCTTTTATTGAATGAATTGTTGCGAGAGTTATTTCATCTTCAAGAGCAAAAACAGTTTTTCTGGTTTCATCGCTTTTGACAACATGTTCAATCTTTTTTTGTTTCATCAATTCCGAAATATCATTTAACAATTTATTTGTTCTTGCCAAAACAAAAATTTCATTTCTTGGCAACTTAGATGATTTTATTTTTTCAATGACAAATTTAAATTCATTATCCTGTGAAGAAAATTTCAATAATTGTATATCTTTTTTTCCTTTCAGGTTTGATTTAAGGTCAGCCAGACCCATATTTTTTATGGAGTTATTTATGAGTTTAACAATGTGTTCTGTTGAACGATAATTTTTTGTTAAAGTTATAATTTCGCATTGAGGATATTTTTCTTCAAAGTTGAGGAGGTATCTTATATCTGAACCTCTCCATCCATAAATAGATTGCCTCGGGTCCCCAACGCAGAATAAATTAACTGCGGAAAGTTGGTCTATTAATTTTATTTGCGTTGAGTTTACATCCTGATATTCATCAACCAGAATATGCTCAAATTTCGGGATTAAATCAGGGTATTTTTTAAACATGGAAAGTGTGTCAATTAACTGGTCCGCAAAGTCGCGATACCCGTGTTTTTCCATATGAGATTCAATATATTTGCATATCTTTAGGACCATTTTTAAGCTGTTTTCGTGTTCTGTCGTGGTTTCAAAAGATTCAATTTTGATTGGCGCGTTTTTAAATTTAAAATAATCCCTCAGGAAAAATACATCATTTAAGAAAATATTTGCCAGTTTTTCTTCGGTTTTTCCTCTTTTTTGCGCTTCTGAAAAATATATATCTATGGCGTGATTCATAGATATTTTTAAAGAAGACAATGTTTTTCTGAGAATTAATATCTTGTCGCGATAAGTGATTACTTTAACAGGCTTGCTGTAGATAAGGTTATTATGTTGTCTGAGATTCTTCTCGCAAAATGAATTGAAGGTTTCAACAGAAATTAAGCTATTGGGAATTCTGGAAAGCATTTCCTGTCTTGCCTTTTTTGTGAATGTTATTGCCAGGATTTTTCCTGGGTCCTGAGAGCAATAGTTTACCAGAAAATTTATTCTTTCTGTTAACACAGTGGTCTTTCCTGAACCCGCCCCTGCGATGCACAATATTTCTGAATTTTTGCAGATAATTGATTTTTTCTGCTCATCATTAAATTTATCAAGGAAAGGCAATGCTTTAAAAAGAGTTTTTTCTTTGTCGGTAATTTCGGTTTTTGTTTCTTTAAATCCATAAGCTAATTTTCTTTTATACAGGCTTGGATTATCAATTTCTATTTTCCCTTTTTCACTCAATTCCATCACTTTCCAAAATTTGTTGCCTTTGATTGAGGTCAGGTTTATCATATTGTTCAGAATTAAATTATCTATCATAGAGGTTAATTTTTCTCTACTGCAATTTAATTTTCCAAAAAGGTCGCCTTGATTTAGATGATTCTTTCTAATTGATTCGTTATTTTCTTCTCCCTGTAAAAAGTCAATTAAGAGTTTTTTTCCAACTCCAAAAGGTATTTCATCCAATGCTTTCAGCACTAAAATATAATCCAATTCCATTATACCATTAGAGATTTTAAGCATATTTGGATAAATTTCAAGATTTTTATATTTCAGAATCGATATAAATATAAGAAAGGATAATATAAATATAGTGGATATAAAAATAGTTCGAATTGAAGAAACGGATAATAATTTAAAAATCTATTTCAGTTTGTCTGAAAAGTTAAATGAGTGTTTTAAAGAACATCTAAATGGACCCCCAATAGATTGTGATGGTGTGTCTGGCGATTTTAGAGTAAATCTGGATGGAAAAAACTTATTAGTGGTAAGTTCACCAAAAAACTTTGGATCTGAAAAGATAATAAGTTCTCTTATAAAAAAATGGATATGATCAAAGAAATTTGTAAAGAATATGAAAATAAAGAAAATAATTTACAAGATTTAGAGGCAAAAAAAAAGAGATGGATATTCAGAGTTCAAAAAAAGAATTAGAGGCTGAATTGACCAAACGAAATTATACTATTTAAGAGAGTTATGGAAACAAAAGAAGAACTGAAAAAAGAATTTATTTGATTATGAGAATTTTTACATTTTAATCTTCAAAATTAGATTATGGAAACAAAAGAATCATTTATAGTGAAATGTCCTTATCGCGGATGTTTTATTGATTTAGCTAACTTAGATGATAATCATTTGAAAAGTGATGAATATAGATGCCCAAATTGTGATGAATGGGTTTGGACAGAATTTACCTGGAGAGAACCTTTTAGGCAACAACCTTATCCAGAAAATTCAGGTCATATAAAACATCCAGAGAAGTATCAATGCTTAGTTGATGCAGGTAAATGTTATGATAAAGATTTGAATGAAGCCAGTTGGGATATTGTGTAATTGTTGTTTAATCAATTATTTAAATCCAATAGCTCGCCTGTTCTAATTCAATATTCTAAAAGATACCATAGTCCAGAGTAACCGCCAGAATTCCTTTGTTTTTCACAATTAAATTCTTCATTAACATTGCTTGGTTTAAATATTTGGCTTTCTTGAACAATTTCAAGAATTTTTAATTTATATTTCTCCAATTTTTCATCTCCACATACTTCAAGAATTTCAACTCTATAAACTTCTCCACTTTCATGATAAAATGCTTCTTGTCCAACTTTGTAATCTTCTATATTATCTGTTATTGACCTTTCATCTCCCATATAATAAAAGATACTTAAATTTTATATATCTATCGGGTAGGCGAGAAATTAACTTTTTTTAATCGCATATAATCGAAATTTTTACACTTTAATTTTTAAAATTAGATTATGGAAACAAAAAAAGAATTGAAAAAGGAAACAGAAAAATGGCTCAGTAAAATAAACGAGAAAAAACTAACTGCCAAGACTGAAAAGGGCGAGGAATTCAAAAAAAATATTGAGGCATATATCACCGATTCCAAACATTTCACTGAAAAGGAGGATTTTGTGAGAGCATTCGAGGCAATTATCTGGGCGTGGGCTTTTCTTGAAATTTCCGAAGATTTAAAACTTTTAGAAACTTAATTATGGGAGATTTTATTGACAGGCTGGAGAAATATTCAAAAGAACTGAATTTAAGCGCAGGAACTGTGCAGTGCATAAAAGACCGAAGCAGGTTCCCGGAATTAAACTTACCAAATGGCGATATTTATGAAATTCTTGTTAATAGCGGCATCAAAAGTTTATTGATACCTTCTTTAAAAGAAGTAAGAGAAAATCTATTCTTAAAACTAACTCCTGATGAAAAAACAGAAACTCTTCGGTTTGAAGGACTTGATATGGAACTATTGATAGGTACCTCTCCTGAGGATCGCATTAGAATAGACCGATACATGAACCCTAAATCTCTCCTTCCAATTTATCAGTAATTATGTTTGGATTTATAAAAAAGAGTTTAAAAGAAATTGTAAAGAAATTTGAAAAACCCAAAGAAGATAAAAAAGAGGTTGAAAAGAAAACAATTACTAAGCCGAAGAAGACTGAGGATAAAGTTAAGAAAGAACCAGCTAAAAAAGAGAGCAAACCAATTGAAGATAAAGAGGTAAAAAGTAAAGATGAAATCAAGGAAATCGAAAAACCCAAAAAAAGAGGCTTTTTCTCAAAACAGATTTCTGAAAAGGATTTGGAAAAATTTAAGCTGGAACTTGTGAAGGCAAATGTTTCTTTTGATGTGGCCGAAGAAATCGCGGAAAAATTAAGGGATAAAGACGGAAGAAATATAAAAAAACTTTTGAGAACTGAACTATTAAGTTTGCTCAAACAGGAGGAATTTAAGATTGAAAATTTTATCAAAGAGAAGATAAAAGAGCAGGGAAATTGTCTGGTATTGTTTTTCGGGTATAATGGTTCAGGGAAGACAACCACAATTGCAAGATTGGGATATCTGCTGAAAGAACAGAAAATTCCTGTGGTATTCGCTGCGGCTGATACTTTCAGGGCTGCGGCAATTGAGCAGTTATCAGCCCATGCAGATAATCTTAAGATAGATATTGTGAAACACAAATATGGGGGGGACCCCGCAGCAGTTGTTTTTGATGCAAAAAAACACGCTGAGGCGATTAATGGGGTGGTTCTTGCAGATACAGCAGGGAGATTGCATTCTGACAAGAACCTCATGGAAGAACTGCATAAAATCTTAAGAATTAATAAGCCGGACACGACTATTCTTGTGCTGGATTCACTTACAGGAAGCGACATTTTGGAACAGATTGAGAAATTCGGAGAGGTTGATTTTGATGCTTTAATTCTCACAAAAGTTGATGTGAATGAGAAAGGAGGAGCAATGCTTTCAGTTAAACAGAAAACAGATAAACCAATTCTATTTTTGGGAATGGGGCAGGAATACAAAGATTTGGAGAAATTTGATGCTGAGAAAATTGTAAAGAAGATGCTGGATTAATATTTAAATTTTATTACTCTATTATGGATGCATATGAAAAAACAAGGCAAGCTATAGGAAAATATTCAGATATGGGAGATGATGTTAAAATGTTTATTAGTGGCGGTTATATAATAATTGAGGAAAGAGTTCTTCCAATATCAAAGGTTGGTCCTCTAAAATTATCTACTGAAAAAGAACTCGAATATGCTAAAAGGATAGCGAAAAAACATGGGGTTTCATTGGAAGAACATGATTTTGGAGATTTGAAAAATCCGTATTATAAATCCATATTTTCAAAAGTTTTTCCTGAAGCTTGGGATGATGAAAAAGATAGAACTATGCATAAATCAATTGGACTTTATTATCCAGAACCAACACCTCAGGAAGAGTATAATAAATGTGCGAAAGCTTTGTATGATGCGAAAGTTGCTTATTATGATAAATTAAGGGAACTAAGACGTATAGTTTAATATAACAAAAGAAAATGTTAGATTAATGTTTATTTTTAAGTAGTTTTTTTATGGGAAAAATCATCAGGAAAAAACTAAGGAATAAGTTTATTGATGTTATGTCGAGGAAATCTTCTACAAGACAGTATGAATTGGGTGAAAATGAAAATGGTCTTGGAAGATTAAAAAGACCATTCTATTATTTCGGAAATTATCCTGGGATTGCTCACAACTTGCTTTTGGAACATAAACATCTTTATTTTGAAGCAGATGCTTATGATTTATTTGCAACTATTGAAAGTTTCCTGTTTGGAAATAACGGTGATTTTTATGAAGTCACTGATGAGGGGAATAATTGGGATAAAATAGGGTATATTCCGGAATATGATAATTTTTTGGAGACCTATTATTTGTTGCTTTATAGGGGCTGGGTTAAAGAAGATAATCCGAATAACTTTGATGATGAAATTATCTCGAGTGTTATTGACCATTGCGAAGTATGTATTGACAAAACATTTGACCGATTGGTACACCAGAATAAAAAGAAAACACCAGGTTATCGTTCAATTTTAGGAAAATATTTAAGGAATGTAAAAAAGGAAGAAAGAAGATTAAATAAAGATGATATCTATAAAATCTCAGAGGAATATTTTAATCTTGACAGAGAAGAAATGGACGAATTGATTGCAAGAATCTATAAAATCGCTGAGGTAAGATCAAAGGATATTTATCTTAGAGATGACTATGAACGTTTAGCTAATCTTTAAAACCAATATTTTCTTTTTTATAAAATCCAAATTATTTTCTTTTGGGGTAAAGACCTCCTTTTTTCTGCAAAGCAGAAAAGGGTACTATTTTTGTGAAATGAGTATTTCTTTTTAAAAGAAAAGGGTTTTATGGCAAAGAAATATGAATGTTTGCATTGCGGCTGGTCAGGAAAACCAATGATTCTGGAACCCGCTCAGATGGTATGCCCAAAATGCGGTTCAGTGCAGTTGAAGAAACTGGAAAAAGAGTAAATCTATTTATTATTTTTGAGTATATAATTATGGTAGATGGAAAGAATATTTCTGATTTAATTATACTAAATATAGATACAGAAAAATTTCTTGAAGAATTGGTGTTAAATTGCCCAAAGTTGGCGGGTCAAATTATTTCAAGGAAACCGGAATATGGCGCTATTATTGAAGAAATAGTTGATGACCTTACAGTAAATCTAGGTACTTCAGGTAGGGGATATGAACAAGGTAATAAATATGAATCTATGGGTTTAGTGAAAAAGGCTTTAGAATGTTATGCAAATAACCAACCTGAGGGGAGTAGAGTAAAGGATCTTAAAGCACTTATAGAAAAATATGGCATACGCAGTGAATGGGATTATGTAAATCCAGACAAAATAAATAATCTCGCATGCAAACAAGTTACTGACCTTTACAGTGGACTTGATCCTTTTTTAGGCGGATATCGGTATGCTATTTTCTTTGAAAAGTTTGATTAGATAAACCTAATTTTTTGCTTTATAATTTTCCAGTTAAAAAACTTAATAACCTAACTTTGACAGTTTGCCATCTA
>JAGLVB010000020.1 GCA_023134135.1 Candidatus Aenigmatarchaeota archaeon
AAAATGGTATATATAAACAATATGAGAGGAATATATTCTTGGAAATGTGATTATTCATCAAAAAGAAACCAAGTGAAACTTTAAAGTGATTTTAGCAAACCCATTAGCGCCTCTTATGTATTCTCATAATTTTTCGCCTTTAATTATAATTCCAGGACTCAAAAATTCTTTAAAAATATTTCTTCCAAAAACACCATGCTTTCCAACAAATTTAAATCCATAGCTTACCAAAAGTTCTTCAACATCATTAAAAGTAAAATAGTGTAAATGTCCTCCATCATAATGCTCTTTATCATTTGAAGTTTTAGGAAATTTGCCTTTTATAACTAGTGAAAACAAATGAGGGAAATATCTAATATTCGGTGTTGAAATCACCAATGACCCTTTTTCCTTTAATACCCTATGGATTTCTTTAATTAAATCTCTCGGCTCAAATACATGCTCGATAATATCTAAACAAGTAATGGCATCAAAATAATTATTTCCAAAAGGTATCTCACCTGCATTAAAATTAGTCTTTTTTGTAATTAATCCTCTTTTTTTTGCAATTTTTAATGCCGTTTCAGAAATATCTAACCCATAAACCTCTTTATATTTATTTTTAGCAAAGTAACCAAGTATTCCATCGCCACAACCAATATCTAACAATCTATCTCCTTGGTCAAGCAATTTTAAGGCAACATCGACTCTTGAACCTTTATCTATTCTTGACTCTTCATTTGATGCTTTATTTTCCCAGATTTTTTGATACAATCTTTCTTCTGGTTTCATTTATTCACCTTTTCTTTGCTACCATAATATAACCCAAAGTCTCTCCTTCATCTTTACTAATTTTGTCTAATGAAAAATAAAATGCTTGAACCATTCCACATAAAATTCTTTTTATTCCTTCACCAATTATTGATTTTGGTGTTCCTCTAAAATAATAAACCCAACTACTTATTCTTTGTCCAATCGCACCCCAGAATCCACATCTTGCTTTAATATAAACAATCTCAAATCCGACACTTTCTGCAAGATATTTTAAACCATACTTTGTGTAACGATAATAATCATTAGGTATTTCGTGTAATCCCCAGGTCATGGGTGCAGTTAATATCAAATATCCCTCTCTTTTTAAAACCCTATACGCCTCTTTTAGCATTCTTTTTGGTTCGGGAACATGCTCAAGAACCTGGGTAGATAAAACGGTATCAAAACTGTTGGGGTTAAAAGGCAACTCCAAAACAGAGCCATAAACATCTGCTTGCTTCTCCAACTTATTCGCAGATTCTGAAATAGGTAAATCAACCCCAATATGTTTGACAACATCAGGAAATATTGATTCATAAGATTTATTTCCACAACCCATATCTAACAATCTACCTCTTGCATATTTTTTCGCATTAATTAATGAAGTGAGAATAGATTGCCGTTCAATTTTATCTGGATTTAGATAAGATATTTTTCCCTTAGCGAGCAAATTTTTACTTCTTTTCCTCCAATACGATTGGATATTCATTTTTCTATCACCTCCTCATAAACCTTTACCGTATCATTAATCATTCTATCCAGACCAAACCTTTCAACAACCTTCTTTCTTGCATTTTTACCAAGTTTCCTCGCCAATTCTTCATCGCCCAGAACTTCTAAAACCTTTCCTTTTAATTCTTTTAAGTTTCCAGTTTCAATTAAAATACCATCTTTGTTGTTGTCTATTACTGATGTGATTCCACCAATTCGAGAGGCAATTACTGGCTTTTCACATGCCATCGCTTCTGGAACAACTAAAGGCAACCCTTCCATCCTTAAAGTTGAAAAAGCAAAAATATCGGCTAAGTTATAATATTTTAGTAAATCCCCATCAGAAACTCTTCCAGTAAAGATAACCTTACCCAAGATATTTAATTTTATAGTCATCTCCTTTAAATCATGTAAATAAGGTCCAGTCCCAACGATGAACAATTTTATATTATTATATTCTTTCAAGATATCTGGAAAGATTTTTAACAGCAGGTGAAATCCTTTTTGCTTATCTATTCTTCCAATTGACAGAATAACTTTTTCATCAGTTAGATTGTATTTTTTCTTCAAGTCATCAACTTCCATGGGCTTAAATCTATCTATATCAATTCCATTTGGAATTACAACTAATTTTCCTTTTGGAACTTTGTATTGTCTTTCGATGTCTTCTTTTAATTCATTACTTACCGCTATGATTTTTTCTGTTTTTTTATAAATGATCGGCTCATCTAACAAGTAAATTTTTAAAGGAGTTGGAAGAGTCAAAAAGGATTTTATTGAAAAATTTCTTCTTAATAATGCTTTGATTTCATTTAACATTGTGCCATGAGAGGTCAGAATCAAAGGAGCGGTTTTTTTGCAGTATCTTGCATATCCACAAGCAAGGGTACTTTGGCTATGTACAATATCAAAACTTTCTTCCTTATTTAATCTCTCAAATAACCTAGCAGATTCTCTATAAAATTTTTCTCTTGTATATTTTGGTTTATTTTTCACATAATGTATCGTTAAATTTTCTTTTTTTTCTTTTTCAATTCCTTGAGGATGTGGAGCTGTTATCAGCGTAACTTTATATCCTCTTTTAATTAAACCGTTAACTAATTCCTGTATATGAATTTCCATTCCTCCAGTTATATGAACTGGTAAATACTTAGCAAACATGCAAATTTTCATTTTCTATTTTTCCCTTAATCAACCCAATAAGAAACCAAAAGATTTTGAGAGGCGAAGTGGTGGTTATTGGAAATAGTGTCAAATATAAAACATCCTTTGCCCTATCCGGATGTTTTTTGAGCAACAATGGCGTCATCATATGCGACTTGGTATCCTTTATTGATTTTTTCACGGTCATTCTCCTTAACGGATGAAAAACTCTTACCTCTTCGGCAAATGGGATTTCTCCATAATCTTGAGCGCTCCATGCCAAATCGGTATCCCCTCTATGACCAATATGTCCTCTTGAACTGATTATCGTGAATCTTTCATCGAAACCATCAACTTTTTGTAGTATTTCACGCCTATAAAACATATTCGCAGTTCTACCATGAACAAAACTACTTGGCTTCAGGATTTGCGGAGCGTTGTGAAAAACGTTACTTCTCCCACTCGTATAAATAACCCCTTCAATTCCTACAACATTAGAGTTTT
>JAGLVB010000021.1 GCA_023134135.1 Candidatus Aenigmatarchaeota archaeon
ACGAAATTTCACTAATCACCTAAAACATTTATATCTGTCGGATTCCTGTTGCATTTACTTGCTGTTTAATCAACAACATCAACTCCAAGCACGGTTTCCACTTCTTTTTTCTTCATTTCCTTGTAGTCCTGACCTTCAAAATAGGTCTGTGTTGAAGTTACCCCGGTTACAACCAATAGGGTTTTTATCGAATCTCCAAGTTCTTTATCTATTGTTGCCCCCCAGATCAATTTTGCATTGGGGTCTAATACTGAAGACACTCTCTCCACAATTTCCTGGCACTCTTTTATTGTAATGTCCTTTCCGCCAGTGATGTTTATCAAAGCTCCTTTTGCCCCTTCTACCTCCAAATCAAGCAATGGATTATTCAAAGCCCTTTCTATTGATTCCAATCCCTTGTGTTCTGTGTCACTGGATCCAAGACCAATCATCGCCATTCCACCATCTTTCATAACAGCTCTTAAATCAGCGAAATCAAGATTTACCAAACCAGGCTGTGTGATGAGATTGGTAATTCCTTTTACTGCGTTTACAAGAATTTCGTCCGCAATTTTAAATGCGGTTGTTATTGAAACTTCAGGCACAAGTTCAAGAAGCTTGTCATTTGGAATAACAATCAAAGTATCAACATTTTTCTCAAGTTTATTAAGTCCTAATAGAGCATTATCTAATCTCTGAGCTCCTTCCATTGTGAAAGGTATTGTAACTATCCCCACTGTAAGAGCGCCCATTTTCTTTGCAATTTCCGCAACAACAGAGATTGCTCCGGTTCCGGTTCCGCCTCCAAGACCGCAGGTAACAAAAACCAAATCACTGTCTTTTAAACTTTCAGCCAACTCATGTTTATCTTCTTTTGCTGATTCCTCGCCAACTGCGGGATCAGCGCCAGCTCCAAGACCTTTTGTAATATTTTTACCGATAAGTATTTTTTTATGAGCTTTACAATATAATAATTGCTGAGCATCTGTATTTGCACTAATAACCTCAGCGCCTGTAATACCACTTTCCATAATTCTTGTAGCTGTGTTATTTCCAGCCCCGCCAACACCAATTACTTTAATTACTGCTTTCCTCTGAGCCAACAATTTCTCTAAATCCCTTTCGAGACTAGAATTATCATTTTTTTTAATCTTTGATACCATAAATCAAATATAATAAAATTATTTATTAGATAATACCTGATTATCTTTTTGCATATTATATAATATATGAAGAAACTAATACCATTCTTATTAATCATTTTGGCGGTTTCTCCGGTTTTTGGAGACTTGCCAACAAAATATGATGAATGTAACATATATGTAAATCTCGGTGAAAATGGAATTGCATATGAAAAGATAATAATTAAAGTCCCTGAGACTATTGATAAATTCAATTATTATATAATCCATCGTGTGAAAAACCTTGAAATCTATGATAAATCAAGTAAATTAGACTGTGATTGGAAATATGAAAGGTCTGGTACACTTATTTCATGTAAGAATATAAACACCAAAATAATTAATATCTCATTCAATTATCATGATTTAGTAACTCAATACGAAGATTATAACATTTTCTCAGACAAATATATCATCTCTACACCAACAGAAAAATTTAATCTAACAATCTACCTCCCAAAAGGATATATTCTGGTAGATAATAGCGGTGAAATAAACCAATCACCTTATTACCCTATTAATGGAAAACAGGGAACTGATGGTCGGAATATATTTATAGAATGGAGCGCAAATCCAAGACTTGGAGAAGTATATGAGGTTTCAATATTTTATGAGCCTGCCCTGACCTCAAACCAGTTTACGGTCTTGATTATCACTTTCTTTGTTTTGATTATGATGATTTCGGTTTTCCTAATATTCAGGAAAAAACCCAAAATGGTTGATTATGGCATTACTGAGGATGAAAAAAGATTTCTTGAAGTATTGGCCAAAGAAAGTAAAGTTTCACAGAGAAAAATTTCCAGGGAAATCAACCTATCTAAAGCTCAAGTAAGCAGAATAGCCCATTCTCTTGAAAAAAGAGGACTTATAAACAGAAAGAGAATAGGTCGGAATTATGAGATTTCAATTAAGAAAAATTAATGAATTTTTCCATAAATCAAGGTATTTTTATAAATATTGCATTTTCCAAATTAATACTTAACTTTTGCGGTATTTAAAAGATAAAACCTTTCTTCGCTTGGATTTTACAATAATTTATGTAAATAGGGACTTATTTACAAGTATTTGCCCAGAAATAGCCCAAATGATGATAAAATCCGTGAAACAGACAAGAAAAAACCAGAAAATTATTTATAGCGCAAAGTTATTATATCCTTTACTCTTGCATGTAGAAATGGTAAATTTGAAATTTCAGATTCTGGTTTATTTTGAGTTTCTTCAACTTTTTTTTCTTCCATAAATATAGAAATTTAAATATAGTTGAGAATAGGTTTTATTCAAAGAATCCCCTCGCTTTACAGAAAAGTTAAAAAAATTGATGTAAGATTTGAGGAATAATAGATTATTATTCCTATCTGCTTTGGTTTTTATTTTTAGGTTAAATTTCTCTATTAATTAGTTCATAATATTTGGTAATGTCCATTTTTGGATGTAGCTTTGCTAAAACTCGTATCGTGTCTTTTATCACCGTTCTATCAATCTCATATTCTTCAGCTATCCAAATAGCATGGTCATGAGATTTACCTTTTACCTCTTCCTTAAAAGCAATTAATCCTGCTTTCTTCATTAAATCTTTATTGAGATACTCCTTTGCTGTTTGAGCGGCAAATTCATAATATTTATTTTTCATTTGTCTCTCATAGAGCCTTCCTCCCGCCTTTTTTACTAAATTTTCATCAAGTCTGTGTTCTTTAGCTATTACAACTGCATCCAAATAATCTTCATTTTTCATGCTCATCTCATAAGTTTCTTTCCAAAACCCGACTATTTCTTCTTCTTTTACCATAATACATGAATTATTAAAAATATTTATACCGCAAAAGTTAAGTTAATAGATAAAATCTAAAAATAGAGGTTCTATATAGAAAATAAAGGCAATAGACTCTTTTATCTCAGATAAATATATTTGATATTGACTAAAAATCCAAAATTATTTAGTCTTGTGCCTCATCTTCTTTCTCCTTTTCTTGAGCTTATGTGTTTTTATCTTTCCCTTCTTTCTTTTTTTACCGCAAGGCATAATCTTAATAAATATAATTTAATTAAATATTGAGAATAACCTGAAGTATAATAATTTATTTTTTTAATAGTTTATGAGACACGACTTACTTGCAGATGTATTCTCAGCAATAAAAAATGCTGAGATGGTTGGCAAAAAAGAAATCATTGTAGGAGACAGCAACCTTATCAAAAACATCCTGAATATCCTAAAAGATAAAGAGTATATAGAAGGATATCATGTTTTAATGAAAAATAATTATCAGGAACTGATCGTAAAACTGAAAACCAAAATAAATGAACTAAAAGTAGTCAAACCAAGACATTCCTTTAAAAAAGAGGAAATTTCAAAATTTAAGGCAAGATACCTTCCAGGCGAGGGTGTGGGCTTCTTATTTGTATCCACACCAAATAACAAAGTAATTACTGACAGGGAACTTGATAATGAAGGAGGGATTGTAATTGGGTATGTTTATTGATTTACCAAAATTATAATAATATTAAGAAAACGAAAATAGTCATCTTTATTAACCTAAGTTTGACATTTACTAATTTTTGATTTTTTCACCTTTTTTTCACAATGAATTTGACAGTTAAAAATCTTACCAATTCCTTAAAATTCAGCCTTTTTAGAGCATATTGCGCAAATGTAAATATTTTTCATTTGTTTTTTGCAGGGGAATTTGACAGTTAGGGATATTTTCAGTAAAAACCCGTCAAGAAAATGCATTTTCTCAAATTTTAACCTCTAAAATAGGCGGATTCGGGTCAAAAACCGGAAAATATCACGTAAATTCTATTGAAAAATCCTGTTTTTTGCAAACTGTCAAATTATATTTGTGAACCAAATAGATGGCAAACTGTCAAAGTTAGG
>JAGLVB010000022.1 GCA_023134135.1 Candidatus Aenigmatarchaeota archaeon
CCTAACTTTGACAGTTAGCTAACAGGGTTCTTAATTTAATCAGTTATGATAAAACAAACAAAACTAAAAACCCATAATATAATTCCAACAAATAATATAAGTTTCCCAATTGGAACTGCGCTTTGCGTGCAAAACTACGCTAAAAAACTTGATTTTGATTTTCTTTTCGGCAAGTATAAACGTCGCGGCAGAGACCTGCCGCATCTTATTGAAGCTCTGATTTCTTACAGACTGACTGAGAACCGGAGCATGACCAAAGCATCTGACTGGATTAACCGCGATGAAGTTCTTGAAGAATTTAATCTAAATTCTTTTGAGCAAAGAACTCTTTTCAGAGTTCTTGAAATATTGGGAAAAAATCGCGAGCAGATAATTTTCGAACTGCAAAACAAATTGTTTTCAGTTTATGATTTTGAACACACAAACATCAACCTTGACTGGACAAGCCTTGTTCTCCACGGAGATAATTCTCCTTTGGGCGCCTATGGTTACAGCAGGGATCATCGTCCTGACAAAAAACAAATAACTCTTGGGTTGGCGGAACTCGCCAACCCAATCAATATCCCAATAGGATTAACAATCAAACCCGGAAATGTCAACGACCAGAATCATTTCAAGGACACTTATAAACAAGTAAAAGACCACATCAAACCAGGTTCAAGGATTGTTTTTGATAAAGGCGCTCACAGCAAAGAAAATACTGAGTTGATAGTTGCGGATAAAATGAAATATTTGACCGCAAGGAAATTCAACAAGAGCGATGATAAGATAATAAAAGGTTTTGACAAGTCAAAACCTGAATTTATCTGCGATAAATACAGAGTTTATGGAATCAAACATACTTTTCCGAACAGAACTAATTATTTCTATTTCTCGGAAACTCTTCAGGCAAAACAACTGGAAACAAAGATGAGGAAAGCCCAGCAATTGCTGCTCGAGGCAAAACAAATACAGAAATCAATTGACAATAACCGGGAGCTTCCAAAGAAATTTCGCATAAACAATGCCTTGATTGATATAAAATATTCATATCAAACAAAATTAGCAGAGATGAATGAAGAAACTGCTTTTGAACTTGTGAAAAAAGCATCGATTAATGGTCGGGAGGGATTTTTCTGCTTAACTTCGGTTGAGAATTTGACACTTAAAGAAGCCCTGGAAATTTATCGCCAGAAAGATTCGATTGAGAAGATTTTTCATTCCTTGAAAAACGAGATAGAGATTAAACCACTGCGTGTATGGTCGGAAAACAGCATTTACGGGGCATTAATCATTGGGTTTTTGGCTCAGTTAATCATATCGCTGTTGCGATATGATTACAAGGAACTCAAACACGTTACTCCAAAATTCATCAAAATCAGCCTGATGAATTTGACAGTTACCGTGGAATTTACAAAAATCAGGTCAAAAAGAAGAATTTATTCAAACTTTGATTCTATAAACAGGAGAATTTTGGTGCAAAATTGCGGAATTACCTGAAAAAATCACTCAAAATATCTATCTGTCAAATTATATTTTTGGATTAAATAGAGGACAAACTGTCAAAGTTAGGTTATATGCAAGTTTGTAGTACTATATGGGCCCGCCCAGATTTTCCAAATTGTTTCTTTCTTTTGCTTGAGCTTTTATTTCTTTTTAAGAAAGAAAAGCTCAGTTGAACTGGGGATCTCCGCCATGTCAAGGCGACGTTTATTACAGATTTCTCTTCAATTTAAACCAAAGAAAAACTGACCTAACCAACTAGACCACAGGCCCATAATTAACAAAAATTAATTATTTACTCTTATTGTCAACAGCTCTGTTATATACACTCAAGGTCTCTGAAGCCACCCTATCCAGATTAAATATCTCCTCAGCTCTTTTTCTGCCTCTTTCTCCCATCTCCTTTGCCTTAGTTTCATCTTTCAAAACCTCTTTTATTCCCCATGCAATGTCTTCATAACTTCTCCCATCAACATGAACGCCTGTCTGTTCTTCGCCATCCGGAATAACCTGCTCCTTAAAACCGGATATCCCGCTTGCACCAACAATCACAGGTTTCTTCAAACACATTCCTTCAAGTGAAACAATCCCGAAAGGTTCTGCGGTGCTTGGGAAAACAGCAATATCACACAAAGCATAATGAGCAATTCTCTCATCCTCAGAAACAAATTCAGACCTTACAACAACCTTATCTTCCATTCCATTCCTCTTTACAAGCTCCTCAATACTTTGTTGCTGTTCTCCTTTACCCAAAACAATTAGTTTTGTATTTGGATATTCTTTTAAAACTAATGGGAATCCTCGCACCAAACTCTCCGCGCCTTTAATCCAAGTCAATCTCCCAACAAAGAATACCACCTTTTCATTTTCCTTTACTTTATATTTATTTTTTAATTCATCCACCAAATCCCAGTTTACATTTTCTAATTTATATTTATCAGTATCGCACCCATTCCATACAACATTTATTTTCTCTTCAGGATAACCCAACTCAATTAAATGTTCTTTCATTGCATAAGAAACTGTAATAATTGAATCGGCCTGCTCTGCCATTTCCCTTTCAAAACTTCTTATTGTTGGACTTCCGCCCCCAACTCTTTGTTGCTCAGTTGAATGCATGTGGAACACAATAGGTAAATCAGTATCTTGTTTTATTATAAGTCCTGCAATTGCGGATAACCAATCATGAATCACAACCAAATCATATTTTTCATTTTTTAAAGTCTCATTTAAAAATTTTGCCGCAGAAAGATAATTGTAAGAAAATATTTTATTAAAAAAACTCAGATAATCGCCCCAGTTATGCAGGTTCTCATTTACAACCAAATTTAACATTTCTTTGGCTTTTATAATATTTGGTCTGTTAACCTTTATATCACCCATCTGTTCACTTGTTTTAAGGGTTCCATCATTCAAAGTAAAAACTGTAATTTCATTGCCAAACTTTGCAAGCCTTGGAGCAACCTGCGAAGCGTAAGTGCCGAGACCTCCAACCATCAACGGTGGATACTCCCACACAAAATAAGCAATCTTCATAATTATATAACTTGGTATATATTATAAAAAATATTGCATTAAAGTAAAAAATTCTATTATTATATTATAATACTTCGTCCACCAATATAAATTTATGGTTGGTTGACCTGCAGGAGTTAAAATACATTAAATAACCCTACCCTTTAATATAATCACATATCAGGTTTTTCATAGCTTCAAAAGAATTAAACTTATTGTAATTATTATGAAAAAAGAGAATCTGCAAAAATTCTTTATTGGTGCACTAATCGCAACCCTAGCAACAACCGCAGGGTATCTCATCGCTCCGATTGAAGTTAGATTTTTGTCAACCCTGACAAACAATTCAATACTCATAGGTTTAACTTTTGCAATAGGTTCTCTTGTTTTTGCGTTTTTATCAATATGGGTAGGAAGACTTTCAGATAAATTGGGCAGAGAAAAATTTATATTGATTGGACTGTTGCTTGGAATTATATATCCTCTATTTTACGCATCCACATATAATATTTTCCAGTATATGGGCGTTCGTTGCATATGGGCATTTTCCGGTGTTGCAATTGGTCCTATATTCATGGCTTATCTGCAAGATTTGCTGAAAGACAATAAGAAAAAAGGGTATTATTTTGGAATACTGTTTTCAGTTCAATCTATTAGCGGAAGCGTCGGCGCGCTGCTCGGTGGTATATTAAGTGATTCTTACAATTTAGCAGCACCCTATTATGCAATTTCATTTATTTTTCTTCTGGCAACCATAATTTCGATTACTCAGTTCAAATTTAAAGAAAAAAAAGACAAATCAAAAATGCCTGAAGAAAAAAGAGATTTGTTGTTTTCTTTGCGTTATATGTTTAAGAAACCAGAACTGGTTTTTTATTTTTTCCAGAACACTGGTTTTGGACTTGGATGGGGTATTAAACCATTCTTATGGCCTATTATAATCTATGAATTGGCAGGAAAAGATATTATTACAGGGTGTATTTTTGCAACAATGGGTATCATGGCTTTTTTTGTACTGCCCTTTGCAGGAAAATTTGTTGATAAAAATGGTCCTTTCCATGGAGCTATGATAGCTATGAGTATCCTCGGATGTTCCGGTCTGGTCTTGGCTTTTTCAAAAGACCTTTCAATTATCTGGATAGCAGCAGCAATTTACGCAATAGGTGAAGCCGTTAACGGACCTGCGCAGGCAATTTTATTAACAGAAAATATTGAATCAAAATATCGGGGTGAAATGTTGGGGTTGGATGCAGTTCTGGATAGAAGTATACAAACTATATCTCCTTTCATAGCAGGATTGTTCCTTACCTTTTTAGCCCCTCAAGAGGTTTTATTCTTTTACATAACTGTCTATTGGATAACCCTTTTGATATTGATATATATTTACAACACAAAAATCAAAATTAAACAAAAATGAAATAATAAATCATTTTATAATAGACAAATTTATGAATATAAAAAATTATTTTGGAGAAAAAGAACCTATGAAAGACAAAGAATTATTATTAGCCATTCCTTTTTCCAACACTCTTTTTGTTCATACCCCAATTATTTACCCTTTCAACACAACCTATGAAATACAGGAAGAATCTGAAGATGGATATGAATGGTCTAAATATATTGAAGGTGATGAAGGTCATCTAATTGAACTTCATGAAACCGGAGAATTTGATGTATGGAAAAAAGAAATAATTGAAGAATATAAAGGTCGCACAAGAAAAATAAATATAGAAGAAAAATGGAAAGTGCCCAGCTATTATAAACTAGAGGGGTGGGATTTTGATAAATTAACTATTGAGACTCCTGTTTATGAAATTCTGGACAGAAATTATTTTGAGAAAACTCTGGCATTTGGAGATACTGAAATTTATCTTACAAGCACTCAACAGATTCTTTCCGGGGATGAATACTGGGTAAAAGAATTCTGGAACACAGATAAAAAAATACAGGAAAATGCCTTAATTGCAACGGTACTTGAAAAACGCATGGACGAAAAAGGACGAAAATGGAATAAAACTTTTAAGAGAATTATTTAATCAACAATAATAAGCGTAAAGCAGCATTGCTGCACTCCAGCTCTGGTTTGCTGAGCCCATCGGTTTTCCCTCTGAATTCAACCACTCAGAAAATCTCCAGTTTTCCAGTTTGCAACTTTCAACTAATTTATCAAATTTCTTCTTAAAAGGTCTCCCCTCTTTTTTCAGGGTTGCAATGTAAAAACCCCCTATAAAGGGCCATATACCTCCATTATGATAATTTCCTGGTTCCTGCAAATAAGGCAACTCAGACCACCTGTAATAAAAATTCCAGAATGGGTCATTTCTTTGAATCGGCGGGTGCAACACCTTTAGAGGATAAGGCTCATCTATTCTCTCACTTTCAATATAATTCAAAATCTTAATTTTTTTATCATCATCCGCAACATCAAATAAAACAGCGAGCAGGTTTGCAAAAGAATCAAACCTTGAATCAAATTTCCTGAAACCTATATCAGCAAGATAATAATTTCTTTCTTTTTCCAATTCAGCTCCAAGAATTTCTACATCCTTCTCAATTCCAGTATGACCATAATCTTTTTTTATTTTCTCCAGATTGTTTTTTGACGGCCAGAAAAATAAATTAATGCTTTCTTTCAGGTTTTCCGCAATCCACCCAAATTTTTCTTCTTTGTTAAAAATCCCGCTGATTTCATCTGCGTCCTTCAAAGCCTTGTAAAGCAGCACATTATCATAAAGAACCCTTCCGCTTCTCAAAAGCAAATCCATCCAATCAGAACCCTCATTTGTCTCAATCAACCAGTCATTATTCTGATCAAGACATAAAGTCCAGTTAAGCGCATTGTTTATTTTTTTATAATGGTTCTTCAGGAAATTCAAATCTTTAGTGGCTTTATAAAAACTTAAAACTGCGATTGGATACCATAAACTTGAATCAACGCAACCGCCTTCTCCAAAACAAACCTTATTCTCAGGTGAAATTTTATTTGGAATCTGCCCGGTAAACTTCTGATATTTAGAAGCGACATTTATAGTTCTCCTTGCCATTTCAATTAAATTTTTATCTTTTGAAGCAACCATTCCGAGTGTGGAAATAAGAGCATCTCTTATCCAAAATTCAGGATAATAATAACCAGCCCTTATTCCATTATCAATTTTATTATTCAAAATAATTTCTTCTGCTTTTTCAATAAACAATTCCATAATTAATATTATCAAATGAATATCTTAAGAAATATTATCAAAAGGGGTTAAGCTATACAACACACCAATTATTTGAATAACTAATAATTTAATCTAAATGAATTTAAAAGATTTTCAAAAAAAGTTTTTTTTCTCTTTACCTCAAATCCCGCTATCGTGGATGCCAAAGAATATAAAGCATCATTTGATTTCGCTTTTGGATTATAAAACGAAAGAGGTAATTTTTTTGCAAGAGCTCTTTCCATTTCTATATCATACGGTATGCTGCCAATCACAGGAATCTCTGTAATTTTTTCTATTTCATTATCAGTAAGTTCATGATTCTTATTCTTCCTGTTATTCACCACAACACCCAATATTTTTTTATCAAGTTTCTCGGCAATTTTCCTGCATCTATATAAGTCCACAACCGCAGTTGTGTAGGGTTGCGTGACAAAAAGTATTTCGTCAGCTGCGGAAATTGCCGCAAGAGCTTCTCTACCAAGACCTGGGGCAGAATCAAGAATTACATGCATATTCAATTCGTCAAGTTTCTCAGGCAATTTAAACATATCCACTTCGCTTAAATCTGTTAATTTAAGTGAGGAAGGGATTACTTTAATTCCAGTATTATGCTCAAAAATTCCTTCTTCTACCTTAGATTCATCTTTCAAAATATGATTTAAAGTTATATCAACATTATATAATCCTAAATTAACGCCTATATGTGGTGTGGTCATATTGCAATCAACAACAACATTATCCATTTTAAATTCCTTGTTTAACAAATAACCTAAGTTAATCGCCAGAGTTGTTTTGCCTATCCCGCCCTTTCCGGAAACAATTGCTATCTTTCTTGGTTCTAACTTTGACATTTTTACACCATCTTTATTGTCTTTATCAACTAAGTATTCTGATTTATCATTAACGGTATCTTTATCAATTTTATTCTGTTTCAATTCCCTTTGAATTTTTTTACTTTTGCTCAAACATGAATTTCCTAATTTTTTTAATATCCCCATAATAATCTACCTTCTTTCTTAAATATATTCTTCAACCTATTAAAAAAACTTTCTTTCTTAATTTTATTCCCTGTAATATGCGAAGCTAAAGAATGGAAATTTACATTGGATGGTGCTTTTTGGTTATAAACATGCAACGGCAGTTTTGCCGCCAAACTTTTCTCTATTTCCATATCATAAGGAATTGTTCCTATTATAGGAACTTCTGTAAGTTGTTCTATCTCATTATCATTTAACTCATGTTTAAATCCCTTTCTATAATTAACAACAACCCCGAGTATCTTCTTATCTAATTTTTCTGCAATCTTCCCGCACCTGTAAATATCCACAACCGCAGTTGTATAGGGTTGCGTGACAAAAAGTATTTCATCCGCGGCAGAAATAGCTGCAATACCTTCCCGACCCAAACCCGGAGCGGAATCCAGAATTAAATTTGAATTTGAACCTTGTAAAATGCCGGATAAATTTCCTATCTCGATATTTTCCAAGTCCTTTAATTCAATAGAAGCTGGAAGTATTTTTATTCCAGTCGGATGTTCAATTATTGCTTCTTCCAACCTTGCTTTGCCTCTGAGCACATCATTCAAAGTTCTATTTGCATTATACAGCCCAAGATTAACGCTTAAATGCGGTGTTGTTAAATTGCAATCCACCACAGTGGTATCAAAATCAAATTTTTTATGCAATAAATAACCTAAATTAATCGCCAGAGTGGTTTTACCAATCCCTCCTTTCCCGGAAACAATTGCTATTTTCCTCATAATACTAATTAAAAAATGATTTTAAGAAATTTAATTTTGGTTCACAATAAGGTTTACTTAGTAATCCAGATGCAATTCTCATTGTTTCTATTGCAGCCCTTGAATTTGGATACCTGAATACATAAGGCATGCATTCAAAATTTGCTCTTCTCACATTCTTATCCTCAGGTATTACGCCTAAGAGCTTAGTTTCACACATTATCTGCAATTCATCTATAGATAACTCATACTTGTCCTTAACCGCTCTGTTTACCACAATACCCTTAATAGGTTTCTTGTATTTTCTGGCTAAATCTAAAGTCTTTAAAGAATCTGTTAATGAAGCCACTTCCGGGGTGGTAAGAATTATTAATTCATCGCACGCTCTCATCAAGTCCACAGTATTTTTTGCAACGCCCGGAGGGAAATCTATGATTAAAGTTTCCTGTAAAGGAATTAAATATTTTTTTATTCTTTTTAAATCCACATCCCCCCTATCAAGAGATATTGCCGCCGGAAGAATTCTTAAACCTGTTGAATGTATCCTAATTGCATATCTTGGATTTAAATTTTCCTCCATCAAATCCTGAATGGTTGGTATATTATGTTTAAATCCCAGTTGAACCGACAGATTAGCATTTGAAATATCTCCATCCACAATTACATTTGGAACGCCCAATTTATAAAGAGCTGATGACAGGTTTATTGAAAAAGTTGTTTTCCCAACTCCTCCTTTGCCTGAAGAAATACCAATAATTTTTTTAGAATAATTCTTTACCATAATTATATATCCATCCCATATATTATAACAATTATAATTATATCCTCAATTCCTTCCTGCCTTTAACCAAAAGATAAAAATAATTAGGGTTTATAATACCCTGATAATATTATAAAATATTGCGGATAATTTTAGTCTTTAAATCAATGTATGTAAACAATAACTTATACCACTATACTCTTCATTTAACGGCTAATAAATAACGAGTTTTGTTATTATTATGGTGCCTATGAAAGTTCTTATGTTCGGATGGGAATTCCCTCCTTATTCTGTTGGGGGTCTTGGAAAAGTTACTTACTATTTATCAAACGCGTTGACAAAATTAGGCGCAAAAATATCATTGATTGTTCCAATCAAAGGAGAAAGCAACAAACTTAAAATCCTTCCAACAAATCTTATCACAATAAAAGGCATTAATACACTATTAAGTCCTTACCTAACTGAAAAAAGTTACCAATACCTCATGAATGAAGAAGAAGCAAAGATTTACGGGGGGAACCTGAAAGAAGAAATTTCCAGATTTACAGAGAGGGGGGTTGAACTCGCAAAAGAAGAAGATTTTGATGTAATTCACTGTCATGATTGGATGACTTTCACAGCGGGGATAAAAACAAAAGAAGCCTCAGGCAAGCCGCTTATATTGCACGTTCACACCACAGAATTTGACCGGAGTTGCGGAGGATGCAACCCTTATGTTTATGATATTGAAGCAGAAGGTTTCAGTAAAGCAGATAAAATCATAGCTGTCTCAAATTACACAAAAAATAAGATAATTGACAATTATAAAGTTAACGAAAACAAAATAGAAGTTGTGCACAATGCAATTGAATTTGATAGTGGCATTTCTAACCATAAAACACATCAGCGAAAAAAAGTTGTGTTATATTTCGGGAGAATAAGCATGCACAAAGGTCCGGATTATTTTATAAGAGCCGCAAAAAAGGTAATAGAACACGATAAAGATATTGTATTTGTTATGGCGGGAGGAGGGGAATTATTGCCTGAAATGGTAAACCTTGCGTGCGACCTTGGGATTGGAGATAAATTATTATTCACAGGACGGCTGAAAGATGAAGAAGTGAAAGATATCTACAATTCAGCTGATTTGTATGTTCTTCCATCAGTTTCAGAACCTTTTGGGATTACTGCGCTGGAAGCCGCTTCAAATAGGGTTCCTGTAATAGTTTCAAATAATTCCGGAGTTAAAGAAGTTCTTAGCAATTGTTTTACAGTTGATTTCTGGGATACTGATGAAATGGCAAATAAAGTGTTATCTATCCTGAAATACAGCGGGATAAAAGAAGAAATGTCAAATAATGCCCATAAAGAACTTAAGAATATTTCGTGGGATAAACGGGCTGCTGAAATTAATAATATTTATAACTCCCTTTCAGGCAATTAATATGGTTTCAGTTTGTCTTTATATGCATGTGCACCAACCAATCAGGCTGAAAAACTTCAAAATTTTTGATATTGGTCAGGAAAAGAATTATTTTGATGATGCAAAAAATAAGATGTATCTTGAAAGAATTATTAAAAAAAGTTATCTGCCAACAAATAAAATACTTCTTGATTTAATTCATAAAACAGACGGCAAGTTTAAAGTAAGTTTTTCAATAACAGGGACTTTACTGGAACAGTTGCAGGAATATCCCAAAGTTATTGAAAGTTTCCAGAAAATAATTGATACAGGGTGCTGCAATCTGGTTGCGGAATCTTATTACCATTCCCTCGCTTCTGTATTTTCTCCGGAAGAATTTAAAACTCAGATTAAACAACAGGAAAAAGTATTGTTTGATATATTTAAAATGAAAACCAAAATATTCAGAAACACCGAACTTGTGTACCAGAATGAAATTGGAAAACTTGTTTCTGAAATGGGATATGAATGTATCCTCGCTGAAGGGTGGGATAAAGTCCTTGAAGGGAGAAATCCTTGTTTTGTATATAAAGGTAAAAACAGCAACATAAAAGTCCTGCTTAAACAATACAAATTAAGCGATGATGTTGCTTTCAGATTTTCTGAAAGAACCTGGAAAAGCTGGCCTTTAACCTCTGATAAATTTGCGGGATGGATTTCAAATTATAACGGTAACGGCAACCTTATAAACCTGTTCATGGATTATGAAACATTTGGTGAACATCAGTGGGAAGAAACCGGCATCTTTGAATTCCTGAAACATTTCCCTTTAAAAATACTTGAAAAAGGAGATGATTTCGTAACTCCGAGTGAAGCAATACACCGGTATAATTCGGTTTCAGAGATTGACTTTCCAACCGTGGTTTCATGGGCTGATTCAGAAAGGGATTTAAGCGCATGGCTTGACAACAAGATGCAAAAAACAGCATCATCAAAACTTTACAGCCTTAAAAGAGATATTTTGCAATATGGAGATGAAAAATTAATTGATGACTGGAGAAAACTGCAGACCTCTGACCACTTCTATTATATGTGCACTAAATGGTTCTCTGACGGAGATGTGCATAAATATTTTAACCCCTATAAAACACCCTATGATGCATTCATTACCTATATGAATATTTTAAGTGATTTAGCGCTAAGGTTGGAATATATAAAGAAAATTAAAAATAATTATATGGATAAACAATTTTTAGAATCGGTTGAAGCGGGTAAAGAATTTTACACTAAAGACGGCATCACTATAGCTTCCATGGAAGAACTGGCAGGCGCAATTAAAACCTTTGATGATGAAACCTTTTTTCATCATGTGAATGAAGAAAGAAATGATTTTGCAAATTGGGCTCGTGATGTAATAGGGGATTTTGTCCTTGCAAACAGGATGAAAAGAGTTAGGAAACAGGCAACACTAAACAAAATAGTTTCAGCAAGAATTGCGGAATTATCTTTTCTTTAATTTTTGATTATTATTTTAATTTCTTATTATATCTAGATACTCTGCCTTAAGTTCACTCAAATCCTGTATTATTTCCGCCTGCAATTCAACCTGTTCGCTTGGGATAACAAACCCAAATATTCTTATTAACTGCCCGGTTTTTAATTCTGGCTGCGGAGTTTCCTCCGAGAAAGAAACATCTATTTTTCCTGTGCCATCATCAATTATAAGCATACTATCCTCTAAACCAATTATACTCCCCACTATTGAGATTCTTGAATCAAGATTTGGGTTTATATCGGCTATTTTCCTCTTGACTGCGGGTTCTGTCTTGAATTCTATTGCCATAATTAGTTATAATAATTTAAACAAACAGAGATAATTCATTATAATTAAAACAATTTATAAAATATCTGTTCCAGTCTTTTATCTAATATCCCAGTCATTTCAATATTATACAAATCCTGCGTATCTATTAGCTCATTATACTCTGAATAATATCTTAATATTTGAGATGTTGTTTCCTCCTGAATGCCTGAGTCATCATCTTCCTCATAGATTATCTGAATATCAAGATAACCGGCTTCTTCAGGGATTTTAAGAATAATTTTAGGGTCTGGTGAAGGATATATTTCTTTAAGATGTTTTTTAATATTTTTAATATAACCAAACACCTGCTCTCTGAGTTCATTATAATCCAACAATTCCATTTGATGTGTCATGTCTCGCGGCGGGACTTTTACTGATTTTCCCTGATATTCGGGGGGAATGAAATAATCAAATGTAGGTCTCATATAATGGTTTTCTTAAATATTTTTATAAAACTGATTAAAAATAATAGCGGGAGGTGGACTTTCAGTAACACCCATAGAGTTTTTGGGGTGCAGACCTTTTTCAATGATTATACCGAAAAGGGTTGCTTTGAACCACCGACCTTCGGGTTATGGGCCCGACGAGCACTCCTGGCTGCTCCATCCCGCTATAATCTAATTTGTTTTAAATCTTAATTTAATATGGGGTTTCTATTGGGTATTGATGAGGCTGGGAAAGGACCTGTTATAGGTCCTTTGATTATTGCGGGTGTGATTATTTCTGAAGAAAATTCAGGGAAATTAAGAGAAGTTGGGGTTAAGGATTCAAAGGAACTTTCTCCCAGAAAACGAGAGGAACTATTCAGCAAGATTAAAAAATTATCCGAAGATTTTATTATTCTTGAAACTTCTTCAAAACAATTAAATGAAGAAATGGAATTGGAAAATCTAAACACAATTGAAATAAAAAAGATGGGGCAGATAATTGATTCTTTTGAGTCTAAAAATCCTGAAGTTTTTATTGATGCAATTGAAGCAAACACATTAAAATTCAAAGATAAAATTATATCTCACCTGAAAAACAAAGAACTCAAAATTGTTGCTGAAAATCGGGCAGACCAGAAATATCCTGTTGTGTCCGCGGCATCAATACTTGCAAAAGTCACCAGAGATTCCAAGATAAAAAAAATGCATGAACAATATGGATTCTTCGGTTCGGGTTATCCGGCTGATGGAAGAACAATCAAATTTCTTGAAGAACTTGATGAAAAAAGCTACAATGAAATCGTGAGGCTGAAATGGTCAACTTCAAAAAGGATTCTTGAAAAGAAAAAACAGAAAGGGTTGGGGGAATTTTAATAAATGGTTTTATAAATTATCACATAAAAATCCTCTTAAAAATAGACAATATTAAATAAATTTAAAAAAGAAAATAAAAAATAGATTATTCCTCCGGATTCATTCTGTTTCTGAAACAACAATTTTGCTGCATTTCTTCGCACCCATTCATTTTATTTCTAGAATGCATTTCATTTCTGAAATGTTTTCCCTCGCCTTGTCTGAGTCCTTTTCCTTCAATTCCGAGTTCTTCTTTTATGGTTTTCATTGTTTCAAAATCCCCGTTTTTTTTGGCTTCATGAAGTTCAACAAAAATGTTGAAGTTTTCTTCAGTTATCATTTCAGCCATTTTTGGGGTTCTTTCCTCGCCATCTATCGCTGCCTTCCATTCGTCATAATCTCCTGAGTTCAGGGCTTCTCTTAGAGGATATGTCCTCTCCTCGCAGTCAAATGCATACACCATTCCTGTTGCCGCAATCAGCCCGATTACCATCAAAGCCATTGCGCCAAACATTGTTTTCTTTCTCATTTTTTACCTAACAGTTTCAACCAGTTATTCATGGATATATTGAAACGGTATAATACATTTACGCTGGAACAGCCAATATAACCCTGCCGGAAAACTTAGGAACAACAAGGAACAATCAGTTTTTGTTGATAAAAATTATATTTGTCATGCCCTTCCTTTCTTTACTCACAATACCTTTCTTTATAAGCGAATCTATATTTCTGGATAAAGAAGCCTTAGGCAATCCAATTTCTCTCTGCAATTCTGCCTGAGTAACAGGTTTCTTCTTTTTCTCAAGATAATCCACAATCAATTTTTGCCTGTCTGTCAAGGCTTCGGGATTGTATTTTGGTTTTTCAATTTTCTCTTGTTTTTTTCTATTATATCTAAACAAATAAAAACCACCTAGAATTAAGGCGGCAATTAAAAGCAATATCAAAATTATCTGAACAATTAAAAGTTCATTTAACATCCCTCTCTGACTATTATTTGCTGAAGAATTCTTACCTCTGATGAAAGGTTCATGCTCATCGCCAAAATTATATTGCACACTTATTATCAGAGGTTCATTCTCTCCTGTCCCTACAAGATGCAATCTCCTATCAAAGGTTTCCATTCTAAAATCACCTGAGATTTCGATTGGAGTAATAATTGTATTTATAGGGAAACTTATGTCATAATTATATTCTGAAAAATTATCTTCGAGAGTTATATTTAAAATATAGTAGTCGCCATTAATGGAAATATAATCCTGAGTTTTCCCAGCAACCAGTTTCGGATGATTAGCGGTTCCTGAAATTTCAATCACTTCTGAAGTATCAATCTCAAGTTTAACATCCGCATAAAAATCTTCAGCAAATATTGGTGATAATAATAAACTCAGCAATAAAATCCAACCTAAAATATGGAGGGTTCTCATAATTAATTTATTCATATCTTAATGCATCAACTGGTTTTAATTTTGAACCCTGATAAGCAGGAACAAAACCCGCAATTACTCCAATACCCACTGAGACGGAAAGCGCTATAATTATTGAATCTATTGAAACAAAGGTTCCTCCTCTCAACATCATTGTCTCTCCCATCAAAGCAGGCAGTGCTCCGGAAAGGATTGAACCAAAAATAATTCCAATAAAACCTCCAACAAGACCAATGAGCGCAGCATTGAATAAAAAAATAAGCATAATATCTTTATTCCTTGCCCCTATTGCCTTCATGATTCCAATCTGCTTTGTTTTTTCAAGAACTGAAGTAAACATTGTGTTTGCCACACCAACAGCCCCAACAATTAAGGAAACCGCTGCAATAGCCAATAAAAAAGCATTCATTGAGGTCATCATTTCTGATCTTGTTTGCTGCATCTGCTTGTTTGAACTTAATGAAAAATCCTTGGTTTTCTCAGTCACATGCCTCACCAACATTAATTTTGCTTCAATTTTTCCTAAAGTTTCATTTAATATATCTTCATCCTTTACTTTTATAATAATTGAATCATAGACCCCGTTTTCCTTATCTTCAAGCATCTGGTAAGCCATCTGTATCGGCATATAGATATTAGTGCTTGTATCATCAAGTATTCCAACAACCCTAAAAACATTTTCTTCAATAGTAATCATTTGATTAATGCCAATAGGTTTATCAAAATAAGACTCCGCCAGTCTGCCGCCAATCACAACAACATTTTGGTCAGCTGAATCAAGCATCCTGCCTTCCTTAATTTTGGGTGTAGTTATTCTTGACCATACCTTCTGGTCAACTCCTGTCAATGAGACAGAGCCGGATTTTCCAAGATATGATACCTTTACGCTCCCGCGGATCTGGGTGTCAATAAGCTCAATATCGGGTATTCCCCTCAATGCCTGCAAATCAGTTCTTCCAAGAACAATTTCTTTTTCGGTTGCTGTTGCACCTGTCGCAACGCTTGTTCCGCCACCCCTCGCACCACCCATTCCAAATATACTGGAGCCTCTTGATTGCCCTGCAGTAAGCGTTAGAATATCTCCCCCCAGATCTCCAAGCTTCTGAGCTACTGTTTCTTGCATGCTACCGCCTATAGACATGATTGCTACGACTGAAGCAACGCCAATGACAATGCCTAATATTGTAAGCCAACTCCTGACTTTGCTGTGCCGCACCATCCCCGAAGCGTGCTTCATGCATTTGATTAATCTCATCTTGACTTGCTTCTTTTCTTAAAAATAGTTTTCATTCGAAAAACATCCTCGAACTTAAAATTTGGGTTAAGAAGTTTCTCTTTTTTGTATTTCCGATACAACAAGCTGACAACTGCTAAAACTGCCAGTAATGTAATATACCATTCGTACCCGGAAAAGAAATTATTCTGATTCGTCCCTCTAACTCTGCCTGCAAAGTTGGTTCCTGTCCCTGCAGTTACAGTCCCATTTATCATACTCTGGGTGTTTATTGCAACTTCTTTTTCCAAAACTTCCCGCTCACCCATTGTATTGGTATATGCAATCTGAATCCTTAAAGAATTCTGTGTGTTTCCTGACTGCGCCGGTATTTTTTGAGAGTTTGTGGTTCTATTTATGATTCCATTAAATCCGCCAATAACTCCTGTCTGCGAAGACTCCAGACTAAAACTTGCAACAGTATAATCTCCTGTATTAAGATTGCCAATAATCATTGAATTGGAACCAGAAACCTTCCAGCCTTCCTGTTGAGGTATAATTACTGAAACCGAGAATGAAGGATTACTGCCAATATTCGCAATAGTAAACGAAGTAGTTCCGCTTGAGGTTTCTGAAAATGCAACATCAAAATCAGTGCCCCCTCCAACATAAAGACCGGCTTTAGTTATAATTGTCTTAGGTGTTCCAGTTACCGAATCTTCATAGCCCAAACTTAATAAAAGTTTGTAAAGTCCTGCTTCAGCATTTGAATCCGCAATGATTTTATATGAAAGTTCAACAGTTTCCCCCACACCAAGATATTTTATATATTAGACTTGTTGCCATATAAGC
>JAGLVB010000023.1 GCA_023134135.1 Candidatus Aenigmatarchaeota archaeon
AAAATCAAATTCCTGTTTCTAATTGGATTAATTGCATGTTTTGCATTATTTTATGCTTTTGGTTATATAAATTTGCCCACAGGCAATATTATTTCTTTTGAACCTGCTGAGAATTATTCAGCCCCAACTGTCCTGAACCGGACAGTGTATCCCGGGAAAGTAAAGCACGGGGATGTGCTTCTGACAAATCTTGCGATTGAAGATGAGTACGGGATTGAATCTGTCACAGGGGAGATTGAGGGTATTGACAACCTGAGTTTTTATCCGGTTGACGGGACTGAAAACAGAATATGGCAGAATGCGTGGATTGTGCACACCACAGAGAATATGAAATGGTATAATACTAATATTACCATAAAGAACCTCAAGGGAGAAATTACTATGACAAGCGTCAGGTGGCAGGACCCCACAGTTTACCATCATGCATCCGAAGTCCTTGCTGGAACTTTTGATTCGGGGGATTTTACTTTTCAGGATAACCTGACAATAACAGGGAATCTGGCAGTCACAAGTTCGATTGTAACCATTGGGGGAAAAAACGTTCTTACTGAGGATGACGCTATTCCTTCTGGTGCTATAATAATGTGGTCCGGCAGTTATGACACCATCCCGACCGGCTGGTGGTTGTGCGATGGTTCTAATGGAACTCCGAATATGATTGATAGATTTATCTATGGGGTCAATTCAAGCTACGCGTCCGGGAATGACGGCGACATAAATGCGACTGGCGGGGCGACAAGTCATAATCATACAGTGGATTCCCACACACATACAGTTGATCCACCAAGCACCTATGTCGCTGCACCCTGGATAAACGGCGCAGGCAGCGTTTGGTATGAGAGTAATTCTTATGACCACCATTCACCTTATGTTGACATAGCTGAATTCACAAGTGGTGCCGCTTCGCCAGGCACATCGAGTGAAAACCATCTCCCGCCTTACTATAAACTCGCTTTTATCATGAAACTTTAGGGGCTTTGAAATTTGAATTCTGAAACGCCTGTTACCCAAACATTCACAGATGATATGCTCTGCCCCGCAAAATTGGAGAGAATTAGTTAGTTGATTATTTTTGTTTTTTGGTTATAAAACTGAATTTATTATTATGGCAGAGATTATTGCAGGGGATTATGCAAATTATCCGTCAGAGGAAGAAAAATATTTAAGAGACAAAAAAAGAATAAATTACAAGGTACTTAACGATGCAGGCGCAGTTGGTATATCTTTAGGTTCTTTTTGGTTGGGTTCAGTTATAAATAAATACAATGAAGTGGTTGGTGATACAGGAAATATTTATACTGATTCTCTGATGGGTGTTATGCCGACTGTTTGGTATATTATTGGTGTAGGTGGTGCAGTTGCGGCTATCTATGATTTTAGAAGAAATATAAAAAGGTATAAACAATTGGAGATGCCTGAGAATATTTAGATATATTTGAAATAGAATTATAAATTAATTTAATATTTATAATATAGTGGTTAAAATGAATTTAAGAGATAAGCTAAGATTTAAGAAATCTAAGTTATTGGGTGATTTTTTTCTTAAAGGCGGAGATGTTTCTGCAGCAGCAGAATATTTTGAAAAAACTATAGAAATAAATCCTGAGGATGAAAAATCCCATTATAGTCTTGGATTCTGTTATTTTCATTTGGAGAATATAGAATATGCTGAAGAAGAATTTAGAAAGGTTTTAGAATTGAATCTTGGCAATGACAATGCTTGGATGAAACTTGGGGCTCTTTATCAACAGTATTCAGAGGAAGAAGGAAAAGGGACTTGGTATAATGAGATTGGAAAACGTATTAATGGATCTAATGAGGTATGCAAAAATCCACCTAAAATTCACATTCAGGAAATTATAGAAAAATATAGTAATTTTGTTGGAGTCTCTTATGCTAAATTTGATGAAAATAAGAATATTTCTTTTGTGGATTAAGGATAAGTAAATATTATTTATAAGTAATGTAATGGAGGAAATAGAAGGATATCTTAGGGCTATTCTGGACGACACTTCGCTTTTAGATAAATCTAAAGAGATATTGTTGGAAGAAGCTATAGATATCTATGAAGATATCAGACCTTTTCGTTATTCTGGAGAAACTAAAGCAAATGTTGCGTTATATTTAGCGTGTGATGAATATCCATGCGCAATACCAAAGAAAATCCCAAAACCAAAACTCCCTCTTTTACATAAAGCAAGGAAGGAAACCGGAATAAAAAAAGTAGATGTTATTGAAAGAATAGATTCGATGTGTAAATTAGCAGATATCAAAGGGGGTTGTATTCCGGAAAGAACAAAGTATATTCTGAAGAAATATCGAGAGAAAGATATTATAGAATATGGTGTAGGAGCGCCTGTTGGAACCGCAGTAAGTGCAATTTATATAGCCTCTAAACTTTGCGATGAGCCAATAACACAAAGAGAATTGCAGGAATATTTTGGTGTGAATGATGTTACAATCAGGAAAAGATACAAGGAGATAGCCAATAAATTAGATATTTATTTTTGATTATTCAACCAAAATCCCAAACTTCCCGGGCCAGGATTCTTTTATTGTTTCTTTTGTAATCTTAATTTCACACTTAAATTCTTTCTCCAAAAATTCTTTGTTTTCTTCAACTAATTTATTTTCTTCAGGATTAAATGTTCCTGTTCCACCGCTCAGAATTCTTTTAATTAATCTCTGGATTTCCTTTGATTTTTTTCTGGCTTCTTCAAATTTCATGGATTCTTTTATTAATTCGCTAAAATTATGGGTCTCTTCAAGTTTCGTTTCCAAGTCGGAAAATAATTTATATTTCCATTCCTCGGGAACAACAATTTTAATCTTTTTTGGCTGCCCGACTTTTGCAAGTTCAATCACAACTTTAATATCTTCAAGCAAATTTGAGATTATTTCTTCATTCTTCTCAGCGGTTTCATTAATTTTCTTTTCATTAATTTCAGGCAATTTATCTAAACTTATAAATCCTGCATTTCCAGTTTTTTCCCAGATTTCCTCGCAGAGAAATGGGGTGATTGGGGCAAGAATTTTTGTCTGCAACTCGATGAATTTTAACAGAATTTCTTTGTTGCAATTGGCAGTTCTTCTTTTATACCATTTGAAATGATTCTGCAATTCAAAAAAGCCGATTTGCAGAACTAATTTTGTTTCAAGGTTGTCATAGTTTTCATAAACTTTTTTCATTGTTCGATTCATCACAGATTCAAACCATTTGTCTATGCTTTTATATTCTTCATAGGTTTCATGGTCGGAGGTTGCGAATTCATAAAATCTTTTTAGTTTTGTTCCAATAGCTTTGCTTTCTTTTAATTCAATATTTACATCATCCATACCTGTTGTTCCAGCGTAAGCAACTATAAATCGAAGGACATCAATTGAGTAATCATTAATTGCGTCTTTCATAAAAATAACATTTCCTTTGCTCTTGCTCATCTTTTCCCCATCCAGCATAACATGTCCGTTTACGCTGATTCCTGTTGGGAGATTTTCTTCAGGGAAAATTGCTGTGTGATTAAACATGCAGAAGGTGAGGTGGTTTTGAATTAAATCTTTTCCTGAATTTCTTACCTGAAAACCATTTTTGTACCAGTAGAGAAATTCTTTTCTCATCTTTTCAAGAGTTTCAACTTCAACATTATTATTCTCAGATATTTTGCTGAGGTCCCCTTCTTTTCCAAGGAAAATATAATCAAAGAATTCTTCATTCAGGACTTTATCATTTTTCAGTTTTCCTTCTTGAAGATAATTTGATATTGTGTAATAAGCCATGTACAATGTGCTGTCAGACAGGCTCTCTATCACCTGCGTTTCATCAAAAGGAAGTGTTGTTCCTATTGATGTTTTTTTATCTCTCGTGCATGCCCAGTCATTAAGCCAGTCAATTGTATAATGGAAATTGTCTTTTATTTCAGAAGGGTAATATCTCATCCGGTCAACAAGTTCATGGGTTTTTTTCTTCAAATCTTTATTGCTATAATTGATAAACCATTGATCTTTCACAATTTTGATTACAGCTTGATTAAGGCATCTACAAATTACTTTTTCAGGAAGTATAAAATATTTCACCCCAATTTTTTCTCCGATGAATTTCTTGGTAAGTTCGTCTTTCACCTCAGAAACTTTTTTCCCTTCAAGTCCTTTTATCTTCAGGATTCCTGAGTGGAATTCTTTTTTGTAGATTTCCTTTGTTGCGATTTCGAGTTTGTTTTTTTCTTTCTGGGATTTAATTTTCATTTTTTCAACAAGTTCCGCAGCCGGGAATTCTCCGAATTCTTCCAGTTTTATCAATGAGATAAAATTAAAGTTCAGGTCTTCTTCATTTAGTTTATATTTTTCCCTAAGTTCTTTATTTTCTCTCAGTTCCTTAACGCCCGCATAATCAAAAGGAGCATGCGCGGGAACGCACATTACAATTCCAGACCCGATTTTTATATCAACAAAACTTGCGGGGAGGATTATTACTTCCTTATTTGTTACTGGATTCAGGACTTTCTTTTTTATGAATTCTGAACCTTTTATTTCTTTAATCTCCTTTACTTCAAAATCCTGTTTTTTCAGATTTTCAATCATTTCCTTTGAGATTATCCATTTTTCTCCTGAAACTTCTGCCTGATAGTACGTTTCATCAGGATTTATCCAAAGATTGGTTACTCCGTATATTGTTTCAGGTCTATAAGTCATTACAGGCAATTTAAACCCCTCAAGTTCAAATTTCAGCAAGATAACTTCTTCAGGGACAACGCTTTCTCCTTCCGCTCGGTCATGGTCTCCAATAGGAAACCCGCATTTCTCGCAGAAAACAACAGCGTGATTTCCTTTATTTATAAGGTCTTTTTCTTTTAACTTCATAAACTGCCATTTTACAAAGCTGTCATAAGGTTTATTTATTTCAGTGGTTATAAAACTTCGCCTCCAGTCAATTGAAAAACCTATATTTTTTAGATTTTCTTTCCATTTTTCAGGGAAGTATTCAATCCAATGGTTTACCTCTGAAAACTTTTCCAGTTCTTCTTCAGGGATGCCCATATCTTTGAGAATTTTGGTCTGTTTTTCTTCTTTCTCTTTTATTCTCTTTGCTGCGGCAACAATCGGTTGTCCGGTTGCGTGAAATCCCTGTGGGAAAAGAACATTAAATCCCTGCATTCTCTTGAACCTCGCCAAAATTTCAGTTCTCAGGAAGGTAAATAAATGACCGAGATGTCCATAACCGTTTACATAAGGGTAAGCAACATTTACAAAGAATTTCTCCCTGTCATCTGGGTTTGATTCAAATATCTTTTCTTCTTCCCACCTCTTATTCCATTTCTCCTCAATTTCCCTGAATTCCATAATATGGAAGTTAGTAAATTAATTAATCTTAATCGATAGGGTATTGCTGGGGGATTGATTTTATTAATCTCCTGAGGCTCTGTTTTGATGGAATATTTCTTTAGATATTGAAATATTATATGCTGTTGTTTTTAATAACTTTTTTATAAAAATATGCGCTGTCTTTCCAAATCCTTTCAAGTGTCTGAAAGTCAACATAGATTAACCCACATCTCTGTGAATACCCAAAGGTCCACTCAAAATTATCCATCAGAGACCACACAAAATATCCCTTTAAATTCACACCATCTTTTATTGCTTTGTTGACTTTTTTTAGATGTTTTTGCAGAAAATCAATTCTTTTTTTATCATGAATTTCACCCTTTTTTGTTAATTTATCATTAAATGAAGCTCCATTTTCCGTTATATATAAAGGGATATTTTCATAATCTTTTTTTAATCTTATCAACAAATCAAATAATCCCTGCGGATAAATTTCCAGTCCCATATTCGTGTACTTGGCATTTTTTGTTTTAATTTGTTTAACCCCAAAATCATTGTTTTTTTCATCTGTTTTTACCACATCTCTATTATAATAATTGATTCCCAAAAAATCTATTTTGGTGTTGATTATTTTTAAATCATTTTTTCCAATACAGGGCGCGCCGTATTTTTTCTTAAAGAACTCTAATAATTCTGCTGGGTAAGTTCCTTTTAAGATTGGATTTAGAAACCATGTGTTTTTAAACTGGTCCTGTTTTTTGGCGGCAATTTTATCTTCTTGAGACTTGCTTGCAGGATACACTGGATTTAAATTCAGTGTGATGCCTATTTCACCGTTCATTCCCATTTGTTTATATAACCTAACCACATTCCCATGCGATAAAAGAAGATTGTGAACAGCCTGAATAGCTTCTTTAGTGTTTTGTATGGCTCCCGCATATATTCCGAAAGGGTAATTAGGTTCATTGTGAGTAATCCACATTGGAACAAGTTCGCCAAATTCTTTAAACATGCATTCGGCGTATTTTTCAAAAGATTTTACTGTATCTCTGTTAGCCCATCCCCCTTTATCCTGAAGAGTCTGCGGTAAATCCCAGTGATATAAAGCGATTACTGGTTTTATATTTGCATCCAGCAGAGTCTCAATTAATTTCTTATAAAAGTTCAGTCCTTTCTGGTTTGGTTTGCCACTGCCTTTTGGGAAAATTCTTGACCATGAAACAGAAAAGCGGTATGTTTGGATTCCCATTTCTTTCATTATTTTGATATCTTCTTTGTAACGATGATAGTGGTCACAGGAAATATTTCCATTATCATCATTTTGAATATTGCCTTTTTGGTGAGATAATTTATCCCAAACAGATCTTCCTTTGCCATCTTCTTTCCAGGCTCCTTCTATTTGATATGCTGAAGTGGCTACGCCCCATTCAAACTCTTTCGGGAATATATATCTCATATTGAAATATTTTCATTATATTTTTTGTTTTTTAGGACCATATTATTAATTGGAGGGATTCTATTTGTTTAGAGAATATCAGGGATTTTAGTGTTTATTTAATTTATATAAAATATTATGCCAAAGAACTCTGTGAAATCGAGGATGAGGAAAATCAAGAGAAGAATAAGGAAAGAGAGGGCGAGATTATAATTTTAGATGTTTTTAACTAAACTATTTAAAGAAGTAACCATTAATAAATAATGGGAAGTGTTAAGGATTTGGAGATTTTAAAAAAACCAGACGGAGATAATTTAGGTATAGGAAGATTCAAGTTCTCTGATGATTATTCTGTTATGGATTGGGGCAAAATGCCCGATCCTATTAGATATAAGGGAGCCTCTTTGTGCATGGCGGGCGGTTATTGTTTTGAAAGAGCAGAAGACGATGGAATGAATACCCATTATCGCGGTTTAGTAAATAAAGAGGGGAAAGTTGTTTACACAGATGAACTTGATAAACCAACAAATGTAATGGAAGTTGATTTAGTCAGGGTATTTCCTCCTGAGTTCAAGGATGGAAAATATCATTATGCGAACAGACAATCAATTAATAATTCACTCGTACCTCTTGAGGTAATTTATAGGAATTATTTGCCAAAGGGTTCAAGTGTTTTTAGGAGACTTGAAAGAGGAGAGATTAGTTATGGTGATTTGGGGTTGGACCATTACCCTGAACAAGGAGAAAAATTAGACAATCCTTTTTTGGATGTAAGCACAAAATTAGAAGAAACAGACAGGTATCTCGATTGGGGGGAAGCCCAGAAATTAGCATCATTAAATAATGCGGAAGTGGATGAGATTAAAACAACTCTTTTAAACACAAATAATTTGATTACTAAAATTGCGGGGAAAGCAGGTTTGGTTAACGAGGATGGTAAGATAGAATTAGCTTATAATGCAGATGGGGAATTAATGCTTGTTGATGTGATGGGAACTCTGGACGAATGCAGGTTCACTTATGAAGGTATACCTGTGAGCAAGGAAATTGCAAGAGAATATTATAGGAATTCTATCTGGGGAAATGATGTAGAAAATTCCAAAAGAGTTGCGAAAGAAATGGGGATAAAAGACTGGAGAAACCTCTGCAGGTCAGACCCCCCTCATTTAGGTGAGGGATTGGACGAAATAATATCAAATATGTATACTTCCACAGCAAATGAATTTCTTGGCAGGGATTTTTTTGATGCTCCAAAACTAAAAGAAGTTATTGAAGATTATAAGGTTTGGGTTTATTAAAATAAGCCTCAGCCGAGGTTTTCATAACCATTTCTTTTGTTATACTTTATTATTTGAAATGGTTGCGTTGAACTCGGGACCTCGTGCTTACCAAGCACGCACTCTACCAGATTTCTCCCCCCTTCGGTATTTGAGTAATCAAAGGTAGGTCTGAGCTACTGAGGCATAAAATTATAATTATTTTTTTATTTTACCCTTAATCTCATTTTTAAGAATATTGATTTGATTTTAATGATTATATATTATGATTTTAACACAAAACCAAAAACTTGTTTTATGGATAATTATTGCAATCATAATTTGTATATGTGCTGTAATAGGAGTTAATCCTATGAGATGAATCTATACCCTATTATTTAATGAAAAAATATTAATTTCTTAACAAATATCAATTCCAGATTATTTATAAAGACCTCTTTTGGTAAGTTCTTTAACGCCCTGATTATCATATTTTGCTATTATATCCCCTCTGTCATCTGATTGCACTTCCCAGGGTTTTACAAGAACCACTCTATTTAGCTCTATCCATAAACCTCTCTTTTTTGCCCCCGGAATCCTGCATAATCTGGTTTTTTCATCCATGCAATAAACTCTGAAATGGGCTCCTCCAAGTTTTTCTTCAACAACTCCGATAATTTCATCATTTTTAGGCAATCTTATCTTAATTTCTATTTCGTCCATAATCAATAACTCCAAAAATATAGGTTAATCAAGTAAGGCACATTATTTCCCCTGAGACTCGAACTGAAATAGGTACACCTGTTCTTTTTATCCGGAATACTTCGTTCGGAAATAAAATAATGTTCTCCTGAAGCCCAGATAATTCCTGTTTTAAGAAGCAAGTTTAAATCTTCTTTGTTTTGGTCATAATCATAAATCCAGAAGGTTCTTGGCTCGTTCCCGTAAGACAAAGAATATTCGCTCAGAGTCCTTTTGCTCACAGCAGCGTAATCCCCATTGGATAAAACAGTATGATTGTTTTTTGCAAGGTCTCTTGGGAAATTGTCTCTGAATGTGTAATCTCTCGGGTTTGAGATTCCTGAGATTTGTATATCAATCCATTCTTCTGCCGGACCTGTCCAGTCCGCAGCTACAGGATCTATTTGGTAAAGTGTAATATTTCCAATCCCTGAAATTGAACAGGATTCTCCTTCAGAAATATTTAGAGGCAAACAACCAGTGATATTTACATTAGTCTGTGTGGCATTTATTCCATAAGTTAAATCTTTCAGGTAAAGTGTTCCAATTCCCGCTGAAGTATTTACCCGAATTAATTTGTTTTCAAATCTCTTTGCAATTCCTGCGATTTTTGAATCAGACAGGTTAGTAAATTTTAAATCAAGAACTGCAGAACCCACATTGGAATAATCAAGACCAAAAATTTCTTTTGTGAACGCATCCGGCGCAGCGGGAAAATCCCTGATTAAAACAAACCCTTTTCCTTCTCTTAATCTTTCAGTAATATTTGATTGGTAAACGGATAAATCATTTTCTCCAAAAATTATAAACAAGTCTTTTCCGGAAGGGAGATTGCCTAAATTCACCTGAGTGATATTGAATTCCACGGTTGGATAACTTGGAGTTAAGATATTTTTGTTCAGCCAGTTTATCTGCGTCGGAGTGCAGTTGCATCCAATTGAAATATTGTAAGGAGGAACATTTTTTAGCTCATACCCAAAATCAAAAGCAACAGGGAAAGCAAGGGAAGTAAGATTATAAAGTAACTCAAGGTCAAGTTGATGTTCTTTGGATAAATTTTCCCCGTCAGTGAGAGGGTCAGTTATTAACACATCATCGAAAACATTGCTTTTTTCAAGAGAGTTAAGCAGGTCATTGCACAACATTAAACTGTTTACTTCAACCCAGTCGTTTTCATTTGAATAATAGAAAAAAGTTGGCATCATCAGACCGAAGATAATAAATGAAAACATAATCAGTTCCAGAACTCTTACAAATCCTTTATAATTCCAATTTTTTTTATTTTCACCCAACATAAACAACCACCTCCGCAAGTTCATCATTCAAAACACAAATCCTTTTCACATAAGCGCTTCTTCCCGCGATTTTACTCCCCGGAAAGCACCCTCCAATACCAGTTCCGTTCAGATATTTAATTTCAACATTAAGATTCTCATCCATTAATCCAAAGGATTCCCTGAGTTTTCGGATATTTGTAATATTCGTTGAGTTGCATATTTTTTCAAGTTCAGCAATTTTTGAGGAATTGAGCAAGTAAGGTTCTGAGGCGAGCCCAACTCTTCTGAAATTATTTTCTTCCCAATTTCCGGGATACCCTTTATCTTTAATCAATAATTCAGAAATTGAATAGGCTTTGCTGTATAAAATATCAGATTTTATAGCTTCACTATGGGATGGGTGATAACCAATTATGCTGGAGATCAGATATACGGTCAAACCGATAAATACAAATAAACTGATTGTAAAAGGGATATTTACTTGTCCTTTATTTTTTAATGAATTCACCATTGCGGATTTTAAGCAGTTCTTTCTATCAGACATTTTAGAATATACCCATCAGGTTTGTAATAATCACAACAACCAATCCTATCATAAACATAATCAAACCGTGTTTTACTCCATCCAACCAGTCTCTTGAGGATATTTGCCCTGCAACAATACCTGTAAAAAATCCCTGGATAAGAATCATTGTGAGGAATAAGGATTTATAATAAACTTCAACTGAATCAGCTTCCCCAAATCCAAGCATCCCTCCAAGCACATTATAATAACCGCAGAGACCATAACAAATGGGATTGCCGCAGTCAAGGCACGGTGATTTTGCTTCCATTAATGAAATGCCAACCATTTCATTTTCATTCCCCCCCATTTCATTAATCATTGGAATCAGGAAATTGCCTATTATGATTATTAGACCAATATACATCATGAAAATACCATACATCATCACAACATGTTGTTGCATTACAGATTGTTTATATTTTTCACTATCCATTATCTTGAGCAACGAGTTTATAAGTGTTTCGAGAATATCTTCTATGTTCCCGCCAGTTCGGTAAGTTTCAAGAAGAATAGAAAGTGACCTTGAGATAACAGGACTTTTTTTTAAATTTCTTTGCATATGTTTTAGAGCCTGATCTATACTCACACCCCAGCTAATGTCCTTTTTTAATTTATTTATATATTTATCTAATTTTCCGTAGTCTCCCCTGCAGGCTTTAATTGCTTCTGGAAAAGACACCCCGCTTTTTTTTGCTTCTTTTAAGTCTCCCAAAAATAAAGGCAAATATTTCTCGCATGACTTCAGCTTTAGGAATTGGATATAATTGTAGAGGAAGGAAGGAATGATAACTACAAATACTGCTATGACAAAAGAGTTTAGCGCTATGTTGAAGTTGTCGAATGTGAAAGAAACAGCCAGCCCAATAATCAAAATTATAATGGCAATAATTGAAGAGTGGATTAGTATTTCTTTGTTTTTTGTTGATTTTAATTCAAATTTAATTGGAGGTTTCTTATTTTTTCCAAAATGCACGGGTTTTGGTTTCATGGTGAAGCAATACTAATATAAAAGGCTAATGCAGTGGACATTATAGGCATAATTATGAATGAAATTAAAGCCTGTGTTGCAACAATATTTTCTATCCCACCCATCATAGCCATAACACTGGATAATATTGTAAAAAATATTGGACCTATGATAATAACTGTTATATATATTTCTATAAGCATGGATAATAAATCAGCGTAACTTTTAATTTTTCTCTGGTATTCATTGAATAAAGATGTTGATTTATTTGTCAGGTAGGCGGTCATATCAGCCCCAGAATTGATTGTTGCTTCAAGTCCAAGCAATAACTCCTTAAATTCTTTGCTCGGTGTTCTCTTTGATTCTCTTCTTAGAGCGGTCAGGATATCCATGCCAAGACCATCAACATCTTTTATTACATTTATTGCCTGTTCTCTCAGACGGGGATATTCTTTCAGGTTTGAAACTGACCTGAATATATCAATAGGAGGACTGTCAGAACTTGATGCGGCACTCATGTAACTTACGGAGAAAGGCAGACCTTTATCTATTTCAGCGGCCATGTTGGCGACTTCTGTTTTTGGATAAGTTGTAAACAGGAAGAAAATAAGTATTGCCCCAAACCCAGAGAAAATAAATGAAAGTACTAACGCAAATACTACGTGTATGAAGAAAGACAATATCAAAGTAATGATTGGAAGTTCAACCACAAAAACTATCAGAGATATAAAAATTGCAAGAGAAAGATATTCTTCAAGAGTATATTTCAATCCGCTTTTCTTGAGATCCTCCAACACATATTTGAAATGAGGCGAAATCTGTTCTGCGATTTCACCGTAAGATAGATAAGTTCCTTTAATATAATTCTGAAGCATAATAATTATTCCTTAAAGTTATATGCACTTAATAAAAAGAATTGCCTGAAATTCATTAAAAAACAGGATTTGTTTTTGGATATCTCTATTTATTAATTTTATTAATATTGTTATATGGGAATCTTAAGTTTCAGACTAACTAATCTTGAAGGATCTGCTGGGGAAGTTTCAACAGGAGAGTTGAAAATATCTTCTTCATTGCCAAAAATAAAGAATATTGCTGAGAAAGAACTCGGAATCGCAGGCAATATGACAAAAGTTCTTGCAATAGAATTTGAGTATAAGACTAAATATGAGCCAACAAAAGCAAAAATAAACCTAAGCGGTGAATTGTTGTATACTGATAAGAGCCAGAAAGAAATTTTGAAGAAATGGGAAAAAGAAAAGAAATTTGATGAAAAAATTTCATTGTATGTTATAAACTATATTTTCAGGAAATGTTTGGTTCAGAGCGTGAAGATTGCGGATGATTTGCAATTGCCATCACCACTGAAAATGCCTGAGTTGGTTAAGAAATAAATTTAATTATTTTTAATATTGTTTGTAATTATTCATTGAGTCTCAAAATCATTAATTAATTTTTCACAATAATTCCATTTATAATCTGTTGAACTAATATATTTTACAGTGGTTATAGGTCTGGTTATTATAGTATGCAGAACACTGAGGTCTATTTTAAATAAGGTGGGTTCTGGAACTCCCAACTTTTTCTGGAAATATTCCACTTCCGATTCCTTTTGTTTTTTAGACATTGAAGGTTCATGATCCAATAGAATATGCCCTAATTCATGAGAATAAAAATAATCTCTCATATCTCTAAATGGATAATTTCTTGTCAAAATATACTTTTTATCATTTAACAGACGAATGGCCGACGGAACAATGACCTTATTACTTTCAATAGTGTTAATATCTTTATCTTCTGCTATTTGTCTTAAATCATTAAAATCAGTAATATAATATTCTTTATACAAATCTTCAATTACTTCATCAATAAAAATCTTTCTTTCGTAAGGGATTTTCATAATTAGAATAAAATATTATTACTACTTAATTATATTTAATTGACCTAAGTTTTTTTCAAGAAAAGTTTCATATAAATCAACAGCAAATTGAAAATATTTATCTCTTTGCTCAGGATGCAATTTTATACTTCCTCTGTTGCCTGTTAATATTGTTATTTTTGGATGTTTCAGGGGTTCTTTAATTGTGATATCATGCCCCATATAACTTTGAGCATACTCATCCACCCCTTCAGGCAAAAAAGAAATGATATTGCCTTCAGATGGATGTTTATGGAATTCATAAGGAATATCATCAAATATTTCTTTGGCAAGATTCTCAATATCTTTGGATTCAAGCAATGGTTTGGTTAACCCCAAAAATGCTTCTTCTATAAGATTTAAGTGTATTCTTTCAATATATTTATCTCCTCCTTCAGGATAGGTACTAATTCTCGGAACCGGTCCTATTTGGGGAAACTTTTCGCATAATTTTTCATAGAGTGTATCGGACATAATTATAAACTTAAGAAATTTATTGAGAGATTCGGAAATATTTAATAAAACATCTAAAAAATGTTTATATATATAGAAGTATTAATATTATGAACCAAAACAAGAAACTTATTTTAGGAATCTTATTGACTTTTGTAATCTGCATAGGATCTGCAATTCTTGCAACTTATTCAACAGGACCTTATGGGAATTATCCAAACCCAGGAATTCATCCTGGGATGATTGGACCCGGAACATTCAATGATTCCGGTGTGGCAAGTCCACAGTGGAAATTTTTGGGAGATTTGGATGTGGTTGGAATTTTGGATATGAACAATAATAAGATAACAAATATCTCTGCTCCGACAGCAAATAGTGATGTTGCGACAAAGGGTTATGTGGATGCCGCTGGCGGGAGTGGTGGTGGTTATTTTGTTAGCATGAATTGTGAAAGTAAAATAGCATGTGGGGGTAATATAGATCCTTGGGTTGTACCCTTGTCAAACTGTCCTATAGGATGTGCTGAAGTTCATTATGCTGATGGCGTTGTTGGGGATAGTTCTGTGATTGGAACGGATTACCAGAGATTTGGCAATATTATTGTATATAGACAAAAAACCCTTTACACACAAAACTGGGATTGGAATATTTGTTCTAATTCCCTGAGCGTTATTGCTTGGGATGCAGATTCTGGTAAGGAATTTAAGGAAACTGGGTCGTCAAGGTGGGGTCAATGTTTAGGTGAGTATGGCGACGACAGTAGAAAAAATCTATGTGCGGTTTCATGTTCTATAAGAGTTTGCAGTTGTTAGTTTTATGGATAACAGAGCAAAAGGTTTTATTTTTATATTTTTCATCATAGGTTTTATTTTGTTATCTGTTTATTGGCAAAATATTTCAGATATACACAAGAATATAATAGAGAGGCAAGATTATAATTGTATTACAAAAACAGAAGAAAAAACTGTTCGCGGGACTTCTCTCACAGGATTAATTGAAAACGGACAGAATGTCAATATCCTTTTTGATTATTATAATTGCAATGAGATTAAAAAATGGGATGTTGTTGTTTATGATTATGCGGGGAATGATAATTTAATTATCAAAATTGTTAAAGGTTTGCCCGGAGATAAATTTTCCTTGGAAAAAACAGAGCGAGGTTGGAATATTTTAATTAATAATGAAATTGTTAAAAATTCAAAAAATCAATCTTATCTTTTAAACCAAAAAAGTTACCAGATGCTTTCTCTTTATGAAAGAGATTACAAAGGAATTATCCCTGAAACTACTTATTTGATTCTTGGAAATTTGGCAAAGGGCTCTTTAGATAGTACAAAATTCGGTCTTGTTGGTAAAGGAGATATTACAGGCAAAGTTGAGTTTAACTAAACAATATATCAAATATAATTATAAACTTAAGAAATTTATTACCTAAATTTAGGACATAAAAAGAAATCTAAGAGTTTATTTATGGATTGGGTTGAACTTGGAAAAAAATGCATTATTTCTACAATCAAAGCAATTAGAGAATTAAAAGAAGTGGAAACGCTTAATAATGAGATTAATATCCAGACCAACGCAGATATAATTTCTCAGGAGGTGATAAAAGAAGTTCTTACAAAATCAGGAGTTTCCTGTAATTTAGTTTCTGAAGAAAATGAAGAGGTGATAGATATTAATGGCGGGGATGATAATATTCAGATTGTGATAGACCCAATTGATTACACCCATCTATTTTTAAGAGGAGAATTATCTTTTTGTAGTGTTGGTTTACTGGTGTTGGTTAATGAAGTTCCAAAGTATTCTTTTGTGGGTAATATTTCAAATAAGGATATTTATCATTGTGATGAGGATTCAGCATATAAAAATAATCAAAAAATAAAAGTGCCCGAAGAAATCAAAGGGAAGAATATAATATTGGGTTGGGCTCCTTATAAATTAAGAGCAAAGCGATTTATGGATTCGCTGATTGATTTAACAGATGGTGATTATTTTATTTATAATTTTGGAGGCTTGCTTCAAACAGCTAAAATTGCTGAAGGTCATTATGATGCATTTCTGGAAGTAAAAGCCGCTCCACTCCATGAATTTGCGGGAGCTTTAATTGTGGAAAAAGCCGGGGGAATAATCTCCACTTTGCAGGGAAAACCCATTGAATGGAATCCAAAAAAGAAACAAACATTGCTGGTTTCACGCAACAAAAAAATACATCAGGATATCCTGAACCAGTTTAAAGACCTAAATTATGAAGATTCTTAGTATTTACGCCGCATTTTCCTAAAAAACCATTGTTTAAAAATATTTGGAGTTTATTTATGGGAATTTACCAGACGGAGTTTTTTGGGAGTACAACATTAGGATTGCTTGGATTGGCAACAGAGAATTGTTGTTATCTGCCAGTGGAGATACCAATAGGGCAGGTTCATAAGATTTCAGAGGCTCTGGATACGCCTGTGAAAAAGACCAGTTTTTACAATTCTTTCATGTTAGGGTTATTTTCAGCGGGCAATTCAAAGTATATTTTTGTGCCTGAAATTGTTTCTGACCGGGAATTAAAGGATTTGGATAAAGAGGTTGTGAGACTGGAAGGTTCATTTACAACATTAGGGAACTTAATTTTATGCAATGACAAAGGTTGTATTTTATCTCCTTACCTGAGAGATAAAAAACAGTTTTTCGAGGAAAAATTAAAATTAAAAACCGAAGCAATAACAATTTCAGACTTGCCATTTCCAGGAGCTCTTGCAGTGGTTACAAATCAAGGGGGAGTTGTTCATGAGAAATGCAAGGACACCGAATTGGATATTCTTGAAAAAACTTTAGGGGTTAAATTTAAGAGATGCGCATTTTATGAGGGTTTTCCCGGGGCGGAAATTCTTGCCAATTCGAAGGGCTTAGTTGTTCCAAGGTCTTTGAGAGGTCAGGCACTTGCTGAGATTCAGGAAGGTTTGAAGGTTTTTTAATTTTACTCTGAGCTATTTTTATTATAGATAATAATCAATTTATTATATGTTGGATACAATACTCACAATTCTTTGGATAGCGTCTTTATTTAGTTCACTTATTTTACTTGGAATAATACCTTCTCATTTAGTATATTTGTTATATTACAAAATCTTTGGAAAATTTTTGACAAAAAAGAGATTAGGTTTTTTGACATCTTTGAGTGAATATAAAGATTTAAAATTCTTTGAAGTAATATTACCAATGGGTTTTGGAGCTATTATGTTAACTGCTTTTAAGCCATTAGATGCATTAGTAATGTCTTATTGGAATATTATTTCCCTGCCAATTTTTGCCATTTATTTTTATTATTCTTCCAGATTATTTCCAAAATATTATCATAAATTCAAAACTAAAAAGTAATTTTAATCCGCTGATTGAGTAATATCAAAAGATATTTTAATCACTCCAAACAATTAATTAAAACTAAAAATTAAAAATATTATTTATCTACAAAGATTCTTCATCCAATCGATTTTTTTGCAGCATTTCAATTTCTTTCATTTTTTTATCAACACTATCTTCCATTCCAAGACTCTTTGCAATATCTTTGCACCTGTTTCTTATTGTTACTTCTGTTACTCCAATTGCTTCTGCGATTTTTCTTTGTGAGATTTCCTCGCCGTTCATTATCGCGGCTATGTACAATGTTGCTGCTGCCAGTCCAATAGGACCTTTTCCTGAAACTTCTTCTTCGCTTTTTATTTGTGTCAGGTATTGCTTTGCTCTTACTTGGGATTTATCGCTTAGTTTAAGCAAAGTTGCGCACCTTGGGACATAATCAATCGCTTTTGCTGGGATTACTCTCAGGTTAAGTTTTCTTGCAACATACCTGTAAGTTCTTCCCAAATCTCTTTTATCCACTCCTGAAACCTCGCAAATCTCCGACATTAATCTTGGTGATTTGTATTCTCTTGATAATGCATAAACAAGAGAACCAATTACGGCTTCAATACTTCTTCCTTTTACAAGTCCTTCTTCAAGAGCTTTTTCATACATTGCGCCTATTTCTTCCTGTAAATTTGAAGGAAGGCTCAATGCTGAAGAAATTCTTTCAAGTTCAGATAAAGCATAACCATAGTTTCTGTCTTTACTGCTTACAAGTCTCTTTTGCCAGTTTTTTATTCTGAAGTATTGTCCTCTTTTCCCGGCGGAAACTTTAAACAGTTCTGCTTTGCTTTTGCCTATTTCTGTTCCAATTCCTTTGTCATGTCGCATTCTTGTCAATGGAGCTCCAGTTCTTGCTGTTTTTTCAAGTTCTTCTGAATCAAATGCTCTCCAGTCCTGTTGAGTGTCAATCATACTATCATTCAGGATTAAACCGCATTTAGAACAGATATTTTCTCCTTTTGAACTATCACTCAATATTTCGTTCGAACCACATTCAGGACAACTAAGCCCTGATTTCTTTCCTTTTTTCAACATATTTTATTTACCTTTTTTAAATTTATATCACTTTCTGGTTAAAAAAGCATTTTACTATTTGTATTTAAACTATATAAAGATTTCGCTTGTTTGGTCTATAGGTTGAAGAATGTATTCTTTTTCCGCAATATTCGCGGGCCAATCCATAATTTAAATTTCAAAGAATAAATGAGTTTTTGGATAAAATTATAATTATTTAAAATTTAATAGTAGTAAATAAATGGAAATAGATCCAAGAACAACAATATATGTATTGAATGAAGGTTTTGATTTGGAAACTTTAGACTGGCCAATTGAAGGAAGGATAAATAAAGATATGCGTAAGTATGGCAAAGGAGGCATTATTTATAATAATGGAGTTGTTGAAATAAATGAAGAAAATAATATGCTAACTGTTGATGGTGAAACTAAATATGCTATTATAGAATCTACTACAGACGAATATTTTACAGTAATTAAAGCAAGAAATATTCCTGTGAAAGATACTGGGTTGGAGGGGTATGTAAAAATAGTTAAAGATATAAGCACCTTATCTGGAATGGGTGAAATAGACGAAGATGAAGCGCTTGGATTGCAGTTTGGATTGATAGCTGATTATGCCAGAAAAAATGGGTGGAATTAGAATAGATTAAGAAATAGTTCTCGAACTTTAATTTTCTAAATATTAATTTGTTAATTCATCTACAGGCACATCAAAATTATCCAGAGGTACTGAATTTAAATATAACTTTGAGATGTCAGCAGAGATCTGATTTGGTTTAAAAAAACCGGTAATTTTAGTAAGAATTCCAGACGCTCTATCTAAATTATAAATCTCTTGTCTATCAATAACACTTTTATCTTCCAGAGGGTTCACTGTTGGGTTAAATCCAATTTTCATCCCTTTGCTAATTAATTTTTCATAAACTTCCGCAACAGGATTATCATTTTGAATTAATTCATAAGTTTGTGCTCCAAAAACAGCAATAATATCTACACCTCCATCAATTGCTTTTTTGTATGCTTCCATCACTTTTGGATTTGTATATACTTTTGCATAATCAATTTTTTCTTGATTTGCCATATTATATTTAGGCATTTAAGTTATAAATATTTAATTCGCTGAATCTGATTGCTTTTCTAAATTATTAAATTAAATTATGTCCCCGAAATTTCCATTTGAAAATAAAAGATTAGGTCAGGAGGAAATGATTAATAAAGTTGAATCCTGCCTGGAAAACCGGAAAAATCTCCTGATTCATGCCCCAACAGGAATAGGAAAAACAGTATCGGCTCTCTACCCGGCTGTTAAATTTGCATCAAAGCGAGGTCTGAATGTTTTTTTCCTCACCCCGAGGCATTCCCAGCACATAATGGCTATTGAGACCCTGAGAAAAATCGGGAATATAAGTGTAATGAATATAATCGGGAAGATGGGTTTTTGCAATAATATTTATGAGGGGTTGCATCCAGGTGATTTCCACGAAATGTGCAATTATCTTAAAAAAGACGGCAAGTGCAAATTTTACAACAAAGTCTATGATAAGGGAAAAGTAACAGATGGAGCAAAAGCAAAGGTCAGGGAATTGAGCGGAGATATTTTGACTTCAGAAGAAGTGAAGAAAAGATGCGGAGACTTTTGCCCTTATGAAATTGCTTGCCAGGGAGCAAGAAAAAGCACAGTGGTAGTTGCTGATTATTTTCATTTATTTAATCCATTTATCTCAGGAACTTTTTTGGCAAAGATTGACAAAAAACTTGAGGACTCAATAATAATTGTTGATGAAGCCCACCAACTCCCTGGAAGATCAAGAGATTTGGTTTCCTCAAAACTAACTTCTTACATTTTAAACCGCGCTGTTAAAGAAGCAAAAGATGTTCAGGCGGAAATTTCAAATGATTTGGAGGAATTTCAGTCAGCAATTGAGAATCTCAAGGGAAAAATAAGAATAGGGGATGAAGGTTATATTTCAAAGAGCGAAATAAATATAAATTCCTTTGGACTTAAATTTCTTGAAAGACTGAAAGAGACCGCGGATTTGGTTATAGAAGAGGGGAAAGAACGAAGCCATTGTTTAAGTATTCTGGATTTTCTTGAGAGATGGACAAACTCTGATGAGCAGAATTTCACAAGGATTATTAGAAAGAAACCCTCAAAGTATGGGGAACAGGTTGAGGTAAAAATAAGCGCTTTGTTGCCTTCTGAAATAACTTCAGATATAATTAATAACAGTTATTCAACGATTTTAATGTCCGCAACTTTGCAACCTCTTGAGATGTATTCGGATTTATTGGGAGTTAAAAGATGCGAAAGCGTTTCTCTTAAATCCGCATTCCCAAAAGAGAACAGATTGAATCTGATTGCTCCGATTGCAACAACAAAATATTCTAGGAGAGGTGAGGCTCAGTACAAAAATTACGCGGATATTATAAAAAAGATATTTGACAGCGTTGGGGGAAACACAGCAGTTTTCTTTCCATCATATTTCTTTCTCCAGCAGGTTGAAAATTATCTTGATAGGAGTATAGATTACTTTAGGGAATCTCAGGAATTGTCCAAGGAACAGAAAAACCAGATGCTCGAGGATTTTATAAAATCAAAGAACCGTTTGTTGATGGGCGTCCAGTCAGGTTCTTTTGACCAGGGAATTGATTTCCCGAATAATTCATTGAAGTGCACAATTGTTGCGGGAATTGCTCTGGCAACCCCGGACCTTGAAACAAAAAGCGTGGTTTCGTGTTACAACAGGCATTATGGGAAAGGTATGGAATATGGTTATATTTATCCCGCAGTACAGAAAGTTGTTCAGGCCGCGGGGAGGGCAATTAGGTCTGAGACTGACAAAGCAGTTGTTGTTTATCTTGACGAGAGATTTATGTGGAGGAATTATATAAGAGCTTTGTCAGGAGAGAACTTCAAGGTCAGCAGGGCTCCGTGGATTGATATTAAGGAATGGAAGTCTATTGATGATAAGGTTTGATGTTGTAAATATGGAAATTATTTTTCTATTACTACATAGATACAATTAACTATTAGGGCAGTATAACTTAATCCTTATATATATCTCAAATGTAATTAATATATAGAGGTTTAGACCTTTAGCACAGTGAAAATATGAATATACAAAATCTATTTGATAAAACTTTTGGGGACGAAGAAGAAAAAAAAGAAAAAATAGTGACAGAAGAAAACACAGGAACAAACTCAGCCGAGATGAACATATATGAAAAAGAGAAAGTATCAGCAGAGGATATACAACAAAGAATAAAAGAAGAATTTAATCTTGATGAATACAAAGCAAAGATTTTAATTGTTGGATGCGGCGGAATGGGTTCAAATGTAATCACCAAAATCACAGAAATGGGAATCAAAGGAGCGGAAACAGTTGCAGTTAACACAGACGCAGCGCATCTTGTAATGACTAAAGCAGACAAGAAGTTGTTGCTTGGAAAAGATCTTACAAGAGGTCTTGGAGCAGGCGGAGCTCCTGAGGTAGGAAAAAGAGCAGCAGAAGAAAGCAGAACTGAATTAAAAGAACTGCTTAGAGACGCAAACATGGTCTTTTTAATTACCGGGTTAGGCGGCGGAACCGGAACAGGAGCAACTCCGGTGATAGCAGACATTGCAAAAAACCAGGGAGCTTTGGTAATTACAACAGGAACATTGCCGTTCAAAATAGAAGGCGCAAGAATTTCAAAAGCAGAAGACGGGCTTTACCAGTTAAGGCAAAGTTGCGATACAACAATTATAATTGAGAACCAGAAACTTCTTGAATATGGTGGAAATCTTCCATTGCAGGAGGCTTTTGAACTTGGTGATGAAGTAATCTCAAAAATGGTAAAAGGAATAACCGAAACAATTTCACAGCCAAGTCTTGTAAATCTTGATTATGCTGATGTAAGAACCATAATGAAATCCGGCGGTGTTTCAACAATAGGAATTGGTATTTCAGATTCTTCAGAAAGGGCAAAGGAAGCTGTTGATAAGGCAATGAGGCATCCCTTGTTGAGTGTTGATTACTCCGGAGCAATGGGGGCATTAATACAGATAATTGGAGGACCTGATTTGAAATTGGAAGAAGTAAATGAGATTGGGGAAACAATATCCAAGCAATTGGCTCCTGAAGCGCAGACAATCTGGGGAGCAAGAATCCTTGATGATTACGAGGGAAAAATACAGGTAATCACAATTGTAACCGGCGTAAAATCACCTTTCATTCTTGGACCTATGACTGAAAAAAAAGTGGGAGATGTTCAGACTGAAGTATCCAATACTTTGGGCATAGATGTTTTTAGATAATCGTTTTTTATTTTTAAATCTTTTTATTTAATTTGTAAGTAGAAAGTCAGGTTTGAACTGCTCTTAGATTCTGAAATATATTCTGTCCCTGCAATCTCCAGGTATGTATTGTTGAGATAACAATGTCAATCCATCTTTTTCCTTTCCAATTCCTGTAATATCCTATTGTTTTTCTTAATAAAACAACTGAGCGGAGTTCCCGCTCAGCATGATTGTTATGAAGCGGAACTCCGGAATAGTATAATGCTGTGAACCAGTCATCATCGCTATTTTTAATATAAGTTCTAATTTTTTTACTTCCATCAATTGGTTCAAGACAGGCGACAATATCCGCTAAAATCCATTTAGCTTTTTTTATTTCGTCTTCAATAGGAGGTCCTGTATTTAGATCTTTTAGGGTTTCATACAAAATCAATAATCTGCGAAATTGAATATCAATTTCTTTATTATTTTTTGCCAACTCTTTGAATTCTCTTATCAAATGCACCCAGCAACGCTGTTTTACCGGATAATAGTTATATCCCCTGTAACCATCGACAACAATAACTCCTTTAAAGTTCCTGATTAATTTCCTGAAATGTTTTGCTGATCTGCTTTTGGCAGCAAAAAATATTGCTTTTGTTTTTGTGAATACTCTCCAAACATAACCATTCTTCCCGTCTTCTCTAAAACAAATTTCATCAGAATGCAAATATGATTCTTTTTTAGTTTATTAATTATGTTTTTTGCGTTGGTTCTAATGCAAAAATATATTTCATTGCAATATTCTGGACTGTTCTATGACTGAATGTTGGCACTCCAAGTTCTTTTATGAAATTAGCGATTTTCTCAAATTTTTGAGCATGATGACAATGCTTTGAAGATTTTTGCCATATATATTATTTGGCAGATCTGCTTTTGCTTCAACTATTTCTCCGGTTTCCGGAGAAATGTATTGCATAATTCTATGCTCAATTGTTTGAATTGGCTTGTCAGGAAAATCAATGATTGTTTTAACACGATAACCTATCGGTTCGCTCAATGGCTTTCCGGATATGGGACAAACATTCAATTTATGTTCTACAATATCATCCGGCTCCGGTAATTTAATTCCGCCCCCATTACTGCCTTTAGGTTTTCCCGGAAAACGAGGTTTCTTTTTATTATTATCTTCATTTTTAGAATCTTTGGTTTTTGTGTTCTTTTTAAGTTGTCTGGAAGAAGGAATATGAGTATTATCAAAAACTTTGAACTAGTGTTCAATTTTTTTAAGACGTTTATCAAGCAAATTTATTCTCAAATACCCCGTCACTCTGTGGCGGGGAACTTTATTAATAGTACTAAGTCCGCTAAATTCTACTTTATATTAGTTTTTGTTCATTAAATTAATGAGGTAGGTTTTCTAAGAAATTAGAGAATCTTTCAAAGAGTATACTACTCAATTAATACTCAATGAGGAAATAGGTACAAGGAGAGTCACATTTATTTGTTGCTAAACTGTTTAGTGAATGGCTTGGCTTGATATCCGAAGAAGGACGTGGCAAGCTGCGATAAGCCTTGGCGAGGTGCATGCAGCCTAAGAACCAAGGATTTCCGAATTGCTCTTTTTTAAGAGAGGGAACGCGGGGAATTGAAGCATCTTAGTACCCGCAGGAAAAGAAATCAACCGAGATTCGGTGAGTAAAGGCGATCGAAAGCCGAACAGGGCAAACTGAATTCTTCTCTGAAAGGAGAAGTAGATGTGGTGTGGCCCTAGTTTAAACCTTCTTCAGAGAAGATGAATTACCCTGGAATGGGTAACCTTAGAGGGTGATAGTCCCGTAGTCGTATTCTGAAATGGTTTATAGGGTTCAAGAGTAATGGGCATTGGATATTGCTTACGAAGGTTGGAGGCATTAACTTCAAACCCTAAATACGTATCAAGACCGATAGCGTACTAGTACCGTGAGGGAAAACCGCAAAGGATCCTTAACAGGATGTGAAAAGAACCTGAAACTGTATGACGATAGATCGACATGGCTGTTCGCAGTTATGTCGTTCGTCTTGAAACATGAGGCAGGGAGTGTATGTATGTGGTGAGGTGAAAGCCTTAGCGAAAGCGATTGTCTGCAGCCTCTTCGGAGGTGAGAGACATGGTATGAACTGCCATTAATCACGTGCATACGACCCGAAGCCAAGCGATCTAACCCAAGGCAGGATGAAGTCTCTCTACTGAGAGATGGAGGTCCGATAGAGTTTCTGGGCTCAACCCGTTCTCGTGACCTTGGGATAGGGGTGAAATGCCAATCGAGCTTGGCGATAGCGGGTTCCTCTCGAAATAGCCCTTAGGCTAGTCTAACTGGAGGCGGACTATGGGGTAGAGCACTGATTGAGTAGTTAGGGGGCGAAAGCCCTCACTATTCTGTCAAACTCCGAACCTATGGTCGTCTTAGAAGGTTGGAAAAGGGGTTGGAGGGCAAGCCCCCAATCCTAAAGGGAAAAAACCCTGCTTGTGGTTAAGGCCCCCAAGTATTAACTAAGTGTGAGCAAGGGCGTCTTAGGTCTAAGACAGTGAGAAGGTGAGCTTAGAGGCAGCTACCCTCTAAGGAGTGCGTAACAGCTCACTCATCGAGATCTAGGGCCCTGAAAATGGACGGGACTAAGTTAATCGCCGATACCACAATACTCCGAAAGGAGATTATGTAGGGAGGTGCTTTGTGGGAGTAGAAGTCTCTCTTT
>JAGLVB010000024.1 GCA_023134135.1 Candidatus Aenigmatarchaeota archaeon
TAAATCATAGGATTTCTATGGAGCCGATATTTAATATATGGGAGAAATAAAAGAAGATTCTGAGGAATTATATAGACGATTAGTTGAGGCTGGTGTTTATGATAATAAGGATGAAGCCAGAAAAGGATTTGAGGCTATAATTGAGAGCGGAATTTATAGTTCACCGGAAGAAGCAGTAAAGGAATCTAAGGCTATTATAGAACTTGCTGAAGGGTTTAAAAGAGCAGAGAAATATCTTTTGGAAGAAAGACGCGAGTATGATGCATTAAAGAGTTTGGTTGATAGTGGAGTCTATGGTTCTATGAGAGAAGCTGAAAAGGCAGATAAGTGGTTTGGAGCAGTAAAACATAGTGGGTTGGATCTTTGTTGAAATTGAATTTAATTGTTTCATAAAAAACATTTCAGGATTTTTTATTTAGAAGTAGAATATTTAAAGTTTTTTGCATCTTTAGTTTATGGTAGCAATACTTCCTTATAAACCCTCTTTTGGGGATGTGGGTTTATTAATAGACGAGTCTGTTACTGGCGCTCTTAAGGCAATTAATGCAGGCGAAATAACAGAATATTCAAACCGACTTTTAGATATGGGTTTAGTAAAGCCATATGGTGATAAACTGCGATTATCTGAACAGGGAAATTATATCTTAAAAAAGGAAGGTTTGCATGGTACGATGTATGTTATTAATACTTTCAATGGAAATCATTCCTTTGCAAAACCCGATGACTATGAAATAGCCACCGAAGAATACAGGGCGGTATTAGATCAATCAAAATTAATTAAATTAGGCGAAGAAGATGGGAATTAAAATTATGAAAGAAAACAATTTAGACCCTTATTCAAAAGTTGGTGATGGATTAGAGTTACTCCAAAATATAGGGAAAGGTCGTTTGATTGGTGTTGCTGGAGATGATGCTGATTTATTATATTATTACCAATGTCAGGATTGCGGTGGGGTGGTTGTAGTTGATCATAGAGAATATTCTTCATCGGAATTCTTAAAACTAGGCTGTCCTGAATGCAATCCGGAACTGTATGATATTGCTAAATCTCTATCAAAAGATATTTCGGAGATTATTAATAAAGATATGCCTTCATATTCTCTAGAATACATCCCAAAAGATAAAATAAGCGATTCATTGCAGTTCAGATTAGACCAAGGTTATTATTAAATAAACCCCTAATTATAAACTTATTCCTTAATTTATGGATATAAAATTTGAAGATAATAAAGTTATATTTGATAAAATATTGTCGGATTTGGATAAATTTGTTTTGGAAACTCTTGAGTTTATGGATTTCAAGTATGTCATAGTTAGCGGTTATATTCCTATTTTGTTTGGAAGGTCAAGAGGGACAGAGGATGTGGATATTATAATTGAAAAAATGTCTTATGAGAATTTTTTTGGTTTTTATGAGAAATTAACGAAAAGCGGTTATTGGTTTCTTAATAGTGAAAACCCAAAAGAATTGTTTGAAATGCTTGAGGAAGGAGATAGTATCAGGCTTGCAAAAAGAGATATAGTGATACCAAATATAGAATTAAAATTTCCAAAAAATAAGTATGATAATTATTCACTGCAAAATTCCCGCATTGTGATTATAGATTCAAACCAGTTAAGGATTTCTTCTTTGGAAATACAAATACCTTATAAATTTTATCTCGGAAGTGAAAAGGATATAGAAGATGCTCTTTATTTATATGATTTATTCTCAGATAAATTGGATAAATCCATTTTACTTAATTTCTGCAAGGATTTTGGAATTGAATTAAAAAAATATGGGTTGCAATAAAATACTGGAAAAGTCGAGAATGAAAAATATAAAAAATAGGAGAGAATTTATAAGATTCTATGCAAATTATGTAAAATCCCATAAGAATGAAATATGGAGCAGACAACAGACTAATTTTATAAATTCATTGTTAAAAACAGCAAATCAGGACGTTGAACTTTTTAAAAGAACCCATCCAAAGGATTTCAGGAAATAAGCGGTTAATTATAAACTTACTCTTTAATTTATGGAATCTCAATTGGAATTGCTGATAAAATTTTCAAGGGATTTGGACGAGAAACTTTTTTTGGAAATCAGGACTAAATTGAAAAAAAAGGAATATTTTGTTTCCGCAATCCATTCCGCGAACCGGATGTACATCAGTCTTTTTGGGGATAAGGATTTATCCAAATATGTTTTAATACTTATAAAAAAACTAAGCGGATATTTGAAAGAACACAAACTTGGAATCAGAGATTATTATTTGACTTCCTGCGAAATTACTTTTGCGTGCGACTATACTGGAAAAGTTAAAATACCTGTTGCAAAAGCGGTTGTCTGCAATGGGAAAACCTGTAGGATAGTTTTTAAGGATATTGAGAAGGAATTTTTGAGAGACAATTTCATAGAAAGAGCAGTGATGCTGGTAGAAGAAAAAGTTTCAGGAGAAAGAGACAGGATTATTTTTGAGAGTGAAACAAAGACCACTGTTGAGAAAAATCCTTCTGAAGAAGCGGCAAATCAGGGACTTCTGAAAAAAGAAATTATAAAAGACGGAAATATATATCTTCCAAAAGGCGCGAAGAAAATCCGAAAAATAAGGGAAAATCTTATTAAAGAGTTGGAAGAAATTTTTGAAGCAGAAGAAATTTATGTTCCTCTGGCAACTCCGTTAAATTTAATAGAAAATAAAGCTCTTGTGAAATATATTCCAAAAGAAATTTTTTCAGAATTTTTGTCAAAACCAGTTGATACAGAAGTGTTTTATGAAGCTTATTATTTAACAGGAAAAATTCCAAAAATAGAAACAGAAGTTATTGGGTGGGTTTTTAATGAAATACCTTTTGCTTTTTACAAGGCGATCGAGAATACAGTTGGGAATAAACAGTTTTTTTACAGCGTGAATTATCTTAAATTAAACCTGTTGTTTCTCACAAACGAAGGTAAATATATGGATTCCAGAAAAGAATTGTTTGATTTTTTCAGGAAGTATTTTGATGATTTTGGGATAAGATACTCAATCACTTCAAGGAAACTGGCGGGTATGGATTATTTCAAGTTCCGCGTTTTTTTAAATAAAAAATGGATGACCTGCGTTGAACTTTTATATTCTGAAAATCATTATACAAAACCTTTTGGAATAAAAGGAAAAAGCGGTCATGCAATAATAAATATTGAGAATTTATTTTTTCTCCAGTTAGTTTATCCATCTAAACAATTTAAGTAAATATACTCCTGTTAATTATGATAACCTATTATAAGAGAACACTAAATGACCGGAGGCTGAAAAAGATAGATGAGTTCAGCAAAGGGTGCTGGATAAATGTTGTTAATCCAACAAATGAAGAAATAGATTTTCTCACAAATGAATTCAAATTGGATAAAGAAAACCTGCTTTCGGGGCTGGATAAAAATGAGGTGCCAAGGGTAGAATTTGATGACAACGAAATTTATATTATTGCAAAAATAATTTCCGGAACCGAGGATTTTTTAGGCACTTGTCTAATTTTGATAACTGATAAATTTTTATTAACCTTATCTTCAAAAGACCATTCATTTATTAGATCTGTGATTGAAAATAAAATTAAAATAACAACAACCCAAAAACTAAAAACTTTAATAAAATTTCTTTCCCTGATAAATGACCGGTCTGAAAGAGAAACCATAAGAATTGTAAAAATAGTAAATGCGAAAAAAAGTCCCACAAAGGAAATTCGCGAAAAGGATTTAAGAATTTTATTGCAACAGGAAGAAAAATTAAATAATCTTATTTTTTCTTACCAGCATACAAGTTTGATTTATGAAAGACTGATTAAGAAAGTCAAATTTTTTGAAGATGACAAAGAAATTATGGAAGACCTTGTTATTGATTCAAACCAAGGTCTGAATCTGTGTAAATCTTCCCTGAAAACAATATCAAATCTGAGAAATTATCAGACTATTTTATTATCAAATAAAATGAACAAAACAATTACCATACTTACAATATTCACAATATTTCTAGGTATCTCCACTGCGGTGTCTGGTTTTTATGGGATGAATATTTCGCTCCCTTTCCAAAATAATCCTTATATTGCTTTGTATCTGGTTTCTGTAATGTTTTTTATAGGAGTTTCTCTTTTGGTGTATTTTAGAATTCGATTATAATAAACTATATCTTGCTAATACCGGCATATAATCATAATGTTTGCCAAAAAATACAGGTATGCAACTGCTAAAAAAACCCAGTTCTCCACGGGAATCTTCTAAATAGGTATTTGTTGTTTCCGCTATCAGAATACCTTCTGATAATTCTTTGCATTCTTTAGGGAAATCATATATCTCATGAGGGTTCATTTCTTTATTTTCCACATTAATTATAATAAGGTTATATTCTGGATTTATCATTAATTGTTCCAGCATAATTTCCTCAGCATAATGCGAATTTTCGTCAACAAAGGTTGTTTCTATATTATTCCCGGTTCTGTTAAATATATCTTTTACTATTTTTTTATATTTCAATCCAACAGGAGGTCCTTTGTAAAGGACATCTATATTTCTTCTTGAAGATTTCATAATAGAAGGGCTATAAAATCCTTAATATAAGTCCTTTATTTTTTTAAATAAATTATATCCAAAATTAGTAAATACCAGAGAACTATTTTTATAGTAAATAAGATTTTCATCAATCATTTGAGTATGGTTTTGCGGCGTTAAAGCAAGTTTTGGTATTATTCCATCAAATTCAATATATTTTAAGATTTCTTTATCTGATATGTTAAGTTTTATCCGCTTTCCATCCGCTTTCTTAGATTCTATCTTCTCTTGATAATAGTTAAAGATATCTATTTTGTTGTCATGTGCTTCAATACTTTCTAAGAGGTCACTAAGTTCATCATCTCTAAGGAAGAGAGTGCTGTCTCTGGTTTTTCCATGGCAATAAATAACATTTTTTTCAATAGGATCAATAAGTTCGCAATCTTCAAGGAAAAAAATACCGCTTCTGGTTTTTTCATTACTTTCGTAATGGTAATGAACAATATTTTTGATAGTGCCATTTTCATTATATTCTGCTAAGTCCACTTCCAAACCAGCAAAAGGTTCAAATTCTTGGGTTTTTGGATAACTTAAAGTATTCTTTTGTCGGTCATATATGGATTCAATATTTTTGGATATCTTTTTTACATCTTCAAGAGCGTTGTCACTGATAAGATGGGAGTATTCATCATTTTTTGAGATTTCTTTGATTGCCCTGAGATAATCATCAATTTCACCTAATAAACTCCCTGATTTAGTGCAAACATCTATCCTTTTCAGCCATTTGGTTTTATAGTTTTCATTAGTATTATTAATTTCATCCAGAGGGTTTAAGGTTTTTCTCAACTCAGGATGGATTTTTTTTAAATAATTATTTGTATTACTTGCAGGTTTCATACTTTCATCAATCTCACCAATTTCATCCAAAAGTTTTAAGGTATATTTTCTCAACTCAGGACGGATTTTTTTTAAATAATCCTCTGTATTATTTACAGTTTTCATAAATATATCTATGATTAAATAATAAATATCTTTAAATTGTTCTGAATACAATAATCTATTATTGGTTATTTTTCAAGGATTCTTTTAATTTAGTTTATCGAGTAGGTCTGATACTTTAGCAGCAACAGAGTATACTTCTTCTTTAGGAGATGAATCATTCATAAGTTTATATATCTGAGTAATATCTAAATAATACTGTGCCTGAGCAGGAACATTTCTGGATATTTCTGCATCAGTTATTTTATCCCTCCATTTATTTTCTTCAGTTTTATCAAAACTATCTAAAATTTCTGTTATATATGGCCTAAAGTTGATTAACTTATCTTTTAAATCTTTTACCATATCTTCTCTTGACCCATAAATTTTAACAGATTCTTCCATAAAATATGATTATATTAAAATAATAAATAACCCCCAAGGATTTTAGAAATTAACTGAAATTTTCCAGACTTTTTGTTTCTTCTTTCAACTCGAAAACCTGTCCATCCCTTGCTGCAATTGTTTTTACCCCGGTTTCCTGTTCAATCCATTTTGCTTCTTTTTCCGCAACACCGAAGAGCATTTTCATCCCAAAATGCTGCAAAATCGCGAGTTTTGGCTTTGTCTGGCTTATTAGGATTTTTGCTTTGTCTGCGGTCATATGACCATAAGGTTTTGCATATCTTGGTCTGAGACAATTAATAATCAAACAATCGCAGTCTTTAAAATAATTCGCCTGTTCTTCATAATATTCCCCATCCGCAGTATATCCAAGTTTTTTTTCATCTTCCAAAACAAATCCAATGCATTTTTCTTCGCGGTGAAAACATTTTGTGGTTTTTAAAGTTGTGTTTAGAAAACGTATTTCTTCATCAGGGTCAAGGGAATAATATTTTTCAAGTGTATCTAGATGATATTTTGATACTGTTCGGCTTTTATTCACATCCATATTTATTACGCTTTTACTGGTTATCAGGAAACCTTTTTTTATTTTCGCTCCTTTAGTCATTGCTTCTATGACCACTTCCATATCAGTGTAATGGTCTGTGTGAGGGTGAGAAACAAATATAGAATTCAGTCTTTTCAGGTTTTTATGAAACTGTTTTGCTTTTATCAAAGCGCCTGGTCCGGGATCAACATGCATATTTAGGTTTTTACTTTCCACAATAAATCCCCCGGTTGCTCTTAACTGGTCAATCATAACAAACCTTCCTCCGCCGGTTCCAAGAAAAGTTATTTTCATAATTTTGTTTATAAAATAAAAATAATTGCCCAAAAATGGCAATTATTAAATTTCTTAATAAGTTTAATATCCAATACTCCGCATTGACCAATTAAGAAATATTTGTAAAGAGGAAATTTACTGTTGTTTTTGGGATATAATAAGACCTGATTTTTGAAATTTAATAATTTTAAATGCAAACTTAATATTATGAAATATGATAAATTAGTCAGGGACAGAATTCCTGAAATAATAAGGAAGAGAGGCGTAGTTCCAATTACGCATATTGCTGATAAGAATGAATATTGGGAGAAATTAAAAGCAAAACTTCAGGAAGAAGTAGACGAAGTATTGGAAGATGTAAATGTTGAGGAGGAATTGGCTGATGTTCTTGAAGTAATTTATGCTATTTGCGATTTTAAAGGTATTAGCTTAGAAGAATTGGAACTGATTAGAAAGAAAAAGAAAGATGAGAGAGGAGGATTTAAAGATAAAATTATTTTGGATGAAACCAGAGAATTGGCTGGTTTATAACACAGAATATATATCATTTCGATTTTTATATTGTTATCTTACAAACTCACAGTTTTTCTTGCCCCGCAGGCTTCGCATTTTATAATATAATACCTGTCCTCTTTTTTGATGATTGTGTCCGGTTTCCCGCATTCACTGCAATAAACAAAATTTTTCATGTATTTTTTGATTTTATCGTCTGTTAAGGGATTTTTTGTCTGCAGGACTAGTTTTCCATTCTCAACAGCTCCGGAAGTGGCTAATTCTTTGTATAAGAACTTTGCGACCTGTTTAACTTCTCTGTTAATTGAATTGCAGAATTGCTCAAAATTGGCTATAATTGTTTTTTTCCCGTGAAAAGTTATTTTTGGATTTATAATCTGCATTCTTTCTTTAACTTCGCCTTTTTTCACTTTTTCATATACAGAATCCAGCATTTCTTTGTATTCCATAATAGATTAATTAAAGTTAAAAACTGTTTTGCTGCAATTTTTCAATCCTTAAATTCCCCGTGCTCTTGGCGCGGGGAACTTTATTAGAGAATTATCAGATAAACCTATAATAAAAGTTAAAAAAGTTCCCCAAATTCTTTTTTATATTCTTCCGGCAGGTTTGAATTGTTAAGGTATTTTGCAAGCCCATTTTCATTTTTAAGGCAAAAATATTCCTGCAGTCTTTTTTTAACATCTTCGGGTTCATGGAATTCCTGATATCTTGCATCAATACCATATAGAAATTTTCCATCCAGAAAATAAATCTGGAATCTAGCTTCATATCCATCTATTGCATCATCTATTTCAATTTTAAGGCGACCATCACAGGGAGATTCTTTTAGAGGACCCTTGTATTTAGGGTGACACATTTCTTTCCAATCTTCTTCTGTAACTGGTTTTATCATGGTTTTATCCTCAGGTGTGTATTTAATTGTAAGTTTATGTTGTTCTATTCTTTTGCGATTTCGTTCTTTAAATATTTCTAATGTATATTTATCTCCGTCTTTTTCCCATTCATAATATTCTGGTCCTAATCCAAGTTTCTCAAGTAAGTCTTTAAACATAAATAAATAACTGAAAATTTTAAATAACTACTGTGTTATTATCAAATTTTATAGGGGAATTATTTATTAAACACCAAATAAAAATTAAAAACAAGTAATATTATCCCGCGATAGCTCAACGGTAGAGCACTCGGCTGTAGTGTCTAACAACTTAGTTTTACACAAACGCAAGTGTTTTTGCAGTAACCGAGGGGTTGCCAGTTCAAAGTCAGCCTTTAAAAAAGGCCAACACTCCAAACAAGGAGATTGGTCAATAAAGTATGAAGCCAAAAGAAACAAATTTGTACCTAATGGCGTTGAGAATCCGGCTCGCGGGATATTTAATTTATTTTCTTGCGCTCACATATTTAACCGCAGAAATTTCTGAGCAGGAAGGTTCTATTTTTTGAGCTAATGAAGGAGAAATTTGTTTTAAAATTCTATAAGCGCAGTCATGACCTGCTGGCAATACATTTAGCATATTCGGAAAGTTTGATTGGAGCATATTATATTGGGTGGAATTTGAATACCTATAAAATTTACCAGCTTCATTAAAAAATAAAAAAGGTTCTTTATCCAGCTTTTGTTGTTGTTCAGTTCTTTTGCCTTTGAAACTTGAGGTCAGGTTTCCGTTTTCAATAGTTTCAGGGTCAAAATAAGACATTAAAGATTGCCTTAATTTTTTATCAAAATAATCATGGGTTTTTATTTCTTCCGAATATTTTTTCCAGACTTTATTATATTTCCCCCCAAAATCACTTAAATTTGAACAATTACCATTAAGATTTGCGCACATTTTTTCAAACTCTTCCATTTTTTCTTCAGAAATAAAACTGATTGATTTTACTTGGCACACACCTTCTGGCTTTTCATATTTTCCTTTTGTTCTTAAAGGAATGCCTTTTTTTTCCAGGTCATTTGCAATAGGACTGCTGCAGGGATCTAAGTCAAGCATGTGAAAAAACAATCCATCTTTTTTCAGCACCCTGCTTGCTTCTTTTGTTGCATTTTCCAAATCCATAAAAACATCATAACTTCCATATCCGCAAACAACATCCAGACTTTCATCCGGAAATGGAATTCTATAAGCGGAACCTTGAATATAAGTTCCATTCGACTTTTTTTTGGCTTCTTTCAAAAAAGCTGGTTGTGAGTCCATCTGAATCCATTCTCCATGAAAATTCTCGGACCAGTTTCTCTTCAAGAAACCAGTCCCGCTCCCAATTTCCAAAACTTTTTCATCACCTTGAAAATTTTTATTGTAAAAATCTAAAAATAATTGTTTTGTGGCTCTTAGCGCAAGATTTCTGCTTTCTTCAAAATCATCCAGCAGTTCAATATCTTCCGGGTCCCAGGTGCTGTCCTTAGATCTATTGCTCATAATACAATTAAATTATATATTTATGTTATTATTGTTAAGAGATTACAATGTATTAACTGAACTAAACTTCAAATTTAACCCTAAAACAGTTGTAACACCCAGTTTTAAGAAAGAAAACAAGATTTATTATGATTGCCGGAAAGATACTGGTTTATACTGGAGATGGGGAAGGTAAAACAACCGCGGCAATGGGTCATGCAGTAAGATTTGCGGGTTATGATAAAAAAGTGGCAATTTTGCAATTCATGAAAGGTCGAAAAACCGGAGAATACAGATTTTTTGATACAAATAAGCTTGTTGATTTGCATCTGTTTGGACCTCCTTTCTTTTTGGCAACAACTCAGGCAACTTTAGGAGGATGGACTGAAGGAAAAGGCGTTGAATTTGTTTCTATTGAAATGTTTAAAGAAAAGAAAAAAGGAAATGGTCGGGTTGTTGCGGATAAAATTGCATCTAATCTGAGAAAAAGTTCTTTTGAAACTCACAAGAAGAAAGCAAAAAAAGGAATTGAGTTTGTGAATAAACTGCTCCTGAAAAAAGAACACAAACTGATAGTTCTTGATGAAATATTGTATTCAATTAAATTTAAACTTGTGGAAGAAGATGAACTTATTTCAATTCTGGAAAGGAGAAAAAATGTGAATTTTATCTTAACAGGAAGATTTGCTTCAGAGAGAGTTATTAAAATGGCTGATCTTGTTACTTGTTTAGGGGAAGAAAAGCATTATTTTTACAAAGAGAAAAAGAGTTTTCCTGGGTTGGATTTTTGATTATTTAATTAAATTATGATAGACGCCCATTGCCATCTCGAACAAAAAGATTACAATCCAGATAGGGACGAAGTAATCCTGAACTGCAAAAAGGAACTAAAAGCTATTGTTACCTGTTGCGCCCATCCAAGAGATTTTAAGAAAAGTCTGGAGATTATTAAAAAATACAAAAACTTTGTTTTTCTAACAGCAGGCTTCCACCCCGAATATATTTCTGAAATTCCTGAAAACGAAATAGGTAATTATCTCGAAGAATTAAGGGAAAATAAAAAATACCTTGTGGGGATTGGAGAGTGCGGTCTGGATTATCATTGGGTCAAAGAACTAGAGTGGAGGGAAAAACAGAAGGAACTTTTTGTGAAACACATTAATCTCGCAAAAGAATTAAACCTGCCATTGGTGATTCATTCAAGGGATGCGGAAAAAGAGTGCCTTGAAATTCTGAAGGAACAGAAAGCAAAAAGAGTATTGCTCCACTATTTTTCTGATAAAGACTTAATCCCTGAAGTGATTGAAGCCAATTATTTTGTGTCTGTGAATACCTCGGTTTTCAGGAGCAAGACAACAAAGAAAATAATCAAGAGAATGCCAATTGAAAAACTAATGACTGAGACAGATGCTCCATGGCTGGGTTTCGGAAAAAGAAACACCCCGCTTTCGGTCAGGATGGTTGCGGAGAAAATCGCTGAAATAAAAGATTTAAGTTTTGAAGAAGTGGACAAAATAACCACTGAAAATGCGGTTAAGTTTTTTGATTTGGGCAAATCTATAATTTAAAAGAGAACCATTGAATAAAAAGTAAATAACCCTGTAATTTATGGGAGATGAAAACTTAGGCTCTTATCCGGTTTTATTGATAGTAATTATTCTCGTGTGCGTGCTTGCGTTTTTGGTATTGTTGGTTATTTCAGATGGACTCTTAAGTATACCAAGTCTCGGCTTTGCTTAATATGAGAATTGCGGTTATTGATGAAGGAAGATGCGAGCCTAAAAAGTGCCAGAATTTATGCGCGAATGTATGCCCAAGAAACAAGCTGGATGAAGAATGCATTAAGATAAATGGTTGCGCAGTCATAGATGAACAGCTCTGCGTTGGGTGCGGTATCTGCGTGAACAGGTGTCCTTTTGGAGCAATAAAAATTGTCAATACTCCTGAGAAAATTGGAAGTCTGATTCACAGGTATGGCAAGAACAAATTTGCGTTGTACAATTTCCCGGTCCCGAAGAAAGGAAATATTATTGGTCTGGTGGGGAGAAATGGAATTGGAAAATCAACCGCAGTAAAAGTTCTTGCCGGAGAATTAAAACCAAATTTGGAGGATTTGCCCACAATTATCAGAGTATTTCTTAAAGGAGAAAGAACGTTATCTTACAAACCTCAGGTTTTGAGTCCTGTTAATATAGATGAACTTGATAAATCAATTGTTAAGGAATTAAATATAACCAGAAAAGATAATTATTCAGGGGGAGAACTGCAGGTATTGAATATTGCTTTATGTCTTTCAAAGGAAGCTGATTTATATATACTAGACGAACCATCTTCTTATCTGGATGTTATTTCAAGAATGAAAATAATGAATTTGTTAAAGAACAGGCTGAAAGACAAAGAAGTAATTATTGTTGAGCATGATCTTGCATTGCTTGATTATATTGCGGACGAGGTTTATTTATTATATGGTTCCCCAGGTGTTTACGGGGTGGTCTCAACATTATATCCTTCTTTAAGAGGAATTAATTCTTATCTTAATGGTTACCTCCCTGCGGAGAATGTGAGATTGAGAAGGGAAAAAATTACATTTGACCTTAGCATGCAGGAAAACATGAAAATAGATAAATTAATTTCATTTACAAATATTGAGAAAAAACAAGGCAATTTCAGACTAAAAGTTAAAAGAGGAGATATTTACAAAAAGGAAATTCTTGGGGTGATTGGACCAAATGCAATTGGAAAGACAACTTTCATGGAAATTCTTGCAAATAAAATTGAAGCTGATAAAGGGAAAATAGGCAAGGTCAACATATCTTATAAACCTCAATATCTGCACCCTGATTATTCAGGTCTTGTTGAAGATATTATTCCAAAGACTGCTGGGTTCAGAGATCAGATTTCTTATCCCCTCCATTTGGAAACACTTTACAAAAAAAGGGTTGATGAATTGTCCGGAGGAGAACTGCAGACTCTTGCAATTGCTTTATGTTTGTCAAAGGATGCTGATTTATATCTGTTGGACGAACCTTCTGCTTTTCTTGATATTGAGAACAGATTGCAGTTAGTTAAAATTTTGCAGAGAATTATAGAAAACAAAGGCGCGACTGCGATAATTGTTGACCATGATTTGCATCTGCTTTCCCAGATTTCAAACAGAATTTTGTTTTTTACAGGAAAGCCATCAAAGTCAGGTGAAGCGGAAATAATTCCCACTTATGAAGCATTGAACAATTTCCTTAGAAATTTTAACATAACTTTCAGGAGGGATCCGGAGACCGGAAGATTTAAGGCAAACAAGTTCGGGAGCCAGCTGGATATTGAGCAGAAAAATAAGAAGGAATTTTTAAGTCTTGATTAAATAAAATTTTAGATAAAATATAGCCACTTATTTCTGGTGTTGAGTACGGTGGATTACTTCCTGGCAGTGATTAATTAAGGAGGTATATTTAAAAATATTTTTATTAATTATTTATGTTAAAGGGAATAAGAGATTATATTAAAGATAGTTTTTACAATAGAGAGAAGAAAAAACTGGATTTTATCATAGGAAATATGGATGAAAAAATGGCCAAATATTATTTAAAAGATTGTTTTGGTATAGGTTTTAACCCAATTGGCGTAGAGGTTTACAAGTTGATTGGAGAGAATTATAATTTAGATGATTTGGATGGTAAATGGGCTGTTGATGTTTTGGGTGTGATTAAAAACTCTTACAAATCTTCGCCATTATCAGAATTGGAACAAGGACTTGAAAATCCCAATTATTTTCATTATTTGGCTTGTTGTGTTCTTATTGATCATGTTGTATTAGAGGAACTTAGTCATACTGCGGGTTATATACACAGTACTGAAGAAGAAGATTCTTTTGGAGCTGAGGTATTTTCTAAGTTAGCTTTGGAAAGCCATGAACCCTCTGCTAAAGATTATAATTAAGACAATTGTTGTAATTACCCCTAAAATAATATAAAGCCTATTTTAAACAAATTTATGCAAATGGGAATTACTGCTTGGCATTCACCCGTATATAAAATTATAGTTAAGTTGCAGTAATTCTAACTACTTTTAATTTCTTGGAATCAAAATGGTTAGGGTTTTATTGTGGGGTAAATTATCGAAAATTTCATCTGAGGATAAAATAAATTTAATTTTTGATGTTTTAATGCCAGCTTCTTATTTAAGAGGTTTAAACAAGGATAAAAAGGAATTAGATAAAATAAATTTTTACAAGAGAGAAGCTAAAAAACTGTTAAAAAGCCCGGATATTGAATTTCACAAAAAACAGGAGTTTTTACACCTATTAAAAGACTGTGATTTTTCATTATGGGATTGAACTTAATATTTCATATCTAAAATTGTTAATTCACACAAATTCCATTTTCTTTACTCTGAATCCTTTCCCGATTATATTCTGTTTTCCGCATTCAGAACAGGTGTATCTTAAATCAAGTTTTGTGCTTGGTTTGCCCCTTCCTTTTGGTTTTTTTGCGGGGAAAGAACCATATCCGGCGACTTTTCTCAGATGTCTTCTCTGCCCCACAGCCACGCATCTTCTTGGTTTATTCTTAACTTTTTTTATTTTCTGGGCTGTGTATTTCTTGCAGTATTTGCAGTATTTATTTCGCTCTTTTGGAATTTTCATAATTTATTATATAAAAATTAAATACTTGTGATTTAGCTCATTATTTTTGAATTTATCGGTCTGAGTTAAGAATAGGGCAATAACTGCTGAAGTTTCTGGATTTAATTAATATTTAGAAAATCAATGTAAATAATGAAGAAAGTGATAGGATTATTGTTAGGTATCTTCTTGTTTTTTGGGGTAATCTTCTTTTTTGGAGGGACTGAAATCCTGACTGTTTTATTAAGCGTAAATCCTTATTATTTTGGCGGCGCTGTGCTGGTGCAGATTATTATAATTTTATTATATGCTCTGAGACTAAGACTTATTGTTTCTGAGCAGGGTTATAAGATTGGTTTTGGGAGAATATTGAAAATATTATCTGCGGGAATGGCTATTAACCAGTTGACTCCGGTTGTTAAGGCAGCAGGAGAACCAGTTAAAATGCATTATCTTTCAAAATCAGGGATGCCTGTGACCAAAGCAGGCGCTGCTACGGTGGTGGAAATTTCTTCGGATTTGATTTCTTTTTATGTAATTCTTTTTCTCTCAATTTTATTGTTATCTTTTGAGAAATATCTTTCACAAAATTTTTTATATGCGGGGGGGATGGTATTTATATTATTTATTGCGGTGATAATCATTTCATTTAAGTTCATGTTAAACGAGGACAAACTTGAAAGATTCTTTGGAAGATTCCTTATGAAATATTTCAAGAAAGATGCAAAAGTATCCACAAAAGTTTTTACTTCAAGTTTAAGGCATTTGTTTACCTGCAGGAAACTTGGCTTTAAAATTTTTTCCATTTCATTCCTCTGCAGATTTCTTGATATTGCCCGAATTTATCTTCTTTTTGAAGCCCTGCATTTTTCTTCGCCATTGACATTCGCTCTTGTATTGTGGGTTATAACCTTCATGTTTTCAATGATTCCCTGGCTTCCCGGGGGTCTTGGATTGGTTGAAGGGGGCGCAATACCAGTTCTTATGCTTTTGGGCATCTCAGCCTCGGTTTCTTCTTCTCTTATTTTACTTGAGCGTTTTCTTACTTTTTGGTTTATAATTCTGATAGGCGGTGTTTCTTTTCATATACTTAATAAAGAATTCAAGGAGAATTATGGGATTAAGTAAAAATCTATTTGCGGGTTTATTTATCTTAATTATATTTTCAATAATCTATTTTTTCAGACCATGGATACATTCTATGGTGATTTATTTTGTCAAAAATCCTATAATTATTGAGGTTGTTTTAATATGGGGTATTGTTAACTGGTTTTTATTAAAGAGAAAAGGAAAGCATCCACGGAGAAAAAAACCTCAGGTTGAGGTGATGGATGATGTTGAAATAAATGTTTTCAGACCTTCTTACATAAATTTCTCAATGATGTTGTTTTTCTTTTTGTTTATGGTGGGTTCTGTATTTTCCGGGATAATAGTGCCTCTTGAATTATCGCACACTCTTGAGTATAAAGAAATATCAGCTTTGCCTGATTCCAGCTCTAATGTGAGATTGATGCCTGTGAATATTGCTTACAGGTATGCAAAAGATAGTCTGCAATTGTCGCAGTATAAATTGGGAACAGAAAATATTGTAAATATAAATGGTTCTTTGGCATGGACTTTCCCGTTGGTTCCTGACGGCGAACTATTGCAGTTGATGATTAAGAATAAGGGAATGGTAATTGTTGACGCAACAGTGCAGGAAAAAAATGCTGAAATAATAGAAAAGGATATGGAGATTGGGGAGACAATGCAAATCTTTGACAACCTTTTCTGGAATCTATATAAAGAAAAGTATTTTGTTGATTTTGAGGACCCTTATTACATTGCCTGGAATAATGATGTTTATACAGTAGTTCCTGTAATTTCATATGAGTATAGATTCTATTATGGGTTGATATATGCATTGCCAACTTTTGATGGTGTTTTTGTTGTTTCTTCTGATGGCACTATAGAATTCCTTGACCCTAATCAGGCGCAGGAAAGTGAATTGTTAAAAAATAACCGGATATTCCCTGAGGAGCTTGTAAGGTTGTATATAGAATCATATGCTTTTAAGGATGGTTTGATAAATTATTTTTTCATTCATGAAGATCAGGTGGATATACAGGATTTAGATTTTAACAGGCAGCCATTCCTTCTGGATACAGAAGATGGATTGAAGTGGTTTATTTCAACAGAACCTTATGGGGAAAGTCATGGAGTTTTTAAAATATTTCTTATAGATGCGAGAACAGGGGAAATAGGGAGGCTGGAGTTGCCAAGTGAAGATACATTAACAGGACCTGTTAAAGCAGCTGACTTTGTGAGGAAGAGTAATCCAATAGTTGACTGGACAAGATTCGGGATTGTGGAACCTTTGCCTTTTAGCAGGGAAGGCAAATTATACTGGAAAGTTGTGGTTGTTCCTTATGATTCAGCAGGAATAGCTTACCAGGCATTTATAGACGCTGAAACAAATGATGTTGTTGAATTGGAAACAAACGAGGAAATTCTGGAATTTATAAAAGGAATTCATGTGCCTGAAAAAGAGGATGTTGTAGAGGAAAAGGAAGAAGATTATATTGCCCAGATAAAACAGAAAATTAAGGAGATGGAGGAATTAATCAACAAACTTGAGGAGCAGAACTAAGATTATATAATAGTTTGGTTTTAGAGTAGTAATATTCAGAAGAATTTTTAACAAATTAAAAATTAATTTAGATGGAAAATTATGGAATATATGACTCCCATAAAGGACATTTAATTTTTAGAGCCGTTTGCTCCATGAAATTTTTATCGCAGTCAACATATGCTTCTTCTGTGTCCCAGGGGAGCCAATCATCATCAATATCATCATCAGCACTTTCAATATCACAAAATTCGTTCGCAGAAGGATGATAGAATTTACATGTGTAACACCCTCTATTTTTTGGGTCCTTTAAATCATTTAATAATTTCTCCCAAATCCGGGATTCTTTAGGATAAATTTCTCTAATTTTTTCAGTCATTTCATAATAAGGATGGCCCTCTGATTCGTGATTTATCATAATCTAATAATTATATTATTTTATTGTTTGCTATTCCTCATATTTTTGGGTTAGGATTCTTTAAAACAATCCAATCCAATTTGCGGCAGAACTTCCTAAATATACAAATAAATAGGAATTAAGCAAATTTGAGCCAAAATTAATCAGTATGAAATAAGCAATATTATATCTGAATAACCCGCACAATAATGCAAGATAACTGAAAGGCAATACAGGGATTAGGGCAAAGGTAATCAGAAGAACAGTCCCCCATTTATTCCACCACCCAACAATCTCTTTATAAACTTCTTTCCCTATTTTTTTCTGGACATAATTAATTCCAAGCCAATATGCAAACGCATAATTTACCATGGTGCCTACAGTATAACCTGCAGCAGCAACAAGAGCCACTGTTGTTTTATTCATCCCAATCACTCCTGCAGCAGCAACCACTGCGGGACTTCCTGCGGGAAATAAAGTTCCGCCAAAAAAAGTTATTACAAACAGTCCGATATATCCATAATCCAGAAAACCGGACAAATCAATACCTGATATGATATTTTCAGGAAGATATATTTTAGCTAAAATCAACAGCGTTGCACAAAATAATATAAATAATATTGTGATTATAATTCCAGCTTTAATCATTTTTCTGGTTTCTTCATGTTTTATTTCACCCATACCCTTGAATAAAACCATAACTTATAAAATATCTTTAATTATGTATCAGGACTTAATCCATATGTTCCAGAGAATTGGCATAAAATATTTTGGAAAATATCTGAAACCTCTTGAGGAATTGATTAAGAAATCAAATTACCCGATTATCTATGAAAAATATGTTGGCCAGTTATTCTTTTATTGTTTCTTAAGTCTGAGCATTTTTTCTGTGTATTTTTTATTGTTGTTTCTGGTCTTCTGGAGCTTTGATATTTTGTTTTCAGCTTTAAGTTCGCTTATTTTAACTACAACAATTACTTTTTTGATTGCCACGGTTTTTTATATTTATCCTTTCTATAAATATAATTTGCAGTTGGAAAGTCTTGAGAGAAATATGCCCCTCGGGATTGCATATATGAATATAATTTCAAAGAGCGGGGTGCCAATAACAAGAATGTTCAAATATGTTGCTGAGGCAAAAGAGTTTGGGGAGTTTTCAAAAGAGTGCGAGAGAATTTATAAAAATATTTATCAGGTGGGGGAAGATGTTGTTTCAAGTATGCGAAGTATTGCTTTAAGAACGCCATCAAAGAATTTTAAGATTTTTCTCCTTGGTTTTGTGACTACCATCATTTCAGGAGGGAACATAAGTTTGTACCTAAATGAAGAGACCAAGAAGGAATTAGAAATTTATGAAGGAAAGCAGCAGAAATATACTTCTTTGATGGGTTTTCTGGCTGATATTTTTATAATTGCTCTTTTGATTGCGCCGCTTGTAGTTATAATTGTTCTTACTACTTTTTCATTAATTGAGCCAATATTCATGTCTTATGAAATATTGTTTTTGATAAAATTAATTACTTATGCAGTTGTTCCTGTTATGGGAATAGCTTTTATTCTGTTTTTAAATATTGTTAAAATATGATAATTGAACTTGCTATTTTTATTGGGTTTATAATTCCGGTTTATTTTATATATGCAAAATATTCAAAAAACAAGGAAATCTATAATTATTTTCCAATCTTTATACAGGAAGTTTATAACAATACTTCAACAGGAATGTCTCTTGTTGATGCGGTGAAAAAAAGCAAAGATGTAAATTATGGGTGTCTTTCCCCAATGATAAAAAATATGTGTTTGCAGATCGAATGGGGTGTTCCATTTGACAAGGCTGTTAAAAATTTTGGAAAAAAAGTGAATAATAGTTTTATTGATAGGATGGTAATTTTAATGGATAAAGTGTCGCAGTTTAGTCTGGATATTGGCAAGAATATGGGGGAGATATATGATTATATTGCCCTGACAAAAAAACTTGAGAGAGAACGGAAAACTGAATTATTCCCCCAGTTGATTTCTCTTTACTTTATATTTTTTGTATTTCTTGGAATTATTTTGATTATTTTTAATTTTTTTATACCTTATTTTGAGACTTTTGAAGTTCTTGAATATAGGAATATATTTATTCATCTGGTATTTATAGAATCTGTATTTCTTGGACTTACTTTAGGTAAGATGATTGAAAATTCTTTTGTTGCGGGACTTAAACACATGACTATTTTATGCACGATAACCTTTATATTTGTTATGCTTCTGTTCTGAGATATATTATAATTACTTATTGTTAATTTATACTCTTTAATGTATATTATGGTCGTGGTTAAGTATGAAGCAGATTGTCCTTTTTGTAAGACTCTTCATAAAGGTGATTTGGAGATGGAGTATAGGAAAGATAAGAAATTTAATGTAAGGAAAAATAATAAAAGTACGCATGTATGTGAAAATAGTGAGTGTGGCAGGGAATTTATAGTGGAAATTGATTCCTATGGGAAAGTTGCGGCAATGCCTTTGAAAGTGAATTCAGGGGATAAATGGTCGTTTCCGTGGGAGGCATTAACCGAGGGAAAAGTGATTAAAGTAATAGATTAATTATTTTTCTTTTATTGTTATGAGGAGCATAGGTATTGATGTTGAATATCCTGAAGAAAACTGTGAGAGTGTAGATTGTCCTTTTCACGGGAGTTTAAAGGTAAGAGGCAAAACTATTACAGGAACTGTTGTTTCAACAGCTCCCCAGAATACAGCTGTAATTGAGAGAAAATACCTTAGATTTATAAAGAAATATGAGCGATATGAGCGAAGGAAAAAGAGGTACAGCGTTCACAAGCCAAAATGCATTAAATTAAAGAAAGGAGATCAGGTGCTGGTTGCTGAATGCAGACCTGTTTCAAAGACAAAAAGGCATGTTGTTGTGAAGAAGTTATAGGTTTAATTTATTCTTTGTTTCCACTCCAATATTTTATTTGTTTGTAATTATCAGAAATTGCGGAGTTTTACAAACATTTATAAGCTATAATTTGAATTTATCAAAGAGGTTAATGCGTTTGTTGACAAATACAACAATAAACCAAAAAGAGTTCTTAAATGAAAAATTCCTATATAGAAATATGATTGTTGAGGATATAGGAAAGTTGAAAATAATAATGGATAATAAATTAAGTAAACTGGGTGATGAAAAGTTAAAAGAAATGTACAATACCTCTTTTGAATGTCCACTAATCATTAACTTTTTGAAAGGAATGAATCTTTCTAAAAAAGAACTGATGGAAAAATTATCCTGTAGAGAAAAAGAATTTATGGGAAAGTTCGCCCATTCTAAATCAACTTTTTATTATTGGTTAAAAAGATTGAGAGAATGGAATATGGTAAGAGAAGTAAATAATATGGTTTCTTTAACTAAATTGGGTGAGTGGATCTCGAATGCAAGCGGAGATGAATTTGTAATCCGATTTAATTTTGTAGAAAAGTTCATATGTAATAGTTGTAGTTCAGAAAGCACTGTTGTAATTTTTAAGCCAATTATAAAGAATTTACATATAAGTAAAGAGAATGGCTTAGATATTAAAGTAAAGTGTCCTATATGTAAGAAAGAAACATGGATTTATGCCAACAATTGGAAAACTGATGATAATTGGAAGAATTTCTACAATAATTCAATAGATGATTTGAAGAATTTTATGAAAGTAAACGCTGAAAAGATATAAATTTGGTTTTTATTATTAACAATTTAATTTCTTCTCTAACTCTTCAAATTTCTGAATCCTCTCTTTTGTTGATGGGTGGGTTGAGAATAATTTTGACATTGTGTCTGTTTTGGTAAACTAAAGGTAATTTTTAGATTCTACTCAAAATTTGGATATTAATACCTTATTAATATAGTATTAATATATGGTACAGGCCATTATAAGCATTGATAATCGCACAAATCAGGTGCTAAATATTGTAAAAGCTAAATATGGATTAAAAGATAAAAGTGCTGCTATTAATTTAGTAGTAACGAAATATGAAGAAGACCTTCTTGAACCTGAATTGAGACCAGAGTATATTAAAAAAGCCAAATTAATCATGAAAAATAAAAAGATTCCTGTAGGTAATGTAGAAAATCTTAGAAAAAGACTAAAATTATAAGATGTATAAATTAGATATTGACGAAGATTTAATAAAAAAACTTAATAAACTTACTAAGAAAAATAAAAAACAGGTTGAAATAATTATGAAAAAATCTGATGAAATTTTGAAGAATCCTCATAAATATAAGAATTTACACTCACCATTAAATCATTGGAAGAGAGTTCACATTGGACATTTTGTATTAACTTTTTCTGTGAATGATAATACTAAAATTGTAACTTTAGAGGATTACGAACATCATGATAAAATCTATAAATGCAGATAAATTATTTTTATTAACAATTCAACTTCTTCTCCAACTCTTCAAGTTTCTGAATCCTATCTTTTGTTGATGGGTGGGTTGAAAATAATTTTGACATTGCGTCTGCTTTGAATGGATTGATTATAAATAAATGAGCTGTTGCTGCATTGCCTTTCACAGGATTTGACTTTGCAAAGTTTTCCAATTTTCTGAGAGCATTTGCAAGACCTTTTGGGTTTTTTGTGAGAACTCCCGCAGAATAATCAGCCCCGTATTCTCTTGTTCTTGAGATTGACAACTGCACTATTGTTGCGCTGATTGGAGCTAGAATTAACATTGGAAGAAACATTAAACTGTTGTTGTCTTGGTCCTCTCCAAGGAACATATTCCACCACGCCATGTTTGCAAGGAAAGAAATAGCCCCTCCCATTGTCGCTGCCATAGATGAAATTAAAATATCATGATTTTTTATGTGGGATAATTCGTGGGCAAGAACCCCTTCAATTTCTTCTTTTTCAAGATTATTTATAAGTCCTGAGGAAACAACAACTGCGGCGTGTTTGTCATTCCTTCCTGTTGCAAAAGCATTTGGAACCCCGCTTTTCATTAAGTATAATTTTGGGTTTGCAATCTTAGCTTTTTTTGCAAGTTTATGAACTGTTTCTTCAAGTTCAGCATTTTTGAGAGGTGTTGCTTTGTGCATTTTTAGGACAATTTTATCGCTGTACCAGTAGGAAAAGAAGTTCATGAATACCGCAAATACCAGAGCAATCATTGCTCCTTCAGCTCCCGCAATCAGAAATCCTCCTCCAAGAAATATTCCGGTTAATAAACTCAATAACAGAGTGGTTCTTATAAATGCCATAATTAAGTATTTAAATATTAGGGTATTTAGATAAGATATTCTGAAAGCTTTATTCCTTCTTCATTGTGGATTGTAATTTCTTTATTATTAATCTCAATGGCATATGGACCTTTTGTTGTAAAATTTAGAATCTGCTTTGTGTTTCCACCTTCAAAAGTTTTTTCTATATTAAGTTTGCCTTCATATCCTAACTCTTCTATTGCATCTGAGATGCGTGAACAATATTCTGTAAATCTATCCTGATATGTTTCTTCCCAACCATTAGGAATATAAGCAACTGTGGGACCTGAGACTACGCTCCTGTAGAATTCAATTTCACCAAATTCAGAAACTATTTTCTTTTCTTCCTCAAAATCAATCTTCCCTGCTTCTTCAAGATATTTTCTTAAAGTCTCTATTTCAGTCTCACCCATAAATAATATAATTTAATATATATGACTTTGTTGTGGAGATGAACTGTTTAGTTATTGTATAATCCAAAGGATATAGCTTGGATAATGAAAACAAAACTATTATTCAAATTATAGTAATGATGCAGCCAGATTACCAATCCATTGAGTGCAAATCTTTCCTGCACAAAATAAGCAATAAATTTCTTCCATTTAATTGGGGAGCAAATCCTTACAGGGGATGCGAGCATTCCTGTCCTTACTGTTTCGCAAGGTACACTCATGAGTATTTAGGTTATAACAAAGATGCGGAGTTTGACAATAAAATTCTTGTAAAGATGAATGCTGCGGAAGTTCTCGAAAAGGAATTATCCAGAAAGACATGGAAAAATGAGTCTGTTAATCTTGGTTCGGTGTGCGACCCTTACCAGCCCGCGGAAAAGAAGTTTGAAATCACAAAACAGGTTTTGAAGGTTTTTGCAAAACATAGAACACCATTGTTTGTTTGCACAAAATCAAGCCTTATTTTGCGTGATATTGACCTGCTTTCAGAGATGGCAAAAACCAGCAACCTGATGGTAAACATTACTTTGACAACTCTTGATGAAAATATTTGCAAAAAAATTGAGCCAAGAGCCTCTTCAGCAGATGAACGTCTTGATGCAATAAAGCAATTGTCTGATGCAGGTGTAACTATCGGGGTCTTATTCATGCCAATATTTCCTTATCTGACAGACAGTGTTGAAAGCATAAACCAAACAACAAAAGCAGTGAGAGACGCGGGAGCAAATGATTTGATTCCCGGGATTCTTGGATTAAAATCCTCTTGCAAAGACAGGGTTTTGTCCATGATAAAAAAAGAGTATCCAATATTATATTCCAGATATTTAACCCTTTATAAGAAAGCCTATGCTCCGAAAGATTACACCAAAAGGATTTACAAGATAATTGAAATTGCCAGAAGAAAATATAACATGGAAAAGTTTGAACTTCCTGAGAAACCAGTGGAGAAACAGATGAGTTTCAAAATACCCAAACCAAAGAAACCAAAGAGAGTGGATTTGGGTTTATAATTATATTCTGTTAGTTCTGGATGAGAATTCTATTTTTATTTTTCAAGCATTATTAGATAATGGGTAACGAAAATCGGGTATTAAGGAATATAATTAATGAATTAAAACACCACTCAAGATTTACTTTGTTTGGCGCGTTTACCGGAATAATTTTAATGGCATTTTTTTATAAGGTTCCATTTGATATGGCATACGAGATTTTTTATGTACTTCATCCTATCCATATTGTTTTAAGCGCGCTTGTTACTGCTTCAATGTATAAAATTCATTCTAAAAAAGTGAATCCTTTAACCCTGATTTTAATCGGTTATGTTGGGTCAATTGGAATAGCCACATTAAGCGATTCCATAATTCCATATTTGGGTGAAATTTTGCTGAATCTTCCAAATAGAGGCATTCATTTAGGTTTTATTGAAAAATGGTGGCTGGTGAATCCTCTGGCATTTTTAGGAATTGCAATTGCTTATTTTAATCCAAATACCAAATTCCCTCATGCAGGACATGTTTTATTAAGTACATGGGCCTCTTTGTTCCATATAATTATGGCTTTGGGAGGCGCAATAGATTCAGTTACAATCATCGTAATATTTGGGTTCCTTTTCATTGCAGTTTTAATTCCTTGTTGTCTAAGTGACATTGTGTTTCCGCTTTTGTTTGTTGAGTTGGATGCGGAAGAAAGAACCAAATGAAATCTAAGACTCCGGAAAATTTCAATATGAAGGACGAGATGATTCAAAATAGTCCTCTGCTGCGATTGACCACAATTGAGGATTGCACCCGCCTTCGTTTGCGTTTCCTTTATCATCAATAGTAAATAATTCGGAATGGATAGGCAGTTTGGGAATAATTCTGGAACTTATTTTTTTTGGTCGTTCAATGCCCAGCCCTCTTGATCCATCGTCTATCATTGCCTGTTCAAATACCCAGACTGTTTTAGAGTGATAAGGATCATCTGATTTTGATGCTAATGCAGGGTCTAAGGTTCTGTATCCTATTGGCGTTTCCAATACTTCTGATGATTTTGTTATACCTTTTAATTGTTCTCTTGTTATGTCTTTGCGATCCAAATAATAAAAACTATGCAGTGAATCCGAGCTTATACCTCTGACAGGTCCTTGTTTATCTATGGCTATATAATAAGTGTTTAATTCATCATCATATAATTCTGGTAGGGCAGATTCCATCTTTTTAATATCCTCTGATAAATCAACCCCGTCAAGAAGATTTTGAGCTTTTCTTAAACCATCTAAATTTTGGATGTGAGCTAAAGTATAAACAATAGGATACACAGGCGTTCCGTTAGCTCTGTCAATAAGGCAGGAATCTTTCCAGTAGGTTACTTTTAATGCAAATTTATCATTTCCGCAAAATCTGGGGTCTTCTATAAAGAACCCATTTTCATCAATATGATTACGAATATATTTTATTGCCTGTTCTATATTTTCTTTTTGCTCTTCTGCCAAACTTTCATCTTTAGTTTGTTTCTGATAAAAATCGTGTCCTCTCAGATAAAGGGCATCTGTGTCGCAGGCATTGTAGGTTGTGTATAAACCATTTGGCATCTTAAAACCAGGAAATTCATGGTGAATTTTTCCAGGTTCTTCGCCGGTCAGAGGATCATTTTTTGTTCCCTGTTTTTCAGCGCAAAAAGAAAGCTGATTTTTTAACATCTCAGAGTCTTGTTTTAATAACGCAGTGATAATACTGTCTCTGGAAAAATTTCCCGGATAACTTTGCCCTGCCTGATATAAATCAAATCCTTCATAAGTAGCTCTAAGTTGGTCAATCCCATTTATTGATAACTTATATTCCTTTTTCATATTAATCACCACTAATATATAGTAATATTAAGTATTTATAGTTTTCTGTTGTTGAATATATAGTTTTCATTATATGATAGGATTATATTTAATAAGGTTGTATTTAGAACTTAAAATTGCGAAAAACACTTGAAATTTCCTGATTAGGAGAAAAAAGATAAACCAATAAAAATTGAGTAATAGGTATATATTATGAGACAGGTATTAAGGTCGAAAATCCATAAGGCAACTGTGACAGAAGCCAACTTGGATTATATTGGAAGTATCACCATTGATGAAGACCTGATGGAAAAAGCGGGTTTCTGGGAGGGCGAGAAAGTTCTGGTTGTGAGCAATACAACTGGTGCAAGACTCGAGACTTATGTAATTGCAGGGGAGAAAAATTCAGGGATTATCTGCATGAATGGAAGTTCAGCTCATTTAATCAAAAAAGGAGAAGAGATAATTATAATGGGTTTTGAATTAACAGACAAATTGATTAAATCAAAAAATATTCTTGTTGATGAGAATAACCATTTTGTAAGGAATATATAAATATGGACGTTAAACCTAAGGTTGGTGTGGGTGTCGGAGTTATTATAATTAAGGATAATAAAATACTTCTTGGTAGAAGAAAGAATGCTCTTGGAGCTGGAACTTGGCAGTCTCCTGGTGGACATTTGGAATTTAATGAAACCTATGAAGAATGTGCAGAAAGAGAAACAATGGAAGAAGCGGGAATAAAAATCAAAAATATCCGGTTTTTTACTGCGACCAATGATATTTTTGATAAGGATAACAAACATTATGTTACAATTTTCATGGTTTCTGAATATGATTCCGGGGAAGTAAAAATAATGGAACCTGATAGGTGTGAGAATTGGAATTGGTTTGACTGGAATAATCTGCCGCAACCGCTTTTTATCCCTGTTCAGAATCTTATAAAAGGGAATTATAATCCTTTGGGATAACATTATCTTTTTTATCTTAACTGTAAAATAGTAACAAATATTAGTTATAAATAATTTATTTACTTCTGAATATATGGAAAGACCTGAGATGGGGTGTGGTTATCTAACTGTAGATATAGAGAAAGTGCTTGAATTAGGAGGTGCAATTAGACCTGATTTCGATTGTTTGTCTTCTGTATATGCACACATATATATACCTAACATACGGACTACCTCTGAAATACTTGATGGATCTGTAAAACAATATGCTTTGCTGGCAATAAATCCTCAACACGGAATAATGAATTTAGGAAATATTAATCCTGAAATGAGGAGATTCGAGCATTACGACGAAAAAATGAGGGACTCTGCATTATATGAAATGGATGATAGGTATGTAGTAAATAGAATACATATACCCTCAAATCAAATAGATAAAATTAAAACCTTGGAGGAAGTTCTTGGAATTCAAGAAATTTATACTATAAGAAAAGTAACCTAAAAAACACCATAAAAATGAATTATAATCCATTAAAATAATCTTTTTGTAAGTTATTAAGATAATAATCATTTTGAGAAGAAACAGGATTCTTTTTAATATTTAATAATTCTTTAATAAATGAGCATTGATGCTTTAGTTGATAAATATTTTGAACAAATTGCAATTGAAGTTACAGCTTATGTTCCTGTTGATGATGCAGTTTCTGATGCAGCACATATAACTCTAAATCTCCCACTCGCAATGTTGAGGGAATATTCTAAATTGAAAGGTTTGGATGAGGAATTGCCTGATGGAGCAAAATTCTGGAAAGAAATCAATATTATTAAAAGATTAAGGGATTCTGGCAAATTTATTTATCATGAATATCAACTTTTAAGGGATATCCTGGATTTTTTAGGGGATGATGTAGAGGTGACTTATCAAAAGTATGATTCAGAAAAAATAAGATTGGATATAACCGAGATTCCTGAATTTTTGCCGGACACACCAGATTATAAACAAAAGGTTTCTAGGAATTATGATTTATTTGCTGATTATTAATTTAATAGCTTGCTTAATTATCAATATTTTCTATTGTTTTATCAACTAAGTCATTCAATGTGTAATCCTCTAAAGATTCTCCTTCAGGAACAAGACCATATCCTCTTGGTTCTACAAGCCTTAGTTTTCTCTCAATTTGACTTTCTATAAATTTATCAACTTCTGTTGTTGTGGAGTAATCCCTAATATCCACACCATATTTTCTTTCAAATATCACTGTTTTATGTTCCTGTTCTTCAGGAATTTTCCCGGAATATTTTTCTGCAATTTGTATCATTTAGTTCACCTATAAATTTATTTTGTTGTTAGTCGCCTCTTATCATTATAGTTCCGCATTTTGGACATTTTTTATCCATGCACCGGACACTTCTTATTTTTTGTTCTTTGTATCCGCAATTGGGACACATACAAGAACTAGCAGGTCCTCCAAAACCCACACCTCTTCTTTCAAATTTTTCATCTACCATAATCTAATTAATTTGTATTAAGTAATTCAGGAGTTTTTTTCTGAATTAAGTTCAAGATGAACGGAATTTGCCGCAATTGCTCCCTCCGCGCATGCGGTGATTATCTGTTTCAGGGGATTGTTTGTAATATCTCCTGCCGCAAAAATACCCCCCACATTTGTTTTCTGTTTTTTGTCGGTTTTTATGTGATTTCCCTCAAGTTCTATTCCCAAATCCTCAGCCAATTTAACACTTGGTATTGAGCCGATTTCTATAAACAATCCATCTAATTTTAATTCTTCTCCATTATCCAATTTAACCCCTTCAAGAACATTATCGCCTTTTAGTTCAGCAACATTTGAGTTAAAGATTATCTTTATTTTGTCGTTGTTTTCAACTTCTTCAACCCACATTTTTTCCGCCCTGAAAAACCTGTCTTGCCTGTAAATTATATAGATTTTATCCGCAAATTTAGAAATAAGGAGGGCTGCGGTTAATGCGGAATTGCTTCCCCCAACAACGCCTACGGTTTTGTTTCTGAAAAACGGGGCATCGCATGTGGCGCAGTAACTCACACCTTTCCCGAGAAATTTATTTTCATTCTCCAGTTCCAGTTTTCTTTTTTCCGAGCCCATCGCAAGTATTATTTTCTTTGAGGAATATTCTTTCAGGTTTGTTTTTAGGTTGTATATGGAATCAATTTTTTTAAGGGAAGTAACAGAATCATGAACAATTTTAACTTTGAGATTTTCAACCTGTTCTTTCATTTTTTGCGTGAATTCTTCCCCGGTTATTTTTTTGTAAGTCGAGAAATTGCATATTTCGTGAGCTTCTGAAGACATCCCCCCCAGCTGTTCGCCAATCACAAGAACTTTCATTTTGTATCTTGCTGCGTAAACTGCGGCTGTAAGTCCTGCGGGTCCTGCCCCAATAATTATTAAGTCATAGGTCATAACTTAATGCTGAAAATAATTATTATCTCTGATAGACCCATTATTTGGAATAAATCATAATAATTGATGGGTAAAATAGAATTTCTTGATACTACTTTAAGAGATGGGGAACAGATGAGGGGACTTTCTTTCACACCCGAAGAAAAATTAAGTATTTCTAAAATGCTTTTAAATAATCTGAAAGTTGACAGGATTGAGGTATGCTCGGCAAGAACTTCTGAAGGCGATTTTAAGGCAGCCGGGAAAATATTTGAGTATGCAAAGAAAAATGATTTTCTGGATAAAGTGGAGGTTCTGGGATTTATAGATGGGGATAAATCTGTTGAATGGATTAGCAGGGCTGGAGGAAAAATTATGAATCTGCTTGTGAAAGGTTCTTTAAATCAACTCACCAACCAGATGAGAAAAACCCCGGAGATTCACATAAAAGATATTTCAGAAGTGTTTTCGGAAGCAGGGAAAAGAAAGATTAAATTAAATGTTTACCTTGAGGACTGGAGCAGGGGTATGAAAGAATCCAGGGATTATGTGTTTAAAATAACAGAGGCTCTTGATAAATTAGGTGTTGAGAGAATAATGCTTGCTGATACTTTAGGGATTTTATCTCCGGATGAAACCAGCAATTATATTAAGATAATGGTTGAAAAATTCCCTGAAATTCATTTTGATTTCCACGCTCACAATGATTATGGGTTTGCGACTGCGAATTCAATAAAAGCCATGGAATCCGGAGCAAGGGGAATTCATGCAACAATAAATGGTCTTGGTGAAAGAGCTGGGAATACTAATCTCACTGAACTGGTTGTTGCGATAAATGATAAAACCAAATTTGAGACCAATGTTGAGGAGGGGTGTTTGTATGGAATAAGCAAACTGGTTGAAAGATTTTCAGGTATAAGAATTCCTGTAAATAAGCCTGTGATTGGAGAAAATGCATTTACCCAGACTGCAGGTGTTCACGCTGATGGAGATAAAAAAGGAAATCTCTATATTTCCAAGCTAGTTCCTGAAAGATTTGGGAGGGAGAGGGAATATGCTCTTGGAAAATTGAGCGGAAAAGCAAGTCTCGAACAAAATCTTGAAAAATTAGGTTTGGAATTGTCAAAGGAAGAAAAAGGGAAGGTTCTCAGGAAAATAATCCAATTAGGGGATAAAAAACAGTCAATTACCTGTGCGGATTTGCCTTTTTTAATATCTGATGTTTTAGGCGCTCCTGAAAAGAAAACAATGGATATAGTTGATGTTGTGGTTTCATGCGGATTTAAATTAATCCCAAATGCGACAGTGACAATAAAATACAAGGGCAAAGAATATTCTGAGAGTTCTGCAGGAGATGGGGGTTATGATGCTTTTATGAATGCTCTTAGGAAAATCCTTGTTGACCAGCTGAAATTAGAACTACCTAGATTAGATGATTATGAGGTGAGAATCCCGCCCGGGGGGAGAACAGACGCTTTGGTGGAGACAAAAATAACCTGGAGAAATAAGACTTTTTTTTGCACTTCAGGCGTTGATCCAGATCAGGTCATGGCAGCAATAAAAGCTACTGAAAAAATGTTAAATCTTGTTTTTTAAGATAATAGGTTTATGAAATTAAAAGAAAGACAAAAGAATCATTTTTGGTTATATTTGGTCATTATCTGTTTATTGGTTTTCCAGATAAATATTTCTTTTGCGCTTTCAAATCCCTCCGCAATTTATTGTGAAAAATTGGGTTATGAATATGAAATTATTGATACTCCTAAAGGACAAGAAGGATTATGCGTTATTTCAACCAATACAAAATTTAAAGCATGGGATTTTTTAAAAGGGAAAATAGGGCAGGAATATTCTTATTGCGCTAAAAATGGTTATGATATTAAAATAATGGCAGGAAATAGTTCATTTACTTCCGAATATGCTGTTTGCTTAGTTCCGGAAAGTTCTTCTAAATTATTTAGTAACATTTTTTTAAAAAAAGAAAAAAAAGAAATTCCAGTTTTAGAATTAATGAAACAGAATAATGAAAATTTATTTAAAGAAACAAAATACTTTTTTGAAAAAAATAAATTAAAAATTAGAAGTAAATTTTATAATAAAGAAACTTCCAAAATATCCAACTCATTGAGAGGAGATTATCCTTCTTCACTTGATTGGAGAACTAAAGATGGAAAAGATTGGACAACGCCTATTAGGGACCAAGGAGATTGTGGTTCTTGTTGGGCTTTTTCAGCAACAGGTGTTGTTGAATCAAGAGTTAATATTGCGCTAAATAATTCAACTTATAATATAGATTTATCTGAACAGGATTTGGTTTCTTGTAGTGATGCCGGAGATTGTAGTGGTGGATGGGAAAGTGGTGCTTTAGAATATATTAAAACAAATGGTACAGTAAAAGAATCCTGCTTTCTTTATTCTGCAACTGATGAATCCTGTTCAAACAAATGTGATAATTGGGATAATGAATTAATAAAAGTTCTTAATTATACTGTTATCCAATCTTCAGTTTCGTCAATAAAACAAACAATAAATGATTATGGTCCAGTAACTGTCTATATGGAAGTTTATGATGATTTTTATGTGTATACAAATGGGATTTATGATACTATTTATTTTGCAAATAGTAGTCATTATGAGGGGCTCCACGCAATTTCAATTGTAGGATATGATGATGATAATTCTTATTGGATTTGTAAGAATAGTTGGGATATTATTTGGGGCGAATCTGGTTATTTTAAAATTAGTTATAATGCTCAGACTTTTAATTTTAACCCAATCTATTTTACAGATGGTTATTTTTTCTTAGATGAAAGTTATGTCGTGACTCAAACAGACATAGACAATGATGGAATTCCTGATGATTCTGATAATTGTCCTGAAACATTAAATTCCAATCAAAGTGATATGGATTCTGATGGAATTGGAGATGTTTGCGATTCTGATATGGATGGAGATGGAATATTAAACGGAAATGATGAATGCAATATTACTTGGGGAACTCTTTATAATGGTTGTCCAGATATTTATTCACCAAACTTAACAATAAATTCCCCCAAACCAAACAGTTTTTTAGATTCAAAACTAATTCAGATAAATTTAAGTGTTTCTGACCCATCTTATAATAAAACAAATATTTCTATTTACAAATGCGATGTTTTAATAAATTCAACTACAAGCACAAAGAATGAAACCTTTTTAGTAAATTTATCTGTTCAGGAAGAGGGAATTTACAAAATTATCGCAACTGCATATGACAATTTTAATAATGAAAATACAACAACCGTAGATAACCTTACTATTGATACCACGAATCCTCAGATAACAATAAATTCACCAATTTCAAATTCTTTGATAAATTCAACTTCAATAATAATTGATTTGACAACAACAGATACAAATATGAATTATACAAACATCTCAATAACAAACTCAACAAGTTCAGTGGTAAATTCAACAACAAATCCAACAAATGGAAGTTATTTTACAATATTATCTGTTCCTGCAGAAGGTGTTTACAATATAATTGCAACAACTTATGATAAAGCGGATAATTTTAATATAACAACAAACATAAATATTACAATTGATATAACAAACCCCCAAATAAATTTCACATACCCAACCACAGAAACAGGAATTTATTCGCAGAATTATATAGAAACAAATGTAACTGTATCAGACACAAATTTAGCCAATGTAACAATTTATCTTTACAATTCTACAGGATTATTATATAACTTCACAAACTCCACAGGATTTTTTTACAATTTCACAAACCTCGACGATGGAACCTATTATCTCAACGCAACAGCAAATGACACAGCAGGAAACACAAACAACACAGAAACAATAACAATAGTTTTGGATACTTCCTCAGCAATAGCCTTAAATGAAACAATATCAGACAATAATATTTATATAAACAGAAACTGGTCTTATCAGGAGGCTTATTCAGATGAAAACTTAAATGGTTCCAAATTAGAATGGAATGGAACAAATGAAACAGCAACTGTTTCTGGAATGAGATGTTATCTTAACAAAACCGGATTGGCGGATGGAAATCATACTTATAAATTTTGGGTAAATGATTCCACAGGCAACTGGAATTCAACTTCTGAATATTGGGTTTATGTTGATATAACAAACCCCAAAATAAATTTCATAAACCCAACCACAGAAACAGGAGACCACTCGCAGAATTACATTGAAGCAAATGTAACTGCCTCAGACAAAAACCTGGAAAATGCAACAATATATTTATATAATTCCATAGGTTTACTTTACAATTTCACGAACTCAACAGGATTTTTCTACAATTTCACAAATCTCAATGATGGAACCTATTATCTCAACGCAACAGCAAATGACACAGCAGGAAACACAAACAACACAGAAACAATAACAATAACCTTAGATACAACATCCTCAGCAATAGCCTTAAATGAAACAATATCAGACAATAATATTTATATAAACAGAAACTGGTCTTATCAGGAAGCCTATTCAACTGAAAGTTTAAATGGTTCTGGAATGGAATGGAATGGAACAAATGAAACCGCAATCGTGTCTGGAACAAGATGCTACTTAAATAAAACCAATCTCACAGATGGAAATTATACTTATAAATTCTGGGTAAATGATTCAGCAGGAAACTGGAATTCAACCAATCTTTATTGGGTTTATGTTGATACTGCAAACCCGCAAATAACAAATATTTCAACTGCAACCTCAGGAACCAGCACAGTTACAATAACTCTTTCAGTAACCACCGATGAAAATGCTGTTTGCAGATATACTATTATTTCAAATGAGACAAACTATTCTTCTATGAATACATTTAATTTATCAGGAACAACAAATCATTCAGAAACCTTCATTTATTATTCAGACAGTTCAGGAACTTATTATGTGAGATGCAAGGATACTGCGGGAAATGTTATGAATTCTTCAAATAGCGCAACTTATAACGCTGATGTAATTGTGGGTAGTGGGAGCACTAGTTCAAGAAGCAGTTCCGGCGGTATTTACATTCCTTCCTATTGGATAACAACTTACACTGTAACAGATAAAAATTTTACCGCAGGATATTCAAGAGAGCTTAAAGAAAAAAGAAGGTTAAAAATCAAGGTTGATGATGAAAACCATTATGTTGGTATTGTTAACTTAACAAATACAACAGTTACAATAAATATTTCAAGCACTCCGCAACAAGCCACTTTTTTAGTTGGAGATGAGAAAAAGTTTGAGGTTACAAATGATTCTTATTATGATATTTATGTCAAGTTGAATAGCATAACCAATGACTTAGCAAATTTAACAATAAAGAAGATTCATGAACTAATTTTAACAGAGCCGGAAGAAGAAATTGAGGTTGAAAATCAGACTGTTGAACAGGAGGAAACAGTGCCGCAGGTAATTTGCAATCAAGGTGAAAAGAGATGTTTAGGAAAGTTTTTGCAGGAATGCAAAAGCAATGAATGGATGGCAATTCAAACCTGCGAGTATGGTTGCAATAGTGGGGATTTGATTTGTAATCCTGTTTCATCGCAGGAATCAGAGGAAAAACCAGATTATTCAGGGATATTAATAGTTGTGTTGATTATAATTGTTTTTGGGTGGATTGGGTTATTATTTTGAAATTTACAAAAAGAAAAAATTGAAAAAATAAAATTTATTGAAAAGATGTTAAATTTATTAATTATGTTAGAGGATTTTGATAAAATTTTGAAGAAGTACAGGACTTCATTGGAGATTGTAATTAATATGGAATCTTTCCGGAAAAAGAAGTTTTTAAATGGTTTGTATGAATCTTATAGAAATGATTCTTATGTAAATAATTTGGCGGAGAATTGTTTAATAAGAGGAACTGCTGAGGATGTTAAGAGGATTGATGAGATAACAGGTTTGGAATTTGAGATAATTTATGAGATTGTGTCTGAAAAATGCGAAAGAATAGGGGAATTTGAATCAGGCTCATTGAATGAAGCAGAATATTTACTTGAAGGATGCAGAAATGGAATGGCTCACAGCAATTATGCTGAGATTGCAGATAGAGTTATGGATAATTATATTAAACAAGGATTATAAATTTTTCTCCAAAAATTCCTTTACATCTTCTTCAGGATAAGCCCCAATAAATTCATCAACAACTTCTCCGTTTTTGAACAATTTGACATTTGGAATGCTCATTATCCCGTATTTCTGGCTTGCTGCCTGAGCTTCATCTGTTTTTGCTTTTACAAGAATAAATCTTCCATTATATTCTCCGGCGAGTTTTTCAAGAATGGGGGTTAGTCTTTTGCAGGGAGGGCACCATTCAGCCCAGAAGTCCACTAATACAGGGATTTTCTCTGATTGTTTGATTACTATTTCCTCAAAATTAGAATCATTTACTTCTATTTCCATAATTTATTTAATTTTATTTTAATGCAACCCTTTAAAAAAGGTCTGCAC
>JAGLVB010000025.1 GCA_023134135.1 Candidatus Aenigmatarchaeota archaeon
AGCTAACTGTCAAAGTTAGGTTATATATTAATTTAGGTGAAAAAGATGAGTGGAATATCAGTTGGGGTAATGTATTTTCCAATTAAATCTGTTAAATATACAAAATCAGATCTGACTGAAATATCAAATAGAATAACAGAAAAAGGAGAATTTGTTATAGAAGATTATATTAATGGTTATAAACTTTGTAATCATAATGAAACTAGAGCTATAATTTATAAAGATAATTCGATTTTCTACATCCCAAGAGCTTTGGAGGAAACTGATTTCTCTTCAACTCAATTAAAATCTATTGCAAAAGAAGGTTTGGATTTTGCGCAGGAAAATACTCCAATAAAAGATTATTCAAAATATATTGAATTGCAGTTAACTGGAAATAGTGTGAAAACTTTCTATAAATTTGGAGCAGAAAAAATTATTAAAAATTTCGCTGAAGAACTATTTGGAGACTATGCTGAATATAAGAAAACAGAATTAGCTAATCTGGGATTTCTCATTTCTGTAAAATCTACTGAAATGCCTGTTCTTGAGATTCCTGATTAATAAAATTAAGTTCATTCTCCAGAACCTTAATTCTGCATTCTTTATTGCAATAACCCGAGGTCTCAAGAATTAAATCGCATTTATAAGAAGAAAACCCGGTAAATCTAAGCGGAGCTGTGTCTATGCGGAAATCCCCAAGATTAAGTTCAAATTCCCCTTCTTTTCCTTCAAGACTCCTGAGAAAAGAACATAACTTGTCTGCTTTTGCGCCTTCAAGCTTTAAATTCTCTTCAAAAGCGAATTTCTCCATGAAATAATAGATTGATGCTGAGACTGAAACCCCCACTGCAAAAAGCAGGATATAAGTTATCAGTGGATACATTCCTTTCATTATTCTATTTGAATTGTAATCTATAAGAGTAATAATATTAAATTTTTAGAAATATTATGAAAGCAGTGATTTCAGGAGGCGGAAAAAGCCTCCAGAAAGAAATAGACTCAAAAATGGTCTATGGGAAAAAAATCGGGGAGAAAATAAGCGGAAATCTTGTTGAACTTGAAAATTATGAATTGCAGATTACAGGCGGAAGCGATAAACAAGGATTCCCTATGAAGAAAGGAGTATCCGGGTCTGTGAGAAAAAGACTGCTTTTGGCTGAAGGTGTTGGATATAAACCAAAGAATAAAGGCGTCCGAAGAAGGAAAAGTATTCGTGGAGAAGTTGTTTCAGAAGAAACCGAGCAATTAAACTTAAAAGTTGTTAAAGAAGGCGCCAAAAAATTTGAGGAATTTTTCAAGAAAGAAGAGCCTGTTGAAGAGAAAAAAGAGGGAAGTGAAGAACAACCTAAAACAGAAGAAATAAAAGAAACCAAAACAGATGAACCCGAAAAGAAACCTGATGAAAATGTGAAAAAAGAATCTAAAACAGAAGAAGCGAAGAAATAAAGTTCCCCGACCTGAAGGACGGGGTATTTAAAAATTAGTAAAAATATTTAACCACCCTCTTTACATATCCCTCATACGCAGTGATTCGCTTTCTTAACCATTAGTATTTTTGTTTTTAGTGGATTTCAATCCCCAACCTAAAGGATGGGGTATTTGAGAATAAATTGGTGTTATTAAAGTTTATATCATTTAATTAAATGAGACCTAAACCAAGCTTTACTACCTGCAATGTATGCAATTACCGAGCTCATTCAGAAAACTTCCCTAATGTGCATGGTGAGTCCCATGAAAAATATTACGAAATAATGGAAAAATATGGTCATAAAGATATAACTAAAGGCGCCGGAGTAGTTTGCCCAGAATGCGGGAATCACAAAGATTTTACTTACAATTCCAAACCTGATTAAATATTACAATTTCTATGAAAAACTTTTAAAAGAAAATAATTTAATTAAACTTTGAACTGTGCAATGTCCTTAATCATGTCAATGTGAGTTACAAAAATAGTTCTGCAACAATATCGGTCTAATCCTAAACTATCAAGTATTTTTGCTGAATCTTCTCCAGCATCAATTCTCTTTTTATATTCTGCCCAAAGGTCGCCTATAATTTTTCCGCATGTAAAACATCTAACAGGAATTATCATATAAATACTTGTTTTAATTTTAAATAAGGATTTAATTGTAGCCTAAGATACCTGGAGCGAGTTTATATTTTTTATAATCACCAATATCCAATCCACGCTCAAAAAATACATTATTGAGCACCCTCATAGCCTCACCAGATTGTAAATGATTTTTAGGAGTTGATGTCTCGTCTGCATACTCAGCGATAAGTACAAGACCTTTATAAATTTCATATTCCATTAGTTTTTTATCAGTATATAAACTAGGACCTGCTTTAAGCATCTTATCTAATAAATCATTCATATAAACCTCATCATGAAAACCATTAGCCTCAATTACTAAAGACTCTTTATCTACTGACCCGTTGTAATTCCCACTATTTGACATAAATATAAATATTTAAAACATTTAAATAACCGAATTATAGAAATATTAGATAATTATGGCAAAAAGAATAACAATTGTTTTATCAGCTCTTTGCGTTATAATTACTTTATTTGCGTGGTATTCTAATCCTGAACAGATTTTCAGCAATTATGGGTATTCCACAGAAAACATGATGGCAGGGGATTATTATGTGCTTCTGAGTTCCATTTTCCTGCACTCAAATTTAGACCATTTGCTGTCAAATCTCATTGTTTTATTGATATTTGGTTTTGCCCTTGAAGAAGAGATTAGAGGGAAAAGATTTTTATTGGTATTTCTTGGGGGAGCCTTTCTCGGGGATTTGCTCACCTCATTGATTTATCCTTATTCGCAGATTTGCGTTGGGGCTTCAGCCGGAGTTTTCTCAATAATGGCCGCAACAATCCTGATAAAACCAATAAAAATGGAAGTATTTGTCCCAATGCCTCTTGGAATAATCGGGATAGGTTATCTCATATACGGAATTATTGGGTTTATTGCAAATTATCCCCCTCACGTTGCTCATATTGCTCACATGGGCGGGGCTTTTGTGGGACTGTTTTATGGGTTTAGATACACAGGTTCAAAGAAAGCATTGAGAATCTTAATAGCCATGTTTTTATTATTCATGTTTACGCCGTTTATCTGGAATTTCTGGGTTTTGCTTATTAATTCTATTATAGGTTAAATTTAAAAAATATTCTAAATGAACTAAGCAATATAATCTTCAACCTGCTCATAAATGCTCTTTTCAGGCATTTCCTCATCTTTTTCTGATAATTTCTCCTCAACCTTTTTTGTATTTTTCGAAAAAACATTTAATGCTTTTTTAAGTCCCATAATTAATGATATTATTTACTATTTATTATAAATTTCATTCTTTAACTGCTTTTTCAAATTCATTCCAACCCAATAGTTTTCCTTCTTTCATTTCTTCACTGCTCTTTATTATATCCTCTAACAATTTTTCATTTGATAAAATTTCAAGTTCTTCTCTAATCTGTTCTATTTTATTCATATTATCCACCAAACATTCTTGCAATATCCCCCATCCCCCTAAATTTCTTCATTTTATTTGGGTTCATCTTCTTCATCATTTTCTTCATCTTCTTGAAATTGCTGATTAGTTCATTTACTTCCTGAACCTTTGTCCCGCTTCCCTTTGCTATTCTCTCAACTCTTGAACTCTTGAGTATTTCCGGTTGTTCTCTTTCTTCTTTTGTCATTGAATCAATCACATATTTCCATTTTTTCATCTTCTCTTCCCCAACATCAATTGCACCTTCAGGGAGTTTCATGCTTCCAAATCCCGGAATCATATCCAGCATTTTTTTCATTGAACCCTGCTTTTGCATTTCAGTTATCTGCTGGTGAAATGTATTTAAGTCAAGTTCTCCCTCAGCGATTTTCTTTGCTTCCTCTTCCTTCATTTTGAACTTATCCAATAAACCCTGCAAGTCTCCAAATCCCAAAAGTCTTGAAACAAATCTTGTTGGGTCGTAATTTTCCAAATCAGTTACTTTTTCCCCGACCCCGAGAAATCTTATTTTTGCTCCCGCGGTTTTACAGGCTGTTAATGTTGCTCCCCCCTTTGCGGTTGAATCCATTTTTGTGACAACAACTCCGGTAATATTTATTGATTTCTTGAATTCCTCTGCCTGCCTTCTTGCGTCCTGCCCAAGTTCAGCCGGGATTACAAGATATTTTTCTTCGGGGGCGAATAAACTGTCAATCTCCTTCAACTCTTTTGTCATGTCCTTGTCCAAAGCATCTCTTCCCGCAGAGTCTATTATTATTATATTTGCTTTTTGTTTCTCAAGTTCTTTCTTTGCGTTTTTTAGGTTTTCCCCGCTAATTATAGGAACTTTTATTGAGTCCGCAACTTGTTTTAATTGTTCAAAAGCCGCGGGTCTTGAGAAATCGCATCCAATTACAACAACTTCCATTCCCCGGGATTTATAGAAATTCGCGAGTTTTCCGGCAAGACTTGTTTTCCCGCTCCCGAATAAACCTAATAGTAAAATACTGTGAGGTTCGAGGTTAACTGCTTCTTCCTCTCCCCCTAAAATCTCAACAAGCTCATTGTATATTAATTTGGTTATGTATTCTTTCTTTGAAATTCCTGCCTCTGGGTCCTTCTTTGCCTTTTTCCTTATATTCCCGGATAATTCAAAAACAAGGTCAACATCAACATCCGCCTGCAACAGGGTTCTCTGCAAATCCTTTACAATCTCATCAATTTCCTTGTCAGAGAAGCTCACAAGAGAAGATATCTTCCCCATGAGGTTTCTTAGTTTCTCGGATAAATCCACCATAATTTAGTAAAATTTTTATGTTATTCTCCTTTAAGAAGTTAAAAATATGATATTATTATAGGTATAATGGTATATTGTCGTAATTGCGGGGAAAAATTGGATGATGAGAAAAATTACTGTGGAAAATGTGGAACTCCAAAAATAAGGGAAATTTCCAAGAAAACAGAAAATCCTAATAATTTTTCTAGAAAAAATACCTCCAATTCAGGTTCAACTTTACTCATATGTTTCTGTTTAATTGCAGGCTATCTTGCACTAAATTTTTGGGCAATAGGACAAATTGAAATAGATGATTCTGCCAGCAGTATAATTAATTCAATCTCAAATACTAATTTTCAGACAGGTATATTAAAAACAGAATTGGGTACTAAACTTAGAATAAAAAACCCAACAATAATTCCTGTATTAGTAAGTGAAGTAAGTTACGATTTGAGTTATGGTGATAATGTAATGGGACAAGGAACCACAGGATTTATTTTTATCATGCCAAAATCGCATCTTGACACACCTATTAATTTTGAATTAAATCATGTGGATACGGGTACAGCTATTGTTGAAGGAATAATTAATATATTTCAAAAGGAGAAAAAAAGTTTACGAATGAATTTTTATGCTGGTTTTGGACCAGCGAAGATTCCTGTGGGTGAATTAAAATGAAAAATAGTTTATTGCTAATTGGGTTATTTTTACTTTTGTTGTTTACTCCAACGGTTTTTGCCGTTGAAACCTGTAAAGATATTTATTGTTATGAGTTTGACTATATTTGTTGTTGTGTAGATGATGATCAATCAGCAGATAAATGGACAACTATATCACAACTTCAAAAACATGCACCTGGAGGTTCTATGCCACCGCAATGTCCCAATGGTATAGATATTAAAGAGTGCAAAATACACTTATCCGTTTCTAAAGGTTTGACTGTTTTTAAAGGTTATCCAGAATGTCAGGAATATACTGAAAAAGTAGGTTTTTTAGGTTTAAAAACCATTAAAAGATGGAAATGTCAAAATGAAGAGATGATTAAAGTAAATGAAGGTTCTACACCCACTATTACTTTAAATCCGGGACAAATGATTTATACATGGTCTTGGGACACCACCTCAAATGATATTTCGATTTCGAGTGGTTATACTTATAAATATAATCTTAGACGGACAGGCCGAGCTGGTTCTTGCGTTGGATTAGATGTTTCGGGTGCTATTGGATGTGGATTTAATCCAGAAGGTAGTCAATACAGAATTTACAATCAAAACTCAAAAAATTATGTTAATTCAGATTTTGAATTAACAGATAATGAATGTTATAGAATAACAAGTGAAGGTGATAAAAGAAAGTGTGGTTCAACCTGCGATGAATGTAAAACAGATTTAGATTGTGCTAATTTGTATCCTAACCAGTATAACTTAAATGAAAAAACCTATGGTGGCTATTGTCAGAATGGGGAAATAGTACTTTATGGTTGTGTTGGTACAGGTAAAAAAGTTTGTATGAAATATGATGATATAAACAAAAATCATATCAGAGAGCAAAATGAAAAATGTTATGAAGAAAATGAGAAAAAAAAGTGTGGTTTGGTAAAGAGGATAACGACAGGTATTGAATGTTGCACATCTGACGATTGTCAGGGAGTTGGTGATTATTATTGCAATTGGATTGATGATACACATTCAAAGTGTGAGTTAAATGCACAATGTCAGAGAGATAGTGATTGCGGTACAGCAACAAAATGTGATAGACAAACAATGCAGATTAAGGAACCCTATTGCGATTCAGAAAAACAATGTTCAGAAAAAGTTTTAAAGAAAGTTGAATGTTGCAAGGACTCTGATTGTCAAGGAGGATTTTATTGTACTAGTGATTATCAATGCAAAGAGACTCCAGCGGGGACAATATATAAAAGAAGCAGTGATCGTGATTTAGGTATAGATTCTTCTTCAGGAATAACAGGAGAAGTAATTAAACCTACTAAGGATTCTTCAACGACTGGAATAATTATAGGTGTTCTTATTTTATTATGTATTTGTATTGGCGGAGCAGTCTATTATTTTAAATCAAAAACATCAACTAATGAATTTGTAGAAAATGTTGTTAATGAAAATACAGGTAAATTTTGTGAGACTTGTGGTGCACAATTAACCAATGAAGACAAATTCTGTACTGGGTGTGGAACTAAAGTTTAATTTTGTTTCTCTCTTTTTATTTCTTCTTTATTATCCGAACTTTTTAGATTCCAGTTAATAATTAATTCAATTAAAAATATACCTATGATAGCTAATAAAGATATAATTCCTAATGCCATAGTTCTATTACTATACAAGACATTTTCAATTTCATGAGCCGGGTGAACATAAAAAACTTCTCCATGCCACCTGCCATTATATAAAGTAGTCCAACCAGTTAAATTACCTTTTGCATTAAATGTAATATACCATTCCCCAACACGATATAATTCAATTTTCCAATGTGATTCTTCAAAAATTTTATTTTCATTAAAAAAGTGATAATATTTTCCATCTTCCATTTTCTTTATTTCATACTTATCTCCAACATTTATTTCTTCTCTTATTCTAGGGTTAAATTCACCATAATTACTGCCTCTTACATCTTCTAAATGACCTTGAGTTGGTGTAATATCAAATTTTAAAGTTGTTCCTGAAATTTTTTCAGTAGTATCTGGTGTTTTCTTTATAATTATTATTTTATCAATCCAAAGAAAATCTCCGTACCTTAAATATTTAGGAAAGGAAAACTCACTTACACCTTCTCTATCAGTTGTCGTTTTAAATTCTACTTCAATACAATATCCATGCACCCCTAAACTCTCACATGATAGCATTTTTTCTTCTATTGGCTTAATATAAGAAAAAACAGAATAACCTATTACTATAAATACAAAAATAATCATTAAAATGATTAAAAACAATTGTTTATTTTTCATAAATTAAGATATTAATAATTTAACAGTTATAGAATCATTATCATTTAAGTAACATTTTCGGAAGATAATACTTTTATACAAACAATATTATGCCAAAAGAGTGGATTTTAAATAGTGCCAATATGCGTTGGGGGCTTACAAGAAAGAAACAGGTTGGTGCAGTTTCAGAAGAAATAAGGAAATGTTCCCCAAAAGCTGTTAAGGAATGGGAAACCTATTATTACAAAAATGTTTGTCCTAAATCCCATCTAGTGGAACTGGGTAAAAAATTGTATATCAAAATATCCGAAATTTTCAGGGCAGAAATAGACAGCATTGAGGAAGAAGATTGTATTAATTTCATCATAAATCTGGTTATAAGCAGAACCTATGATGGATATACAAGTGAAAAACAGACCATTTACGAACAATTACAGGAAATATTGGGGGTAAAAATTGAACCTGCCCCGGATGAATGGGACAGGGGTTATAATGTGGATTTCTTTATCAAAATTCAGGATAAATATATTGGTCTTCAGATAAAACCAACAGGTCATGAATATATCCCGCAGATAATAAATGAAAGAAAACAGCAAAAAGCCACCCATGAAAAATTTAAGAAAAAATATGGTGGTAATGTTTTTTACATATTCTCTGTTGCTGAAGAAAAAAAGAAAATAATAGCAAACCCGGAAATAATTGATGAAATAAGAAATGAAATTAAAAGACTATCCTAATTATACTCAACTTCAAAAATATTGTTTTCTATTGAATTAAGTACTTTCAATACAGGTATTTTAAGATTTAGTTCCTGCCGTGTCATAACCGGGAAATTATAATTATTATTTATATATTTTATTTCCCTATTCTCACCTTTTCTTTTTTCCACAAACTCAAGATGTTTTTCAATTCTTCTTTTATTGTAATTATTGGATTGTTCAAGAATAGTTTTTATCCTGTCATCAATTATTTCTTTAAAGTTTTTGTCTATTTCCACACCAATACTGTTTCTGCCCGAAGCCATAGCCCCAAGAGTTGTTGTGCCTGTTCCAAGATAAGGGTCTAAAACAGTATCTCCCTGAACAGAAAACATATTGATTAACCTGCAAGTAAGTTCAATAGGATATGCTCCGCTACGCTCCCTTACTTTTTTGTTTCCTGTTGCCTGAAAAACCCCGTTTATGTCACTCCATCTGTCAGAGAACCAGACATTTCTTTCTTCCCAGAAAAAAGCGCTTCTTTGCCTGTTGAATTTTTCTTCTGTTGTACTAAATTCTCTTTTATTTTCTTTCCTCAAAATAAGTATGTGCTCATGTTCCAGAGTAACATAAGCCCCAACAGGAAGCATCCCCGAACCCATAAATTTATCAGGTTTGTTTGTCTCTTTTATCCATAAAATTTCAGGCAAAGCATGAAATCCAAGACTTAAGCAATAATTTAAAATTCTCGCATGATTTGCATAAATTTGAAATTTTCCATTCATGCTTCTTGTTGCATCCCCTATATTTATACAGGCAATGCCCCCTGTTTTCAAAACCCTATAAACCTCTTTCCACACTTTATCCAATTCTTTATGCATTAATTCAAAAGCATGTTCCCCATTTTCATCTGCCAATACCTTTTTTAATTCAGGACTCTGCTCAGAAAACATTTCATCCCACATTTTTATCATAGGATAAGGCGGGGAAGTTATCATTAAATTAACACTTTTATCCTGAATATCCGACATATTACGGGAATCTCCGATTATAATTTTATGTCTCGTTTTCATAACTTAGTTAATTTTGTTATAAAAGTTCCTATATATTTAGTTAATAATCCCGAATCCTTTTGAACACTAACACTTTTCAAACTCCGACCACCTCATCAAAAATTTATCTTCGCCCACTCTATCAAATTCAAACAAACACCATCCACCCAAATCTTTACCATCCCATTCTTCAACGCTAATCATATCTTCATCTTTCAAACAATCAACAGTAATCATTCCATTTGATAAAGCAATATCTGAGATTTCTTTTTCTGAGTAAATTTTATTTTTCTTATAAAGTTCTTTTACTTTCAAATAATCCAACCCCATATCTATATTACAAATACTTGCTTTTATTCTTATGGAACTGCTATTTGCCACAACAAACAAAAACAAATTAAGAGAAGCCTCAGAGATACTTGGATTTGAAATACAGGGTGTTGCTGTTGATGTTCCTGAAATACAGGATATTGAGGTGGACAAAGTAATTGAAGCAAAGTGTTATTCAGCTTACGAAAAACTGCAAAAACCCCTTATAGTGGAAGACACTGGTTTATATTTCAAAGCCCTGAATGGTTTCCCCGGAGCTCTTATAAAATGGGTGTTAAAGTCAATCAGCGATAAAAATATACCAAAACTCCTCGATTCATTCGAAAACAAAAACGCTTACGCAAAAACAAGCATTGGATATTTTGACGGGAATAATTTTCATATTTTCTCAGGGGAAGTTGAAGGAGAAATTGTCCCTGAAGCAAAAGGAGAAAACGGGTTTGGCTGGGACACTATCTTTAAACCAAAAGGCTATGAAAAAACCTTTGCGGAGATGACTAACGAAGAAAAAAACTCTTTATCTATGAGAAAAATAGCTTTTAAAAAATTCAAAAGAAATAATTATTTTAGCTATACTCAATAGGAAATTATTTCTTCTTCAAATTTTTCCAAAGAAGTGGTTTTTCCTTCTTTAAGTTCAATCAAACTTTTCTCTAATATTGCCTCTTCTTCTTTAGTCAAAATTTCATCTTTATCCACCATAATCTTTAATTCTCCAATAAATCACTTCTTCCCAAAAACCCGATACAACAGCACTGCATAAAGCACTGCAATCACAGTAACAAAATACAACACATACTGCTGGACAAAGGTTGAGATGTAAGCGCCTATCACAATGCCAACTAAAATTAGCGTAATTTTGACAAGTGAAAATTCCCAGATACTCAGGTTGCGAATCTTTTTTTCAGACCATTCCACAATTCCCATAAGATAAACATACTTTCTATATACCTTAACCTCTCTAATCATACCATTTTACCCAACAACAATACAACTTCTCTAAATAACTCCTGCAATTGTTGTATTATAATGGGACTTATGGATTTAAATGAACAGATACAGAAATGTCACAAATGCCTGCTGTCGGAAACCAGAATAAACGCTCTTTGCGGGGAAGGAAATCCAAATGCCAAATTCATGCTAATTGCCCAGGCGCCCGGGGAAAAAGAAGATAGGGAAGGGAAAATGTTCATCGGACCTTCTGGAAAAGTACTGGATGAATTACTGACTGCGGTTAATATCAACAGAAAAGAGATTTACATGACAAATCTGGTTAAATGCATGCTCCCAAAATACAGGAAGCCAAAGCAGGATGAAATTGAGATTTGCGGCAAGTACCTGGATGAAGAAATAGATTTGATAAATCCGGAAGTATTGATTCCACTGGGTTATTATGCCATACGATACATATTTGAAAAACATGACCTTCCATTGCCGCCTAAACCAGAATTTCACACGGTTTATGGCATGGTTTTTCTGGCCGGAGATAAAAAAATACTCCCTCTGCGACATCCTGCTGTTATTCTTTACAATAATTATCTCAGGGAAGAAATGACAAAAAATTATCATAAAATGAAAGTACTGCTCAAAGACTGCAAATAGTATCCCGCATGTCCAATGAAAAGATTTTATGAAGAAGGAAAATTAGATAAAAAATGGGTGGAAATATATTGTAAAGGAGATTGGGAGAGTTGTGTTCGTTATCAGATGGAAAAGAGAAAAGAACCGCGCCCGGACTGGATGCTTCCGGACGGACATATTGATGAAAAATTATATAAATTATGCAATAGGCGATAACATGAAAATTACCATTATTTACGATAATGAAACATGGAAAGAAGGTCTCAAAGCAGACTGGGGGTTTTCATGCCTTATAGAAATATATAACAGGAAAATACTTTTTGATACCGGCGCAAATGGTTCCATACTACTTAACAACATGAAAAAGCTCAACATAGACCCTCTTGAAATTGAAGAAGTTTTTATTTCCCATTCTCACTGGGACCATACTGGCGGGCTTGAGGATTTTCTCAGGATAAACCCCACTAAGGTTTATGTTCCATTATCGTGTCAGGAACCGCATGGCGCAACAGAAGTAATTAAGATAAAAGAACCTCTCGAAATCCATGAAAATATTTTTTCAACCGGTGAACTCAGAAATATAGAACAGTCTCTTGCAGTTAAAACAGAAAAGGGATTGATTGTAATTGCGGGTTGTTCTCATCCCGGAGTTAAAAACATTCTGAAAGCAGCATCAGAATTTGGAAATCCTGTGGGACTCATTGGGGGGTTGCATGGATTCAGGGATTTCGATTTAGTCCGGGATTTAAAACTTATATGTCCAACTCACTGCACCCAGTTTAAATCAGAAATAAAATCACGATATCCGGATAAATATATTGAAGGAGGAGCAGGTAAAGTGATAGAGATATAAATGAAAAAATACCCAACTAAAAAAATTTGACTTGTGTTAGAAATATTCTGAATAAATTTTGGATAGATACAACATAATTAATATGTATTTGCTAACACAGATCAAATCCTGTTTTTCTTAATAATAACTAAATTGGATGAAAACAATATAATTATTGTTCTAAAAAATCATACCCCAAATCCTGAATAAAATCGTCTTCTGTTCCAATATAATACCAATCTGGAATAGCATCCTGCCCAAAAGACCTTCCAATATGACGCTTTGAAGGAACTATCAATTTTTTATCCAAATCAAGTTCAAAATAATTATCAAAAATCCTCAGCCTTGGATGTTCCATTGTATAAGGTTCATATGCAAGAAGTTCAAGTTCCAGCCCCCCATGTTCTTTTTTGCGATAGTTCACTTCACTAACCGGCAGGTGCATTGATTTTATTATACCTTCATAACTTGAATCTCCTTCCCGAACTATCCTGTAAATTCTAAAAGATTCTCCTGTTTCCCTTGAATACAAAAGAGACTCATGCAAAGACTTATCTGAAGGTTCAAATTTAGCCCCATCCGAAGATATTGGTCCTAACCAAAACTTGCCGAGTTTTTCCATAAAAAACAATAAACAAATAATTTATCTGTTAATTATAAAATGGGCGTCAATCTTTCAGCAATTATTGAAAGCCAGAAAATCGGTTTTGATTCCTTAATTGGAAAAACTTTGGTTGTTGACAGTTACAATATTATTTACCAGTTCCTAAGTTCTATAAGACAGCACGATGGAACGCCTTTAATGGATGAATCAGGAAATATTACATCTCACTTAGCAGGATTATTTTACAGGACAATTAATTTAACTGAAAAAGGAATTAACCTGATGTTTGTGTTTGATGGGAAACCCCCGGACTTCAAGAAAGCCGAGGTTGAGAGGAGAAGAAATATAAGAACTGAAGCAAAAGAAAAGTGGGATACTGCATTAAAAGATGGAAATATCGAAGATGCAAAAAAATACGCAAGAATGAGCTCTTCAATGTCAGAGGAAATTATTGAAGAGAGCAAAAATCTCTTAACTTATCTGGGATTTCCCGTAATACAGGCAAAAAGCGAAGGAGAAGCCCAGGCAGCAAAAATCTGCATGGATGGAAAAGCTTGGGGACTTGCCTCGCAGGACTTTGATTCAGTGCTGTTCGGCTCTCCAATAACAGTAAGAAACCTGTCCATAAGCAAGGCAGACTACCTTGAACTCATAGAATTAAACAAGCTAAGCCTAAGCAGAGAACAGCTAATCCTTATTGCCCTGTTAGTTGGCACTGACTACAACCCCGGGATTAAAGGATTGGGTCCAAAAAAGGCTTTAAAATTAGTGAAAGAACAAAAAACCATTGAAAACATAAAAAAACAGGTAAACTGGGACTTTGAGGTAAGTATAGAAACTTTGTATGATTTCTTCCTTAATCCCCCTGTTTTCGAAGATTACAAGATAGAATTCGCAAAACTCCAGACAGATAAAATAAAAGAACTTTTGTGCGAAAAACACAATTTCATTGAAGAGAGGGTACAGAAATTTATTGATAAACTGGGACAGAAGAAGAAACAGACTAATTTGTTTGGGTTTTAAATGAAAATTATATGATTTAAAGGTGGTAACTAATTAAACAATATTTAAAGTTTTCTTACATATTATTTTTAGGTGAATTAAGATGAATGAAGAATTACCTTATGAAAAAAAGATTGCGAGAGATATGGAATTGTATGGTATAACCATTCGGGACGATGAAGAGGGAATTGTCCAAATCTACCAATTATATTCCCAAAAGGAATCTGAATATGGCATTCTTGAATCTGAATATGGCATTTCAGATCGTAAAAAAACTACTTATTCTGATATTGCAGAAATTAGATATAATCCAGAAACTGGAATTATTTTACCTATTTCCCCAGAAGAAGTAAGGAGGAGGAGAGAAATTCCTGAAATTTATGAGAATATTATCAAACCAATAGAGATTTTGATTGGAGAAATGAATGGTGATCTTTATGATACTGTTTTTGATCCCATAATGGAAGCTTCGAATAGAGTAGAAAGAAATGATACTATTGGATGTAAAACTGGATACTTTTCTCCAAGTATTCCTGACAATGAACTTTCTAAGATAGTCAAAGATGCTATAAACTCTCTTGAAAAACTGAAACACTAAATCGAAGCACTTTTAGCGTAAATAGAATTAACTTAAATTTTATTATATATTAATTTAGTGATACAATGAATCTATTCAAATCCAAAACAAAAATTCCCGAAGAAAATGAAATTACCTTTGAAGCTGCGAGTATAGCTACTATTTTATGGACAGATGAAGGATTTAGACCAGAAGGAGATATTATAAAATTAGGTGAAGAACTCACAAACTATTTTAAGGAAAACAATATTGTTTGTAACTTCAACACAACTAAAAAAAATGATTCTATGGACAGGATAGATTTTGACGATATTTATATAGATGGCAATCAAATAGATTCACATCTCTATCTTGGCAATAGGGACGAAGGGCACAGGGCAAAAATTGTTGTTAATGCAAACCTGGAGTTCAGAGAAAATCCTCTTGATGCTCAAAAAACAGTGGAACTGATAAATTCGGTCTTAGAAACAGAAAAAAGTATTTGCGGATTAATTTACAATAAAATCCCTAAATCCTGTTTATTAGGAAATCCTATGTATTCAAGCAGTATAATAAGTGTGGAATCAGGAGACCCTTATATTACAGAGATTATCAAGTATGCTCTCCCTGACAACAAGATTGAGTTTGAACAATCAATCCTTCAGGGTAAGATAGATCCTGTTTTATCTAGAAAAATATTGGATGCTTATTCTGTGCTACTGTTTAATCAGGAAGGACCAATAACTTATGAAGAAATTCAAGGTTCTATAGACAGATTAAATGCAAAGCAAAGTGGGATGATTATCTATGATAGTGGCAATGCATTTCCTGTAAAGACTTTGAATTATGAAGTGCCTGCGATTTAACACAAAATTTTAAATAATTTATTGTATTTCAATATCTCACAAATCAACAATAATACCTAAAACTCACAAGACTCTCTCACATCCACAAACCAATAACCATCCCAAAATTACCATATATCTCCCTAAATACCTATATATCCTATATTATCTCTAACACATCACATACACCCCCTCACCAACTTCCAACACCCAACTCTCACATTTTCAATTGTGAGACTAAACTATAACCTATATTCTTGAGTATATATTTCACCTCAACAAAAATTTATTATATTTTTCATAGTATATTCTCTAATATATACTTACTAATATAACAATAACATAACATACAAAAGTACTCAGAACCCTATATATTTATATACTTATATATATACTATAGATTATTATGTGGAGCGAAAAAGAAAGAGATAATATGGCAAGAAGTTTATTCTTAAGAGAAAAGCCAGTAAAACTGTTATTAGCCTTAGGTTCAACAGGTAAAAAAGCAAAATATGTAAGTGTCCTGTCAAAGGAAATAAACTGCACATACTCGCATACTGTGAGGTTATTAGATGAATTTAACCTATTGGGACTGGTAAAATTCACAAAAGTGAGCAGAGTAAAATACATAGATTTAACAGAAGACGGGAAGGATTTAACAATTCAGCTGGAAGGAACTGTAAGAAAGCTTGAAAAATTAAAACCCATAAAACGAGAAATTCCAAAAAAAGAAGAATAATTCAGTGAATACCGACAAAAGACCAGATTTTCGTATTTTTAATAGTTTTTACTGTGATATCACCCCTATCTGCTACAGAGTATATATACATACGGTAAAAACCGACAGAATAAACAACTAAAAAACACTCTTTATATATATTGTCGGTAAATAATGAATGGAAGTAACAACCTATCAAAGCGAAAAAATAAACCTAAATGATTTTGATCTTGAGGACTTTGTTTCTGTTGTATTTCCCGGAGCGCAAAAGCAGATGAGGAAGGTTTCCCTGGTTATTTTAAAAGAACTCTCAATAGAACCTAAAACAATTAGCGAGATTGTGGATAAAAATAAACTGCCTCGGGGAACTGCATATGACGCCGCAAATAAGATGCAAAGACTGGGTATACTCAACAGAGAAGGCAAATACGCGCCAATTAGAATATCCTCTAAATTTCCCCTATCTTTGGAACGCTTAGCCCTATGGTATCGGAACCACTTTAGCGCCAAAAAAAGGGGCTAATTAAGGTTATTTTTATGTGAGACCTTATAGGTATTTTGTATAAATTGTAATAGAATATATATAATTAAATAGATATATCACATATATATTATCTATTACTACATTATTTATTATATAGGTTGTAGTATATATCACACCCTGTAAATGTGAGATATATTGTTGAGTATATATGTTACATAGTATTGATGCTAAGTATAACGAAACCGTTAGCATTGGAATTTATTGATGGCAAAAGAATTATTTATATTGGTTTAATTAAAATAAGTGTTTTATCAAATTAAAAATCTGCTAAAGGTTAAAGAACGCCTTGCTCTCGCCTCAAAAAGGCAAAATAAACCTTTAAATAGTAGTAAATACATATTAATACATGGTAAGAGATGATTATCAGGAAACGGTTTTAAATTATGGAAGAACTGATGGAGAAAATCTTCCAGGTATGCCAAAAGGTATAGGTTTTTCTGTAGGTTATAATTCTAGATATGGACTTGTAGATGTTCTTGTAAGTGGTGATGTTTCATTTTTTGAAGGAAGAGTTAATATTGAAAAATTGCTTTCAGAATATCAATCAGCGGATAAAAAGGAAGTTAATTCGCAGGTTGAAGGATTTATAATGGAAGCCTATAATAATTTAGGAGATTATCAAAATAACCCCGAGAAACATATCAATCCCCCAACACCAATTCTTGAAGTTCTAAGTTATAAAGGTTAATTTATCTAAAATATTTCTTTCAATAAACTTTCTTGGTATTTGTGTTTTTGTTGATTAATTAAGCTATCATTACAATCACTCCATCTGAGCAATCCTCTCAGTTATCATAGCAATGAATATTATCAGGAATCCAAGCACAATTGAAATAACCAGATAAAGAGGATTATATTCCGGGAACATTATATACTGGACACTATTCTCAAGAACCACATAGATAGAAAAAGTTAGAGCATAATAGGTAATATATTTAATAGCCTCTGAGGATTTACCATAGATATAAAGCAATTTTCCTGTTAAAAGCGTTAACATAGCAATAAAGAAATATGATAAAGAACCCTGAACAAAACTTAAACCAGATACCAGAATATTTGAATTTAGATACAAATTATAATTATTATAGCCCTGAACAAGACCTATAGTAATAAAAGCCAAACTAAGTATATAACAAAAAAATGAAACCTTATCCTTTGAAAAAGTTGCGGTTAATTCATTGACAAAACTAATAACAAATCTTTCCATGTGGAACGCTTTTATCATTAAATAACCGCCAATCACCCCAAGTGTAACTCTCCAACCCAAATCACCAAATAAAGAATATAATACCAAAGTTATTGCAGGCAATCCAAGAACAATCTTACTTGCCTGAGGATCATTTACAATATCCTTGAAAAAATTAAGAGCAACATAATACCCGCTCTCAAGCTGGGAACTCTGCCTAACAACAATTTTTACAACAGACAATATCTGCAATTTTGATTGTATTATAGGAATCAAACATTCATCTTCCGCTCCATCAGAAACAAAGACCGCTTTTTTGATACTATATTTTTTAATTACTCCCTCCAACTGCCTCACAATTTTCGCATCAGATTCAGTGCCAACAATTTTATCACCTGTAAAAGCGGCCAAATATACTTTTTCACCCTGTTCTTTTAGTTTATCATACTCTTTTATTGCCCCGAACAAAGAATTTGCATCAGTTTCTCCCGGGTCCTCAAGAGCAAGATTTTTCGCCACTTCCAAACATTCCTTCCTCCCAATGATAGGTCCATTTACTCCAAGTTTTTCTCCGATATCATTATCTCTATCAACACATATAACTAAAATAGGCTCTTCCATAATAAGATTTTCTTTTTTAAGCAATTAATTTGTTACGTTATCCTCATTGGATTAAATATTTCTAAAAAATCGATCTAAATCTTCTAAAATGGTTCTTTTCAGATTTGTTTCTATGTACAGATACCCTCCCTGACTCTTTTGATTTTTCTTATCATATTGGATGGGCGAAGCGCTTCAAAATTCATGATTTGGCTGCACTTTACCTGATAAACTATTCCTAATCCGAACATAGATTAATAGGGAATAAAAATTTATATAGATTCGTCTATGAATCACACTGCCAAATGTTGAACCAAAAGACCTACATATAATATAACCTGTATGAAAATTAAAAAAATATGTTTATTTATGGTCGTATTTAATTTTTACAAAAACATTTTATGAAATAATGCAATAAATAAAATATTCTTTGATTTATTTATTTTTTGAAATTGCAAAAAAGTCCTGTAGTTTCTCCAATAAAAGATTTGCATACATACTTTCATACATATTATCTCCTCCGTGCATCTCTTACTTGTGTTCTGTATGTTACTCCATCCGTACCACCCTCACAATCTTGCCACTTACACCAGCCCTCTGGTGCTGTTTCAGCAGCCCAACACCTGTAATCATCCCATGCGCCATCTATGAATAAAATATCTGCATTTTTATCACATGCACTAGTTTCACCTGCTTCCAGAACAGCATCAGAACATTCATTCGCATAAACGGCACCTCCTATTACATAACCAGGACCATTAGCTCTCTCTTTAGTTCCCGTAAAAGCATCTGTACATTCATATGGACCCCAACTCTCACAATTTAATGGACCACTGGCACGAACTGCATCACAAGTAGGACAACCTGGAAATTCACCAACTCTGTCAAGCCACTCTATTGCACTTTCTTCATAATTACCACACAACTCAGCAACATTAGACCATTCTCCAAAATCCCATTCATCTACTTCGCCATCACAATCCTGGTCTTTTCCATCAGCAGCACAAGTATATTCTGTAGAGCCCGGATAACAAGTTGCGCAATTATCATCGCAGTCATCTATTGGATCTGCACCGCCAGAACAAAGAGAATATCCATCTCCATCATTATCTATATCCAGACAATCAATAATATCATCGCAATCAATAAATCCATCGCAGTCATTATCCAATCCGTCAGAGCAAAGCCCTGCTTCATTAATTGTGCATATGCTATCAGTTATATCAGATACACAAACTCTTACTCCTTCTTTTTTGTCCAGACAAGCAATCCTATATCTCTCAGCAGACCGTTGATCCATTAATTCTATATTTCCACATATATCCAGCTTACATGGACCTATACCGCAAGGGTCTTCCACACATTCATTCCTTCCAGCAGCCGCAAGATAATCGTAACAATTTATTATATCCCCGCAACAAAAAATAAACTTAACCCTTGTATTATCAACTTCCTTTGAAAATATGGGCATATCCTTGTGAAAACAATTGTAAGGATATTCTTCAGGGAAAACAGTTGCCCTTAATACATCTATCTTATCCCCGGGCAACCCGAGGGAAATCACCAAACCTTTCTCATCTTTTATTATATAAGAATGTTTCTCTTTTTTTGTATGTTCTTCCAAATTACCCATCAGTTCATTAAATTTATTAAATCCTTCTTTATAATCTTCTGATAATTTGGGAGAAAATTCATTATAAAATTCAGTCCGTTTTCTCAATTTGACTTCATCGCAGGGCAACTGCGCAACTTCATTTATTGCATCCCATGTTTCAGGAAGATAAGAAAGATAAAATAAAACAGAAGAAGGGAAATAATTCATCCACCTGTATTCTGTATAAGTCTTTACCTGTATTGGTTCTCCAGTTACAGCGCTTCTCAAATAAAAACCAATAGTCAATGAAACCACAAGCACACCCAGAATAACCAGAAATGTTGCTACAACCGGATGCTCTATTCCACCTTTCATTTTTTCTCTCATGGTACAGAAACAGGACCCCATATATTACCTAACACATTTCCATCTGTATCTTTTATTTTGACAGTATATTCACCATTCAAACTAGTAACCCACCATATATCCCAATTACTTGTCAGTTTGATTATCTCTGTCTTCCCTGCATTAACAGTTCTATAATTTGGATAGTTTGGTTCATATTCTATATTTTCTGTGGCATCTTTAGGATATACATATGCCTGCACATTGCAATATCCTGTTCCGGTGTTTTCAATACTTACATAAATATCTATATTATCATCCAACAAAGGAATACTATTAGGTATTATTTCATGAGTTACTCCTGAAATAGAAGTATCATCACAATTTTCTTCCTCCACAAGAATTGAATCACTTGTAACCAATACATTTCCATCTTCATCTTTTATTTTGACAGTGTATTCACCGTTCAAATCACTGACACCCCATGAATCCCAATCACTTGTCAGTTTGATTATCTCTGTCTTCCCTGCATTAACAGTTCTATAATTTGGATAGTTTGGTTCATATTCTATATTTTCTGTGGCATCTTTAGGATATACATATGCCTGCACATTGCAATATCCTGTTCCGGTGTTTTCAATGGTTGCATAAATATCTATTTCATCATCTCCAATCCAATCATGTTTAATTTCATGAGTTACTGAAACAGAAATAGCATTGCAGTTTTCTTCTACACTTATAGGACCCATTCTATCTAGTTCATCTCCTATATCGTTTTCTATTGTAATAGTATATTCACCATTTAAATCACTAACTCCCCATATATCCCAATCACTTGTCAGTTTGATTATCTTTGTCTGCCCTGCATTAACAGTTCTATAATTTGGCCAGTTTGGCTCATGCTCTTTCTCATCCATATCAGCATCATATACAAAAGCCCTGATATTGCAATACCCTGTTCCAGTATTTTCAATACTTACATAAATATCTATTTCATCATCTCCAATCCAATCATGTTTAATTTCATGAGTGACTTCTGAAATAGAAACACCATCGCATGATTTTTCTCCTGATGGCGGTTCTTCTTCTGGTGGAAGACTTGTTAATTCTACCTCAGAATCCCTCAAAATATATTCTATTATTTCATTACCAATAGGATGAGTGCCGACAATAGAAACATATTCTGCATTGTTATATGGATACTTTCCCCTGCAGACTCTCTGGGTTATCTCAAAAATGTACCTTTCCTCATCTAATACAACAACATTTGAAGAATTTATGCTTGACCATAATTTCATTTTTGGACAGAACTCAGTTGGTTCCTTACATTCCTTTAATGGCGTTCCGTCCTCCGCTATAACAGGGTTCCCATCTCCATCCATAGCATCAGCCAAATTAGCGCAGCAAAGACCCGTAGCATTTATTTTCCAGATTATTTCCGCATTAGGATTTGCAAAACAATCAATAATGTTATTTACCCGATGATAAGGATAATAACTACTTCTCTCTCCGATTTCATTGCCCTCAAAAGTAGCATTTACTAAAATTACAGGAACACACTCTGGTATCTCTTCTTGTATAGGCCACAGAGGACTATAAACATTCTGGCAGGAATATAATCCCTCATCCACTGAAGGGGGTTTCTCTAAATAATTTGGCGAACAAAAAGAATCTTCTATATCTAATGAACACATATGGCATCTCCCTCCCGCGCCATAATCAACGCAATGCTGACCATAACAGTGCTCAGAAGTGCCGCAATCTGAAACTGTTGGCCAGGAATCGCATGCTGAGATAATTAATAATTCCTCTCTCGGCACATCATCAATAATTCCATGCTCTTCCAATACACTATCCTTCGCAATAATATATTCTATATCAATTGCATCATCCGGCATATTATTAAAAAGATGCAATTGAGACCTCGCATATTTGCCATGCACGCTTATTGAATATTTTGTTGTGCAACACTCAACACAGTTCTCTTTATCCACATACCACGGCGCGCTTGACCTGCATCTACTCTCGCAGAAGTCTATTTTATTATCTTCTGTCCAAGTATCCTTTACTTTTCCCACTCTCAGAAAAAAATTTAATTTTTCCAATCCCCCGGGGAATGTCCAATAATGTTTATGCGCTTCCTTTGGTCTGCAAAGTTTTTCTAACAATTCGCCTTCTTCAACAATTCTCTCGGGAATTTTTGTATTAAATTCGCAGGTAGTAACTGAACGCTTAGTCCAGTCAATTTCAGATTTCCACAAATTTGAAGGAATAACAGAAAGAACTCTGGTTGTTTCATCCCAACCCCAATTAAAACCGCATTCAGCATGAACTTCTGTTGTCACCACCCAGGTTCCAACATCTTCTTCTACATCTTTAAACCAGCTCCATATATTCCCAACAAAAGGTATCCCACTTATGATTTCATCTATCCATGAAGTTAAATCACCAACATAAGGGATTTTCAGAATCCATTTACCTGTTAAAAAATCAAGGAGACTTCTTTTAGCCTTTACTTCATTAGAACCTCCATATACCAGACATCCGCTCGGATAACCGCCTAATTCATAAAAAGCCTTGGATTCATTTTTAACACCTACTCGATAAATTCCTTCTCTTAATTTAGTTGCTAAATTAGTTGTCAATCCCGCAACCATAGTTCCAATCTCAACATCGGATTCATCAGACATGAATGTTGTCAGGGAACATATTGAATGAATCTTGTTTCGAGGTATAATCCCGGGCTCACCTTTAAAAGTTTTTATATTCCCATTCTCAACAATAATTGTTTCAAGATTGGTACCCTTTATTTTTTCAAAATCTTTCTCAGACATATAAGCTTCCCCGCAGGATTTATACACTGACTTGCTTTCAGGAGGAACATATAAAGAATAAACTTCTCCATCGCTGTCAGCTATATGAACAAAAAAATCAGACCTCGGCAAAAAATAATCACTAACATTTTCAAAAATAGAATTTGCTGTTTCATTTGGATTAACACTCCAGGTCTCAAGAAAGGTTTTGTTAAAAATATTTGGATAAACTGTTGCCTCATCCCACAAAGAAAGCATATATGCAAAATCGCAGGTTGTTGCTTTTTCAGGCACTTCTGTGGGAATTGTTTGAAAATTAAACCAGAACATTGCCATTGTAGCCATAATGCCAACAAAGATTGCCAGGATTACCACATACCCAATAACATTTGAAGCCAAAGTTATTACTCCTTTCATCTTCCAACACCAACTAATTTTGAAATATAAATAACTCTTTCATCTATTTTCTTGAAACAAACAAATAAAACCTGATTGCCTGAACCGCAAGCGGTAGTATAAGGAGTATCACCAACCAATACCCAATCCCCTGAATCATCCTTAGAATATAATTCCATATTTCCAATCAAAGAATCTGACAGATAATTTCCCTCTTCAAAATAATCGTTTGCAGGACCCCAGATTCCAATATAATTGCTGTGTATGCTTATTTGATTGCAGTTTTTTAGACTTGCGCAGGTATAAGTTTCCACTGGCGCAATTTGCATCAAAAGCAGGATATTTTTTATCTGATAAACTGTATTAATCTTTAGTTCGCTCATCCTTTCAGTAGCCAAAGAAAACCCCATTTGCTGCCACAAACCAAGAATCATAACCGCAAATATAAGACCAAAAATAAAGAAGAAATATTCCACCTCAATACCCTTTAATTTCTTTCTATTGCGGACAAACATAAATATACTTATATTATGATAATTATAGCAATCTAAAATGATTATTTTGTTCTTTAATTAATTGAAATAAATTCTCAATATTATAATTATATTTAATCGCATTAAATTATGGAATCTTCAGAAACAGGTAATTTGCTCTTATTTATTGGTCTGATAATATTTGTAGTGGGGTTTATAATTTATCTAAGTGATTATCTGGGTGTGATTAATCTGGATTTCTCAGGCATTCCAATCTTCGGTGAATTGCAGGAAAGTATTTTTGGTAAATAAAAACTATAAATCTTCAGTCAAAGATAAGAATTTTATTTATAAATCCGCTCAACCAAAACAGAACCGCAAGCATTTTTGATAAGATTGCATTTTTCAAAATCATTTCTTTTTTTAAATTCAGGGCTTCCTTTTTCCCATGTTTTTATCAGTCCTTTTATTCCTAGAGTCATGCAATCACAATTAAGGTGAACCATCAATTCCAAATCTTTCTCAGAAATATCTAGTTTGGTCCAGGGGTTCCTTGGATTGACCGGATTGTTTTCGGTGCAAGTTGAAAACCAGTTTGCGCATTCTCTTTCAAGTTCATCATAAACAAAAACAGTTTGCACTTCATTCAGAAATTCTTCATAAATTTTAATATATTTTCCTGAAACCATTTCCATGAGTTCTTCTCCGCCCCACACAAGAGGATTTCCCATTTTCTCATAAGTTCCTTCTTTGCTCGCAAAATTTTTGAATAAACCAAGACTGGCAACCATCACAAAAAGTAAAATTACTACTAAAATAGTTATCAACACCGGACTTTTTCCTTCATCTCCTTTCATTTTTTGCACAAAAGCTGGGAAGAACCAATATTTCTGCATTCCTGTTTGCAACCGCTTACAGTAGCGCAATTAAATCCTTTTTGTATATCCTGAGGAATCGGTTCCTCGCAATCCCACATATCGCAGGAACTCCTCAAAGTAATATTTCCCTGAAAAGGAGCTACATAGCCTATTTGAGTTCCTATAATAGACCAAGCTATAATACCAAGACATATTGCCAGAAGTATAATTTCCAACAAATATTTATTTTCCAAACCTTTGTATAATTTAACCATAATCTAAGACATTATTGGTATATATATTAATAATGCGCTTGACAATGATTCAGCAAGTGAATCTACAATCGGAACAATACCCCCGGTAAGTAAAAGAAGGAATACAGTTAATATTACTAAAAACATCAACACCCAGATAATAGGTTTAACATGAATATCTCCTTTCATAATCAATACAAATCCTTTATTTCTTCAAGCATTGGATTTAATTCAAAGGATTTATTATAACTAGTATCTGAAGTGCAGATTTTATCCCAGTTCCCATCACAAGGATAAGACCATGGACTCCATGAAGAAGCACTGCCTTTCCAGTCAACAATATAAACTAAATTTGAAAAAACTTCTTCATAAACTTCTCTCCAGATATAAGGGCTATCCGCGGGAAGAGAATTCCTAAGAAGTTCCTCATATTTACCATAACCAAGTTCAAATTCAATATCTTTTTTAATTGCATCAGTAATAAGTTCAACAACTTCAGAAGGATCTGCTGTATCAAATTTGGTTGCGCTTCCTCCTGTTGGTTCTGAAATATCCCTGAATAAATCCTTTAGACCCTCAGCTATACCTATCCCCCACAAACCAAAAATTGTCACTTTATTATCATTTGCCGCAATAACTGCGTTCTCAACAGAATCTCTGTCATTTTGTGGGGTCCACGGATCTCCTGCATAAGGTCCCTCATCACCAACAACAAACACAATCTTTGATAAAATATCCTCTCTCCAAGGGTGATTTTTTATAGCCCACTCCGCTCCCGGACCCCAGCTTTCTGAATGACCTGAGATTATTTTATCTGCGCAATAATTTGTTCCACCGCATTTTTTGCTTCCTAAACCATAAACAGTTACATCAACGATATAATCTTCTTCCCCGACACTGGCAACTATACTCTCTATAATGCCGCATAAACTGCTCCATTCATTTGAACCTGACTGGCACATACTCCCGCTGGTATCAACAACAAAAACCAAATCTACATTTTTTTCAAATTCCAGATATTCAGGTTTATCATAAATTCTTGAAGCCCACTCGCATCCATTAACACAACTATTAACTTTTTCCGTATCTTTATAAAAACCATCCCTTGAAATGCAAAAATTCCTGCAAAGAATAAAAGTATTTTCTGTTTCTGTTCTATTCGTTGTAGAACACTTACAGGAGTCTTCACATTCAGTTCTTGCCTCTACCCCTAAAGCCCATATTTCAGATCCTGATATATCATAAGGTATTGTAATACCTCCTGTCAAAAGTTTGCTATCCTGAAAATCACACAAAGCTTTTACCAAATCCAGTGGACTTGGTGAAGCATCTCTCGCCTCCTCGCAAACACCCTCCCAGCAATTGTAATAACAATTGAAATGATTTGGATTATAACAACTATCACCCGGGTGCTGTTCTCTTGTTGTTATTTTTGAAACAACCCATGCAAGACCTTTATAGTTTCCGCCTGTCCATTCCAAATCACCTATTTTAAAATTAGTATACTCTGAGGAATTTACCTGAAAAGTTGATTTTTCAAAATATGTAAAATTTTCGCATCCTTTTTTTACATCTCCCGATAAACCTTCGCAGAAATTATTTATTAAATCATATTCTTCAATTGAAACGCATTCAAGACAATCACATACCCCAGCGCGAGCGCATTCATCAGCATCTCCGGTTTTCACATAACATTTCCTATAACATTCTCTTTCTTCTCCCTTTCCGCAACCAATCATGCAATTTGCTTCATTTCCCGTAAAATCAACATCACAATAATTCTTGCATATTGTCGAAGTATTCTCATTATAATATCTTTCATCAGTATAACAATCGTATTTCATCCTGCAATCAATTTTTGAATTTTCTGAAGCGGAATTTCTGCAGGATTGATATTTTGTCCATTTATCCCCCCAATAACAACTCCTCTCTATTCCGGTAAATTCTGAAATCCTGTTTGCATCATCACTAACAGTTCCCTTGTAAAGCGCAGCAGTAACTTTCTCAACAGTTCTATCCCCTCTTAATTTCATTCCCCCATAAACTGAAAGTTTTGGCTCTTCCCCTAGCATTACAACAAAAACAGAAGGCTGGTTTTTCAAACCTACAAATCCCTGTTTATTCAACTCCTCGCCTATTGCTCTCACAGGTTCATATTCGGTTCCAAAATCAAGGCTCCTTCTCATCAAAAGCATACCATCTTCACTCCAACCAGGAAAATCATCCTTCATACAAAGACATCCTTTCCTATCAGAATCATTGCAGTAACCATTTAATTTAATTCCATATTTTAAACTATTATTTATATTTTCATCCCAGAAACCGGGTTCTATATACATTTCTTTTCCTATTTCCAGACAAGATTCTCTTAAATCATTATCATTGAAAACTGAGGTGTAAACATCCTCCGCCTTTGAATCAGGAGGGATAAAACAACCAATAGGAATCCTGTCAGAAAGGATTATATCCGTTCTCTCCCTCACATCATCATAAATTGGCACATCCATAGACCCTCTCATAATTACATTCCAAAAAGAGATGCCAACAACCAAAGTTATGGCAATGCAAACAAGGGAAACCAGAATTAAAAAAGAACTTCTGTTCATGATATTGACGGGTTCAACAAAGCGCCTCTGGTGAAATTAATAATTATGGAAGCTATATTATACAAAAAATCAACATTTAATTTCCCCGCAAACAACAAAAATATAAGAACCGCAGTCATCATAACAAACAAAATCCCAATTATCTGATTTGTAGATATATCCCACATAATTTACTTTAGTTAATGTAATAATAGCAGATTAATTAAAATTATAAGTTATCGTTACTCCATTTATTTCCATATTCTTGAAAAAAATCACATCTTCATTATTTTTCATGGCTTCAATTACATTATCAATTATGCTGACTGCGCACACCCATGCAGATTCTTTGTAAGTTTTATAATCAAACTCCGGAGTTCTTGCCCAATATATATTCCAACCTTCTTTCGGAATCCATAAGGGTCCGAGATAAAAAGGAATATTATCCACTTTTTTTGCAAAATTAGAATAAGGAATTATCCCTCTTAAATAAGTTGGTTTTGGAGAAACAGGCAATTCAGTCCCGTCCAGCCTGCAAAAAGCATAAGGATTGTAGAGATAATAATTTCCATCTTCTTCCATGCAAAACCATGTTGAGTTTTTGTGTATATTAGGGTCCCAATCCAGATATTCCAAGCGGATAAATTCAGTATTGCCGCTGCAATCATCCCAATAAATCTCTTTCCCCTCAAAATCCTTAACATCCTTATATAAATTTGATACCTCAATTCCATTTGGAACTTTTGCCCTGCACGGATAAATTAAAATATCTTTTACAGGAGTTCTCCCCGAATCATCCTTAAATAAATCTTCCTGTATATTCTGGAAATTCTCAGAAATAAATTGTGAAAGATGAGAGGTGCTTGATTGCGAGTTAACTTCAACTTTAACATAATCTGTGTATAAAGAATTGTGTTTTTTGTTATTTTCTTTCAAAAATTTCTCAAAAGGGTTTTCTAATCCAGGAAATACCCATATATCTTCATTGTGTGCTGATTTATAATTTATTGTTTGTTTAGAACTTAATATTTTGGATTTTGGATTTTCAATATAATATCCTTCAGCAGCAAATTCTATTTTTCTTTTATAACCCTGTTTTAATTCAGGGGCATCAAACTCAAGAAATACTTCATCACCTTTGTTCAAGATTAAATAATTATCATCTGATTTCCCAATCAATGGTAAGTTCCCATAAGGTTCAACATTGTATATTATTCTATTATTTCCTTTCATGTCAGTAATTTTCAAATAAATTTTGTCTAAATAGGTTATTTCGTCCAGTTCTTCTGTAATTTTTATTTTGTATCTATTATTTTCCATTGCAGAATTTGAAATATCTGTGAAAGAAGTATATTCTTTTTCAGGAGAAATTGCACCTGCTATAAAATCAGAAATAAATTTATAGGAAGAGCCGTTGTAGATATAGATAAAAGGAGATGGAGGAGGGCAACAACACCAACTACAATCGCAATACGTACATTCACAGTTTTCTCCATTCCATTTCATAGACCAGGCAGATTTTATAGAACAAGCGTAATTGCCCGATGAGTAACCGCAACTAGTTAATCCTGCATCACAACATCCTTTTGTATCTTCAAACCAGTCGCAACCCGCAGCTTCGCATTCAGATTTTGTGTCTAATAAACTGCCTGCCAAACAGCAAGCACCAGTACTTCTGGAACAGGTACAACTTGTTGATTCACTGCCGGAAGATGAACAGGAACCACTGGAACAGGTCTTGTAGCTTCTCGATTTTGTCCCTGTTCCGCTTTCATCACAGGTATCACTATAGGAACAACCGCAAGAGCCCCAACTACCTGTCCAGCAGCGGGTACC